>DBRF01000016.1:0-73656 GCA_002305795.1 Ruminococcaceae bacterium UBA1375
TTCTACACCCGGCCCAACGATTAAGCACTCCACAAAGGATAAACACAGCGAAAACAGGCAGCCTCCTTTTACGGGCTGCCTGTTCCCTGTTGTGGGAAATCCGGCAAATAAAAAAGACGCCTCCAAGCCGGCAATAGCCTGGAAACGTCTTAAAACAATCTGAATTTTTGGAAAAACAGATCTTACAGCTCAAAAATGGGGAAACCCTTTTCGTCGTACTCGATCTTCATGATACGGGCATGACGGTTGGGGTCATACAACGGGTCGCCCACAATTTCCGCATAATCCCGAGCATGGTAAACGCAGATGTCGTTGCCTTCCTCATCCTGGGTAAAGCTGTTGTGGCCGGGACCGTAGATGCCCAGATCTTCTCTGGTCTGCACCACCGGATAGCGCAGCTTGGTCCAGCTGTTGCGATCCAGCAGGTCGGCGTCTTCGTCACAGTAGACCATGCCCATGCAGTACATGGCACCGGTGGCGGAAGCGGAAAAGGTGATGAAGATTTTGCCATTGCGCTTGAGCACAGCAGGACCTTCGTTCACCCAGAAATCAATCCGTTCCCAGTCATAGTCCGGGGTGGTGAGCAGGAATTGAACGGTCTTCAGCTTGCAAGGAGATTCCATTTCCGCAATGTACAGGTTGGAAATGCCCTTCTGGCCTCCCACTTTTTCTGCCCAGATATAGTAACGCTTCCCTTTGTGCTCAAAGATGGTGGCGTCCAGGGAGAAGTCCTGGAAAGATTTGTCGTCGTCGTCTGCCGGCTGCATCTGACCCAGCTCAATCCACTTGTCGTGGAGGGGGTCCTGGCCCTCACATTCCAATACATAGGGACGCAGCTCCCAGATGTCATCTTTATCACTTGCGGCAAAGTAGATATACCACTTTCCGTCCAGATAGTAAATCTCCGGAGCCCAGATGTGTTCGCTCATGATGCCGCTTTCATGACGGAACCATACATCGTAGGTTTCCGCTTCCGCCAAGCCGGCAATGGTCTTGCTGCGGCGAAGCTCGATGCGGTCATAGCTGGGAACCGAACCGGTAAAATAGTAATAGCCGTCGGTGTGCTTGTACAAATAAGGGTCTGCCCGCTGCAGCACAACCGGTCTATGCTTTTCATTGCTCATAGGTAACACTCCTTGTTCACTTATTATGATTAGGGGAGAATCATATCCATAGTTTAATGATACACAAACCATCGGCTTGTGTCAAGCAAATTTTCCTCGAAAAAGCGTCATTACACCCTGAAAAATCCATTCAATCTGCCTTTTTCAGTCCTTTTAAGAAAGATTGAAAATACTCCGGCAACACAGAGGTAAATTCCATCCATTTTCCCGTGGCCGGATGGACAAACCCCAAAGTTTTTGCGTGAAGGCACTGTCCATGCAGCCGTTCGATGATTTTTTTGGGTCCGTACACCGGATCCCCTGCTACCGGATGCCCAATGGCAGCCATATGGACACGGATCTGATGGGTGCGGCCGGTCTCCAGCCGGCACTTCAGATGGGCAAATCCCTGATATTGCTCCAGCAGCCGGTAATGGGTCACCGCTGGGCGGGAATGGTCGTAGCAGACGCACATCTTTTTCCGGTCCGCTTTGCTCCGCCCAATGGGGAGGTTCACCGTTCCCTCTTCCTGCTCCATTCGGCCGTACACCACCGTTTCATACTCCCGCAAAAAGGAGTGGGCGGCAATCTGCTCCGCCAAGCCCTGGTGGGTGGCGTCGTCCTTGGCCACCATCAGCAGGCCGGAGGTGTCCTTGTCGATCCGGTGGACAATGCCGGGGCGCAGCACCCCATTGATGCCGCTGAGATGGTCCCGGCAGTGGTACAGCAGGGCGTTGACCAAGGTACCGTCAGGATTGCCGGGGGCAGGGTGCACCACCATGCCTTTTGGTTTATTCACCACCAAAAGGTGTTCATCCTCATAGACAATCTCCAAGGGGATATTCTGGGCCTCCACCTCCAAGGGACGGAGGGGCGGCAGTTCCACCCGGATTTCATCCCCGGACTTTAAGCGGGTGTTTTTCCCGCCGGGCCTGCCGTTGACCTGCACCAGCCCCTCCTGGCAGAGTTTCTGCACCCTGGCCCGGGACAGACCGGAAAGCTCGCTGACCACGGCGTCCAGCCGGGCCCCCTCCTGGGTGTCGGTGATGGGGAAAAACAGGATTTCCGGTTGAGATTCAGTCATCCAAATCCTCCTGGGAATGCTTTTCCACCAGTTCCCTTTCCCCGCTGTCCGCCTGGGTGGACGCAGCGGCGTGTTCCGGCAGCTTGGTCTTATCTTCTTTAAACCAATGGAACATAACCCAAACCAGGGTCAGCAGCACTCCTACCACCACCAGGCAGTCGGCAAAGTTAAAGACGGGGAAATCAATAAACTCCAGGGTCAAATAGTCCACTACGCTGCCCCGGAACACTCGGTCCGCCAAGTTGCCCAGGCCGCCTCCCAGCACCAGCATAAGAAAGACCATCAACACGCCGGAACGGACGAATTTTGTAAAGAAAAGCACCAACAACACCAGCATCAGCATCGCTGTAAGGATGGTGAGGATTTCCGGATGATCCATAAACATACTCCAGGCAATGCCGGGGTTGTCCACATAGGTCAGACTCAGCACCCCGGGAATCACCTCAACCTGAGGGAGATTCATGGGAGAGATGAAAATCACCACCAGGTATTTGAAAAGCTGGTCCAAAAAGGCCAGCACCAAGGCGCCGCAGAGAGCCAGGATCTTCCGGGTCAAAAGAGATAGGTTTTTCATAGCGTCACTCCAGTTACACACAGAAAACAGCAGCTGCCTTTTTACCAAAAGCAGCCACTGCTTTGCTGCAACAGACTAGGATTGGATCAAAGCTCCTCCACCACATGGGCGCAGCGAGCGCAGAGGGTGGGATGGTCGTGGTTGCTGCCCACGGTGACATCCTGCTTCCAGCAGCGCTGGCACTTCTCCCCTTGGGCCACCTTGGCGGTAATGGAGAGACCTTCCATATCCCCGGTAAACTCACCCTGTCCATGGGCGGCTTCCACCTGGCTGACAATCAAGGTCATGGTCAGCTCTTCCTGATGGGCGGTGATGAAATCGTAAAGTTCGCCATCAGCGTACAGCACCACGGCGGCCTCCAGGCTCTTGCCGATGAGTTTATCCGCACGCTTCAGCTCCAGGGCTTTCTGCACGTCGGAGGTGATCTTCAAGATGGTGTCCCATTTATTCAAGAAGGTTTCGTCCGCCGAAACGGCAAAGGGCTTGCTCATCTCATTGAAGAAAACGTGTTCTTTCTCTTCATTTTGAGTATGAGGCATACTCTTCCAGATTTCATCGGAAGTAAAGGCCAAAATGGGAGCGATGATCTTGGTGAACGCATCCAAAATGAGATAGATGGCGGTCTGGGCGCTGCGGCGGAGGGTGCCGGTCTTGCTTTCGCAGTACAGCCGATCCTTGCAGATGTCCAGATAGAAGCGGCTCAGATCAATGGTGCAGAAATTCTGCACAGCATGGTACACCAGATGGAAATCCATGTCTTCATAAGCCTGATAGGCCTGCTCCATGAGCTGGTTGCACTTCACCAGTGCCAGACGATCCAGCTCGGTGAGCTGATCCAGGGGCAGCTGGTCAGTGTCGGGATTGAAATCATAGAGGTTGCCAATCATATACTTGGCGGTGTTGCGGATCTTGCGGTAGGTGTCGGAGAGCTGCTTTAAGATCTCCTTGGAGATCCGCACATCGGCGTGGTAGTCGCTGGAAGCCACCCAGAGCCGGAGGATGTCCGCACCGAACTGATCGGTGATTTCCTGGGCTTCGATGCCGTTGCCCAGGCTCTTGCTCATCTTCCGCCCTTCGCCGTCTACCACCCAGCCGTGGGTGCAGACCGCCTTATAGGGGGCCTGTCCCCGCCAGGCTACGCTGGTGAGCAGAGAGGACTGGAACCAGCCACGGTACTGGTCGGCGCCTTCCAGGTACAGGTCGGCGGGCCAGTGCTGGTCGGAACGCTGGTCCAACACGGCGGCGTGGCTGACGCCGGAGTCGAACCATACGTCCATAATATCGGTCTCTTTGGTAAATTCCTTACAGCCGCATTCACAAACCACGGAATCGGGAATGAAGTCCTTCACGTCATGAGTGTACCAGGCGTCCGCTCCTTCCCGGCGGAACAGGTCGCTGATAGCGGCAATGGTGGTGTCGTTGACAATGGGTTTGCCGCAGTCCTTGCAGTACAGGATGGGGATGGGAACGCCCCAGGTCCGCTGCCGGGAAATGCACCAGTCGCTGCGGTCCCGGACCATATTGACAATCCGGCCTTCGCCCCAATCGGGGATCCACTTTACATTGTGGATGGCCTGGATGGCTTCGTCCTTAAACCCATCCACCGAGCAGAACCACTGCTCCGTGGCACGGAAGATAATGGGCTTTTTGCACCGCCAGCAGTGAGGATACTGGTGGACAATCTTTTCCATGGCCAGCAGGGCGCCGGTGGCGTCCAGCTTGATGGCGATGGCTTTATTGGCTTCGTCGGTGGTCAAACCTGCAAACTCCCCGGCTTCTTTGGTGAGCTTGCCGTCTCCGTCCACCGGGACGATAATGGGCAGTTCGGGGTAATTCTTGCAGACTTCAAAGTCCTCCACACCGAAACCGGGTGCGGTGTGGACGCAGCCGGTGCCGCTGTCCAGGGTGACGTGGTCGCCCACAATCACCAGAGACTGGCGGTCGTAGAGGGGGTGCTGCACCTTCATATATTCCAGCTCTTTGCCGGTGAAGCTGCCCACAAACTCATAGTCGGAAATACCGGCGGCCTTCATGGTGGCATCCGCCAGTTCTTTGGCCATGACCAGGTACTGGTCCCCGGTCTTCACCAGGGTGTACTCATATTCCGGCCCCAGGCAGACCGCCACATTGCCGGGAATGGTCCAGGTGGTAGTGGTCCAGATGACGAAGTAAACCTGTTCTTTGGGGATGTTCATCCCCGCAAAAACGCCCTTATCGTCAGTGACCTGGAATTTCACATAGATGGAGCGGCAAGGATCATCCTGATATTCGATTTCCGCTTCCGCCAGTGCGGTTTTGCAGTCGGGGCACCAATACACCGGCTTTAAGCCCTTATAGATGAAGTTTCGCTTCACCATAGCCCCGAAAATCTCAATCTGCTTGGCTTCAAATTCCGGCTTGAGGGTCATGTAGGGGTCTTCCCAGTTGCCCAGCACCCCCAGGCGCTTAAACTGATCCTCCATCTTACCGATAAAGGAAAGGGCGAACTCCTTGCAGAGCTTGCGCAGCTCCACCGGGGTGATGGACAGGGGGTCAACCCCGTCCTTTTTCAGCGCCTTCAATTCAATGGGCAGGCCGTGGGTGTCCCAGCCGGGGACGTAGGGGGCCTGATAGCCGCTCATATTTTTGTACTTTAAGATAATGTCCTTGAGCACCTTATTCATTGCAGTGCCCATATGGACGTTGCCGTTGGCGTACGGCGGGCCGTCATGGAGGACAAACATGGGTTTGCCCTGGTTGTGTTCCATGATTTTGTGGTACAGCTTTTCTTCTTCCCACTCTTGGATGAACTGCGGTTCCCGCTTGGGCAGATTTCCCCGCATGGGAAAATCGGTCTGCGGGAGGTTGATGGTCTCATTGTAATCCTGTGCCATGGACTGCTTTTCTCCCCTATCCTTATGATGACTTTTTGCTGGGCAGACTGCTTTGGCCCTTAGGCCTTGGGCAGATTGCTGCCGAATTGCAGATTATCAAACTTGCTGCGCTTGATTTTGAAGGCGTCCCCGGTTTCAAACTCCTGGGTGCCTTCGGCAGACGCCGGCGTCGGTTCCGGAACAGATTCCGGCTGAGGCTGGACTTCCGGTTCCGGCGGGGCAGACACCTGCTCCGGCTGGGGGGGCAGGCTCTTCCTTGGCGGGAGCCGCCGGTTCCTCTGCCGGGAGCTTATCCAAAAGCTCAATGTGGGTCCGGTACAGATCAATGATCTGGGCCTTGAAGCTGCCCACTTCCTTCTTCATCCGGGCCAGGCGGCTTTCTTCCTTTTCAATGTCGTAGCGGTTCTGACGGATGATGTCCGCCACCTTCCGGTCGGCTTCTGCGATCCGGCGGTCGGTTTCTTCCTTCACCCGGGTACGCAGGTCGTTGGCGTAGGTTTCCGCTTCGTTTTTCAGGCCGGCTGCTTCCAGCCGGGCGCTGCTGAGAGCCGCCTCGGCCTCCTGAGTAGCCTTAGTGGCAATCTGCTCTGCTTTGGCGTTGGCTTCCGCCACCACGCTTTTGCCCAGCTTCTGGGCGCCCAGCAGGGCTTCCCGGATGCTTTCTTCGTCGTTGCGGTATTCTTCCACCTTCGCCGCCAGCACCTTCATCTTTTGCTGGGAATCCTCCAAATCCTTCTGAAGCTGACGGATGTAATCCATCACTTCTTTCAGAAACACATCCACCTCGTCGGCTTGGTACCCATGACGGCCCACCCGTTCAAAGGTGACATTGCGGATATCCTCCATGGTCATAGCTGTTTCCTCCTTATTTCAATCTTGCAGAATCTTGCGGTAAGCTGTTAAACAAAGTGCTTGATTTCCAAATGGATCCGTCCCCGGCGGGAGGTTCCGGTTTCCTCCCCCACCAGGAATTTTCCCTTTCCTCGGACCGTCAGCCGGTCTCCCGGCGACACGGTCCGGCTTACCTGGGTCTGGGGCAGGCCGTTTTGCAGCACCTTTCCGGCTTGGATTAACTCCGCCGCCACGGTGCGGCTCACCGGCAGCGCAGCAGCTACCACGGCGTCCAGCCGCAAAGAAGCCACCGACACCGTCACACAGCGGTACTTTTGCTCCAACACCACCTGGTTACCGTCCCAAAGCTGGGTCTGCACCCCCGCCCTGCCAATGCGGGTGATGTTCTGCACCGCCCAGTCCGCCAGTTCTTCGCACACCGCCGCATACGCCGCACCCCGCTGGATGACAATGTCCCCTACCGTTTCCCGCTTGATGCCCAGGCTCATTAAACTGCCCAGCACATCCCGATGGGAAAGCTCCATCTTTTCGGAAAAGGAAAACCGCAGCACGGCAATGGGAAATTCCAGCTGGTCCGGCGTGAGGTAATCGGGACACACCCCCAGCATCTGCCGCACAGTCCCGGAAAAGCCGCCGAAAAAGGCGTACTGTTCCATGCGCTCCTCTTTGAGAATCTGCTGGGCCAGGGCGATACCGGTCTCATCCAAAAAATGCGAAAAACGAGGATAGTTCTTCTCCCCCGCACTGCGGATTAAATCCCGCAGGCGGGCAGTAAGAAGAACTTCCTCTTTGCTTAACTGCTGCATGGCAATCAGAAGTAGACCCCGTTGTTTTCCAACTCATCCAACAGGTCGCCTACGATGTCCACATTGTAAGGAGTGATGATGAAGGTGTTGTTGGCGACCCGCTTGATCTGGCCGTTGTTGGCGTAAGCCACGCCGCTCAAAAAGTCCACCAAACGGCGAGCCAATTCATTGCCGGCGCTTTCCAGATTCAGCACTACGGTGCGTTTTTCATTTAAATGGTCGGCGATGGCGCTGGCGTCCTGGAAGGCTTCCGGCTTCACCAGAACCACCTGAAGCTGGGTGGTGGCATGGATGTTCACCACTTTATTCTTCTTGCCGCTTTCATCATAGTCATCGTATTCCTGGGCCTTCCGGCTGCGGTTCACCACCGGTTCTTCCACCATGTCCTGACGATCTACATCGTCTTCGTCCCCGTCGTCGGGAATCGTGAACATATTTCTCAGTTTATCTCCCAATCCCATATCCGCTACCTCCTGTATTTTTCGGTGGATTGATTGTTCTTTCACTTTTTTGAGTAATCCCGTTTACCAAACAGACCGGTGCCGATGCGCACCAAAGTGGAACCGTGGCGGATGGCGGCTTCAAAATCCCCGCTCATTCCCATGGACAGGACACTCATGTTTATATTATGTATGTTTTTCTCCCGGATGTCAATAAAAATCTGCTCCATCCGCTGCAAAAACTGTTCCGCATTCTCCACAGGGGGGATACACATCAACCCCTGCACCGATAAATGCTCCATTTGGGCCAGTTTGGGCAGCACCTGGTAAAGCTCATCAGGGGAAAAGCCGCCTTTGGTTTCCTCTTGTCCGATATTCACTTCCAGCAGCACCGGCATCACCAGATTGTGCTTTGCCGCCTGCTTTTCAATCTCCAACGCCAGCTTCTCGGAAGAAACCGACTGGATCATGGCAACTTTGTCAATGATATACTTTACCTTATTGGTTTGCAGATTGCCGATAAAGTGGACGGTGGCGGGCAGGTACTGCTCCCGCTTATCCAGGTATTCCTGCACCTTATTTTCCCCCAGCAGGGTCACCCCCTGCCGGATGGCTTCGTTGATGGCGGGGGGTTCCACCGTTTTGGTCACCGCCATAACGGTAATCTCCCTGGGGTCCCTTCCGCAGGACCGGGCGGCTTCTTCCACCCGGCGGCGGATGTCCGCCACATTCTTTTGTACCGTCTCAGGAGAGGGGCATATTGTCATATACATCATTCCCATTCAAAATGATTTCGTCGTAAAGGGACAGGTAATCATTGGCATCAATCCCATTTTCCGCATCGCTCACCACATGGGCGTTGCTGATCAGGTAATCCGAGCCTTCATAAATCACGTCCAATTTCTTGAACTTAACCACCTGGTTTCGATTTACATAAACGCCCATTTCCCCATCCACCACACGCACCGCTTCCCTGGGTACACGCAGTCCGGAACCGGAATCAAAAATACAGTATGCGTTTTCCATCCGCAGATCCATTAAATCGCCATTCACCACCGTGCTGGATAGCAGGATGGCGCTTTGGTTCTTGGAGGCGTCCACATTCACCGTTTCCACCGTGGCGGTGACGGTTTGGGCGGTATTCCCATGGAACACCAGCTGCACTGTCTGGCCTTCGGAAAAGCGAATGGCGTCGCTGGAGGAGAGCTTAGCCAAATAATACCACTTGGCTGCGCTCATGAGCTTACCCACGTTCTGCCCCTGATCCGCCGCCGGCTGGGTGGCCAAAAGCTGGTCCACGGCATCTACTGTCACCGTGCCGATCATAGAAGTGTTCAGCACCGTTTCATAGCCGTCGGTTTCATTGGTAAAATAGCCGGAAGAAGGAGCGGTGATCTCCACCGAGGAGCCTGTCATGCCGGCCTGAAGAGAGGAAATCTGGGCGTTGAGATCGGCGGTGACGGAAGAAAAATCCAACGTCTCATCCAGCAGCTTCTGCTGTTGCAGCAGCCCTTCCAACAGGGTGTCGGAATCGTCGGAAAGGGAGTCGTACTCCCCCATCTGGGCGTCATAAATCAGATTCATCTGAGCTCGCTGAAGGTTGGTGATGGTGGAGGAAGCGTTGATGGTGGTGGCGGCATTTTCGCTGCCCACCTGGTTTAACAGCTCCACCCGGCGGGTCAGGGTTTCAATCTGGTTGTCCGAAAGCAGATCGCTCTGATTGGCGTACACCGTAGCCACCGTAGCGCCGCTGAGCACCTTTTGGGAGTTTTCATATTCGTACTTCACCACGCCGGTATAATCGCTTTGGATCACCGTTTCGTCCTTGAGTACCACCCCTTCTAAGGCTACTTCATCGGCATAGTTCACCAGCTGCACCGTTTGAGTTTGGTAGGGCTGATAGACGATCTGGTAGATTTGATAGGCAAAGAAGATCACGCCGAACAGGCTCAGCAGCACGATAACAAAACGATTGAACAAAGAGTTCATGAAAACGGTCTTTCCTCCTTTGCGTTGCAGGTCCATGATAAGTCGGATTGCCCCACGTTCGCCGTCCTTGCCGATTGGCGGTAAAGTGGGAACCGTAATGATTGCCTTTGACAATCATTATACCATAAAGCATCCGTTGGGTTTCCACTGGTTTTCGCCGTTAGGCACGAAACGTCATGGCTTTGCCCTGACGTTTCTCATCCAACCCTTTGCGGCCCTAGTAAAGCCGCAATTTTGCCTTGCAAAACCGGTTTGGATGTAGGTGTACCAACCGACTTCTAATTGGTTTTGCTTCGGCAAAATGGGGACCGAAACTATCTGCCGCTGAAAATTCTGGGGCATCCGCTTTGATTTCCCTTGGTTTTCGCCGTCAGGCGAAATGACCGGCCGGACTTTGGCCGGTCAAAAGGGGAATCGGAAACGTCCGCCATTGCGGACGTTTCTATTATATCACAGAGAGAGCTCATTTTGAAGCACCTGTTTTGCCTCTTTCACCAAACTATCAAAATCCACGGCGGAAGGGTCCAGCCAATGGATCCGCTCATCCCGCTTCAGCCAGGTGATCTGGCGCTTGGCGTACCGGCGGGTCTGGCGCTTGAGGTTTTCCAGGCACTCTTCCAGAGGCAGGCTGCCTTCCAGCCAGGGCCGCAGTTCCTTATAGCCGATGGCGTTGGCGGCGGTTTTCAGGGCAGGGTTGGCCAGCACCTGCCTGGCTTCCTCCAACAGCCCCTGTGTTACCATTTCATCCACCCGCCGGTCGATGCGCCGGTACAGCAGGCTGCGGTCGGCGTAGTTCAGCCCCACCATGCCCAGTTGATACCGGCATTCCTGGCGGCTGGCCTGCTTTTGTTCCCAGAGGGTCTTGCCTGTCAAGCGGTACACCTCCACAGCCCGCACCAAGCGGACGTAGTTGTGGGGGTGGATAATTTTAGCGGAATCCGGGTCTACCCGGCAAAGTTCACTATAAAGGCTTTCCCCTTGATCTGCTTTTGCCTGCTTCATCAGCTCTTCCCGCAGGGCGTCGTCCCCGGCGGCGGACTGGTCAAAACGGATGCAGTCCACAGTGCTGTGCAGATACAGCCCGGTCCCCCCGCAGAGAATGGGGAGTTTTCCCCGCTGCCACACCTCCCGGATGGTCTTTTGGGCCAGGGAGACGTAGTCGCTGACGGAAAAGGGCTGGTCCGGGTCCAGAAAGGCGATGAGGTGGTGGGGCACCCCTTTTTGCTCCTCTAAGGTGGGCTGAGCGGTGGCGATGGGTAGGCCTTTATAGATCTGCATGCTGTCGGCGCCGATAATCTCCCCGTTTAACTGCAGGGCCAGCTCCACCGCCAAAGCGGTCTTCCCCGACGCCGTGGGGCCGGTGACCACCGCCAGTTTGATTTTATCCTCCAAAAGGCTCCTCCTCTCCCAGCAGCGCCTGGCTTCCGGTGCGGCCAAACCGCTTTTCCAACTGACGGCGGGTAAACACCACCGCAATGGGTCGTCCGTGGGGGCAGTGGCGGATGGTGGGGTCCTTCCACACCTGAAGGGCCAGGCGCTGAAGCTCTTCCCTGGAATTTTCTTCCCCGCCCTTAATGGCTCCTCGGCAGGCGGTGGTTTCCAGCAGCCGCTCCCAGGCAGCCGGGGAAATGTCCTGCTTCCCGGCGGCGATGGAGGAAAGCATTTCCTCCACAAGCAGGGAAAGCTGGCTGTGTTCCAGTACCGAAGGGGCAGCGGTGAGGCAGAAGCCCTCCTGGGTTTTTCCAAACCGCAGGCCGTATTCCGCCAAGCGGGCACGGTGTTCCTCAATCAACGCCTGCTGGTCGGCGGTGAGGGTCAGGGGGATGGGGTGTACCAATGCCTGGGCGCAGTCCAGGCTCAGCTGGCTGCGCAGCTGTTCGTAACGAATCCGCTCGTGGGCGGCGTGTTTGTCCATGACAATGAATTTATCCCCGGCTTCCAGCAGCAGATAGGTTTGGAACACCTCCCCGATGTAGCGCAGGGCGGGGACATCCTCCTGCGCCGGCTGCGCCGGTTCCGGTTTTGCAGGAGCCGGTTCCTCCCTGGAGGAAGAAAAATTGGCTCCGGACAGAAAGGAAAAGCCCTGCACCGCCTGCTTCAGCCGCTCCTCCGAAGAAGGCTGGAAAGAGGCTTTTGGGGGCTGGTTTTGCCGGTGAGCCGGGGGACAATGCAGGCTGTCCCCGGCAGCGGAAGAACGGGGCCGGGCAGGCCGGCTTTGCTCCGGCGATATTTCTTTATCGAAAGAAGGTTCCGGCCGGGGCGCTTCGGTGTCCGGCGGAAAAGCAGCGGGCTGTTCCTCTGTCGGTTTTACGGAAGCCTGACCGGCGCCGGTCTTTAAGGTCTGCTGCACCCCGGTTGGCACCGGAGGATGGGTGGGCAGCGGCTTCTTATCTGGAGACGGGGTCAGTTCATCCACGGCACTCAGGGCACTTTTCACCCCGAAATAGATGCACTCATATACCGAGGAATCCTGCATGAATTTGATTTCGGTTTTGGCCGGGTGGACATTCACATCCACGCTGGCGTAAGGCAGGGTCAGTTCCAGCACGCAGGCGGGAAACCGCCCCACCATAATTTCATTTTGATAGGCTTCCTGCAGCGCCTGCATACACAGTCCGCTGCGGACATACCGCTGGTTGACGAAAAAAAGCTGCAATTTCCGGTTGGCCCGAGTGTAGGAAGGTCGGGTAATGAAGCCGGTAAGGCGGATGTTGTTGTAGGTATAGTCCACTTCCCGCACCTGGGAGGCAAACTCCCGTCCCAGCACAGCGTACACTGCGCTGAGCAGCTTGCCGTCTCCGGGGGTGTGCAGCAGGGATTTATTGTCCTTGATCAGCCGGAAGGAGATTTCCGGGTGGCTCAAAGCCAGCTTTTCCACCACATCCACGGCGTAGGCGGCTTCGGTGGCGGTTTTCTTCAAAAATTTCAACCGGGCGGGCAGGTTATAAAACAAATCCCGCACCAGAATGGTGGTGCCTTCCGGGCAGCCCACCGCTTCGGTGTGCACCCTTCCCCCGCCCTGAACGGTGGCCCGAGTACCCAGCTTTTCTTCCTGGGTTTTGGTGAGCAGCTCCACCTTGGCCACGGCGGCAATGGAAGCCAGTGCTTCCCCCCGGAAGCCCAGGGTGGCAATCTGTTCCAGGTCCTGCCGCTTTTCCAGCTTGCTGGTGGCGTGGCGCAGAAAGGCGGTGGGCACATCTTCCCCGGCGATTCCAATGCCGTTGTCGGTGACCCGAAGGTAGCGGATGCCCCCTTCTTTCAGCTCCACGGTAATGGCGGTGGCTTTGGCGTCGATGGCGTTTTCCAGCAGTTCCTTCACCACCGAGGCGGGGCGCTCCACCACCTCCCCGGCGGCAATCAGCTCCGACACCTGGGGCGGGAGCAGACGGATTTTCGGCATAACGCACCTTCTTTCCCTTCCAAATAATTAAGGCAAGAGCTTTTTCAGCTCATACAGTTCATTTAAGGCTTCAATGGGGGTGAGCAGGTCCACATTCAGCTTTTTCAGCTCCTCCTCCACCTGGCTGACGTAGGCCGTAAGCTGCATCTGGGGGGAGGAGGGTTTCTCCGGTTTGGGTGTGCTGCCTGCCGGGGGAGTTTGATTAAGCTGCTCCAAAATCTCCTTGGCTCGGTTCAGCAGAGGCTGAGGCAGTCCCGCCAGCTTGGCCACTTCGATACCGAAGCCGTCGTCTGCCCCGCCGGGGACGATTTTCCGCAAAAAGGTGATGTCGTCCCCCCGCTTTTTCACGGCGATGTTGTAATTCTTCACCCCGTTCAGGCTCTGTTCCAGTTCACAAAGCTCGTGGTAGTGGGTGGCAAACAGGGTCTTGCAGTGGAGCCGCTTGGTGTTCACCATATATTCCACCGCCGCCCTGGCCAGGCTCATGCCGTCGTAGGTGGAGGTGCCCCGGCCGATTTCGTCTAAAATCACCAGGCTTTTGGGGGTGGCGTACTTGAGGATATGGGCCAGCTCGGTCATCTCCACCATAAAGGTGGACTGACCGGCAGTCAAATCGTCGGAAGCCCCTACCCGGGTGAAAATCCGGTCCACCACCGTCAGGTCCGCCTGGGTGGCGGGGACGTAGCTGCCAATCTGGGCCATAATGGCAATCACTGCCACCTGGCGCATATAGGTGGACTTGCCTGCCATATTGGGGCCGGTGATAATCAGCATCCGGTTGTCCTTCTGGTCCAGCCACACATCGTTGGGGACGAACACCGAATCGGTGAGCATCTTTTCCACCACCGGATGGCGGCCGTTTTGAATGCGGATGGTGCCTTTATCGTTAAACCGGGGGCAAACGTAATCGTTTTCCCGGGCCACCTCCGCCAAGCTGCACAAAAAGTCCAGCCGGGCCAAGGCGGCGGAGGTGGTCTGGATGGCGTCTCCCCGGGTGGCGATGTACTGCCGCACCTCCGTCAAAATGGCGGCTTCCAGAGCCACAATCTTTTCGCTGGCGGTGAGCACCCGGCCTTCCAGCTCCTTTAATTCCTGGGTAATAAACCGCTCGCAGCCGGTCAGGGTCTGTTTGCGGATGTATTCCTGAGGCACCTGGTCCAAAAAGGAATTGGTTACTTCGATGTAATAGCCGAACACCTTATTGGAGCGGATCTTCAAGGTCTTGATGCCGGTACGCTCCCGCTCCGCCTGCTCCATGGTCTGAATCACATCGGCGGCATTGTCCCGAAGGGATTTCAGCTCATCCAACTCTTGATGGAACCCCTGGCGGATGTAATCTCCCCCCTTTAAGGTCAAAGGCGGGTCCTCCACAATGGCGCTTTCCACCAAGTGGACCACGTCCTCCAAGGGGTCGATCTGCTGATGGATGCCGGAAAGTTCCTCTCCGGTAAAGGCAGCGGTCTGCTGCTTGATGTCCGGCAGCAGGGCGGCGGTTTGGGCCAGGCTGTTCAGCTCTCTGGGACTGGCGGTACCGTACAGCACCCGGGTCAGCAGGCGCTCCAAATCGTACACCCGGTCCAGCAAAGCCCGCAGCTCTTCCAAGGCAATCTGGTTGGCCAGCAGCTCCCCGATGGCGTTCTGCCGCCGGGTAATGGCCGCCACCCCCATCAAGGGCTGTTCCAAAGCCTTGCGCAGAAACCGCTTGCCCATGCCGGTTTTGGTTTTGTCCAGCACCCAAAGCAAACTGCCCCGCTTCTCCCCTGCCCGCATGGTCTGGGTGATTTCCAGGTTCCGGCGGGCGGTGAGGTCGATGTTCATGTATTCGTCTTCCCCGTAAAGGGTCACCCGACTGAGCCGCTTGGCCCCGTCTTTTTGGGTATTGCCCACATACTGCACCAGCCCTGCCAGAGTCTGTTCCAGCAAAGAGCCTTCCGCAATGCCCAGCTCATAGCCGGACTCTACCCCAAACTGGCGGCAGAGCAGCTGTTCCGGCTGGGGGAGCAGGCAGTTTTCCTGCTCCAAGGAGGAAGCCACGCAGCCCAGCCGGTCCCGGATATAGCTCATCAAGGCGGGGTTTTGCTCCACGTTTTGGGAATAGAGCAGCTCGGAAGGGGTAAATTTCGCCAGCTCGCTGATGGCTTCGGCGGCGGGATCGGCGCAGTTCCGGGCGGAGGCCATCACCTCCCCGGTGGACACGTCTGCAAAGCAGACCGCCAGCTCTCCCTTCCCCAGCATCAGGGCGGCCAGGTAGTTGTTTTTAGATTCTTCCAGCAGGTCCTCTTCGATGACGGTGCCGGGGGTGATAAGCCGGATGACGTCCCGCTTCACCAGTCCCTTGGCGGTGGCCGGGTCTTCCATCTGTTCGCAGATGGCCACCTTATAGCCTTTGTCGATGAGGCGGCGGATATAGGTGTTGGCGCTGTGGTAAGGCACCCCACACATGGGGGCACGCTCCGGCAGGCCGCACTCCTTGCCGGTGAGGGTCAGCTCCAGCTCTTTGGACACCAGCTTTGCGTCCTCGAAAAACATTTCGTAAAAGTCCCCTAAGCGGAAAAACAGGATGTGATCTTTATGCTGATCTTTGATTTTCATATATTGCTGCATCATGGGGGACAGCTTGGACATAACAGGGCTCCTCTCCGCCGAAGTGTGATAATTCGATTTTTTTAGTATAGCATTTTTTGACGGATTTGGCAAGCAAACCGAAAGCCGGTATCGTTTTATTATGCTTTCCATCCTCTGTTTTGGCCGTTAGAAAATGTATCCAGAAAAAATGCAAAAAGGACTTGCAATTTCCAAAGGGGTGTGGTATAATAGCTTTCGTTGTCAGAAAGGCAGCAAAAGTTATGCGCCCGTAGCGCAGTTGGATAGCGCGACAGACTCCGACTCTGTAGGCCACTGGTTCGAATCCAGCCGGGCGTACCAATCGGAAAGCCCGGTTTTTACCGGGCTTTATTTTTTACTTTTGATCAAACCAAAAAGGAGAAGCTATGAAAATTCGGCCTAAAAATCCGTTCTTTTATTTAGCAACATTGCTTGCTCCTTGGCAAATAATAAATACCTATGTAGAGTACACGGATACTTTTATTATATTTTCCAGATACTATGCAAAAAGGAAAACTCTTGTCATGGATCAAACACGCTTTCACATAGCTGATGTAAGCAAAATTGGTTTTCCAAAGGATTTATCAATTCCGGCGCAGGAAAAAGCTCTTTACGGTCCCTATGGAGCATACAAGTCACAAGAGATAGATTTTCTTTTACATAACGGAAAAATTATTTCGTGGAACGCAAGACCCTACACAAAGCGGCAGTGCCAAAAAATTCTGTCTCTTTTTCCAAACGCCATAGAATTAGGCACTCAATTACGCAAGGCTCTTGAGTGATCGTTTGATACCTTTTCATTTACAATTCTAAGCATTCAAAAACGGACAGCGGTATGATTGCACTTCACCCGCTGTCCGTTTCTTCGATTCTCGGATTCTTATTTTTCCCGCCGGAGCATGGCAAACAGCTTGCCCAAACTAGGCGGGTTGCCCTTGTACAGCGCCATCATCCGGTACACCTTTCCGGACACCCAGAGCAGCGCCAGGGCGCAGAGCACCGTCAGCCCCAGGGAACAGACGCCCATCCACAGAGGAATCTGCCCCAGAAGCAGGCGGCTGGGGGTGACCAGAATGGCAGTAAAGGGAATCCAGTTCATCCAGTCTTCCCCGGTGCCGGAGCCCATCAAATCCATACCGCCGCCGTAGAGCACACAGAAAAAGCTGACCACCAACGCCAAGGTAAAGAGCGGGTTGGTGGAAGAGAGGTCTTCCGGCTTGCCTGCTGCCGCTCCGCCGATGGCCGCCAAAGAGCAGTAGAGCAGAAAGCCCGCTGCCAACAGCAGCAGCGCCAGCACCCAGCCTCCCGGAGAGAACAGCCCCTCCATCTGTCCCAGCTGGTCCAAAAACAGCACCAGAGGGTTTTGAGTGTCCGGGTTCACTGCCTTAACCCAAACACAGCCCAGGCCAAAGCCCCCCACCAGCGCCGCCACCCACAAGCAGAGCTGGAACAGGCTGGTGCAGACTAGGGCAAACACCTTGCCCAGCACCAGGGTGGTGGGTTTCACCGCCAGCAGCAGAGTGTCCATCAGCTTGGCGTTTTTCTCCATCAGCACATTGTTGGCCACCCCCTGGCCGTAGAACAGCACCATAAAGTACAGGGCCATCATCAGCACAAAGGGCAGAGCCATGGAAAACACCATCCGCACCGTTTCCAGCTGTTGCTGCCGGGGGGTCAGGGTCTGTCCATCTTCTCCCTGGACCTGCCGGGTGGATTCCACCTGGGCGGAGAGGGATTGGAGCTGGGAAGCGTCCAGCCCCGCCTTCTGCGCCAAAATTAAGGAGGAGGACTGGGAGAGAAACTGTTCCAGGCCGGAAAGCTCTTCCGTGTCGTAGGCGGCATTCTCCGGGCGCAGGAGGGTCAGGGACAGGCCGCTCTCCCCCTGCTCCACCAGCAGGACAGCGCCGGAAGGGACCTGTTCCGCCTGCTGGAGAGCCTGTTGGGGGGTATCGCAAACAGTGTACTGGATTTCGGTGTATCCTTCCATCCCCAAAGCGTTGAGCTGGTTCCAATCCACCGGAGCCGTGCCGGTTTCATCCGCTACAAACACCTGGGTCACCGGGTTGGCAGAGGAGGTGTTTCCGCCGCCGGAAGCCAGTTCCAGCAGGCCCATGATGCCCGCAGGCAGCAAGAGCAGCAGCGCTGCAATGAGGAAGGTGGCAACCCGCCAGCGCCGGGTGTTCCATTTCTGCTTAAAGGTAAAGGCAAACACTTTGCCCATGCCCTTCCAATTCCGTTTCATCACCGGGCACCCCCTTCCCCTGCCGCCAAGGACAGGATTTTTCCAAAGCTCAGCCGGTCTCCCCGATAGAGCAGCAGGGCTTGGTACACTCTAGCGCAAAGCAGCGCCAACAGCACCACCACCCCGATCTGAATCAGCCAGGAAACCCCCAGCAGCCAGAAAGGGATAACTCCCATCACATACTGCACCGGGGCGCAGAACACCGAAAGAATGGGGCAGAGACTGGCAAACACCGGCCAAAATCCGGCGCCGCCGGACAAGGTAGAAATAAAGATTCCTGCCAAATATCCTGCCATAATCAGCAGGACGGAAAAGGACATGGCCCCGTCCAGCTCCTGGGTGGAGGAGCAGCCTGCCCCGGAAAGCCCTGCTACCAGGGCAAAGGTGAGATAACCCAGGGCCAAACTCACCACCAGCACCGGCACCGTATCCCAGCCCAGGGAAATGCCGGAGAAAAAGCCGGAGATTCCGGCGATGGAAAGCTGGGGCCACAGCAAAGAGGTGCCTGCAAAGGAGAGAAGGACCCCCAGGGCCAAAGCCGCAAAGCCGCCGAACACGCAGGCCATCACCGCCAGAATCTTCCCCAGAATCAACGCCAGGGGGCGGATGGACACCAGCAGGGTCTCCACCAGCTTGGAGGACTTTTCCTCCACCACCGCACGGACAATGTAACTCACCGAAAAAATGCTGACCATCAGAACCAGGATGGAGTAGATCATCTGGGTCCAATAACCGGTTTCCCAATTTGCTTCTTGGTCGGAGGCGAAATACTCTTCCGCCGACTGGGACTGCACCGTAACGCCCCCTTGCAGCAAGGCCGCCTGTTCCTGAGTCAGGCCCGCCTGCTGAATGTTCCGGGTGAAAAAGGATTCCAGGCGGCTCAGCTGAGATTCCTCCGGGCTATTTGTCCCAGTGGACAGCTCCAGCTGATAGGTCCCGGTCTCCCCTTGGGTCAAGCGCACCAGCACCTGGGTTTCCCCCAGAGAGCCGGACAGCTGGGAAGCGGGAAGAAATGAGGTTTGGCTGTAATAGGGATCGGACTCAGCCAGCTCCGTCCAGGGCAGATCCAGGGAGGTATCGTCCTGGACATACACCTGGGTCAAACCGCTTTGGGCCGAAAGGGCCTGCTGGGCACTACCGGAACCCAGCAAGGACAGCAGCGGCACACTGACCAGGCAGAACACAAACAGAAGAACAAAGGTAACCAGATTGGCCCGGTTTTTGAGAAACTGGGCGGCAGTAAAGGTGAACACCTGCCTGGTGCCGGCCAGATTGGCGTTAATCCAGTTCATGGCGCTCCCCTCCCACCGTTTCCACAAAGATTTCGTGCAGGGAAGGTTCCCGCAGATCAAAGGTAATCACCGGGACATTCTGAGCGATCAGCGACCCCAGCAGCCGGTTGGCCTGTTCCTCCCCGGTGACCTTCAAGCGGTACTCATATTCCTTTTCGCTGACGATGGCAACCCCGCAGGCTTGAATCAGGGGAGCGATGTCCTGCTCCACCTTTAAGCTCAGGTTCACCCGGCCGTAGCTCTTTTTGATTTGGTTCAGGTTGCCTTGCAGCACCGGTTTGGCCCGATCCAGGATGGTCAAATCGGTGCAGAATTCCTCCACGGTAGCCATCTGGTGGCTGGAGAGGATCAAATACTTCCCCTTTTCAATTTCTTCCCGGATTAGGCTCTTAAAGATGTCGGTGTTCACCGGGTCCAGGCCGGAAAGGGGTTCGTCCAGCACAATCAGGTCCGGGTCGGAGAGCAGGGCGGTCATCAGCTGGATTTTCTGCTGGTTGCCCTTGGAAAGCTGGTCCGCCAGTTTGGGCTTCTGCTTTTTCTGCCGGGAGGGGAGTTGAATCCGGGAAACGCTATGGCTCCCATAAGAAAGGGAATGGGAAGCGCTTCCGGCATTGGGATAGAGGTACTCCTCCACCTGAAGCCGGTGGGCCAGATAACGAATCCGCTGCTTGGCGGTTTCCTTGGACACCCCTCTTAAACCGGCGAAATACATCAGCTGATCCATCAGGGGATATTTGGGATACAGGCCCCGTTCCTCCGCCAGATAGCCCAGGTTGCAGGAAGCGGGGTTTAACTCCCTGCCCTCCCACAGCACCTGTCCCCCATCCCGGGAGAGGATGCCCAGCATCATCCGGATGGTAGTGGTTTTTCCGGCGCCGTTGGTGCCAAGTAAAGCGTACACCCCAGGCTTAGGCATGGAAAAACTCAGGTGGTCCACCACCGTTTTCCCTCCATACCGCTTGGTTAAGTCGATCACGTCCAGACTCATAAGGTTCTCCTTTGTTGCAGTAAAACTTAACCCGAAGGTCTGGCCTTATTATACAAAAGCAGCCGGTGAAATGCAATGAGAATTTGGATAAGATTGTGTAAAGTTAAGTTCCATAGAGCAAAAAAGAAGGATGCGTCTTTTTGCGCATCCCTCTTAAACTGCGATTTCTTGATTACGCCAGCCCGTTCTGCACCTTGGCGGCAGTCAGGGTGTTGCGCATCAAAGTGGCGATGGTCATGGGACCCACCCCGCCGGGTACGGGAGTGAGATACCCCGCCACCGGCTCCACCGAAGCAAACTCCACGTCCCCGCAGAGCTTGCCGTTTTCCAGCCGGTTCATGCCTACGTCGATGACCACGGCTCCCGGCTTCACCATGTCCCCTGTAATCAGGTTGGCTTTGCCCACCGCCGCCACCAGAATATCCGCCCGGCGGCACTCCTCTGCCAAATCCTTGGTCTTGCTGTGGCAGATGGTGACGGTGGCGCTTTCGTGCAGCAGCAGCATGGCCATGGGCTTGCCCACAATGTTGCTGCGTCCCACCACCACGGCGTGCTTTCCGGCAACCTCCACCCCGGTGGAATGGATCAAGTCCATGCAGCCGGCGGGGGTGCAGGGGAGGAAATGGTAGTCCCCAATCATGATTTTGCCCACGTTTTCGGCGTGGAAGGCGTCCACGTCCTTTTTGGGGTCGATGGTGCGGATGACGGCGTGCTCGTCGATCTGCTTTGGCAAGGGCAGCTGCACCAGAATGCCGTTGACCTTCTCATCCCGGTTTAAGCGGTCCACCAAAGCCAGCAGCTCTTCCTGGGTGGTTTCGGCGGGCAGGGCGTATTCCTGAGACGCAAAGCCCACCAGTTCGCAGGCTTTCTTTTTGTTGTTCACATACACCCGGCTGGCAGGGTCGTCCCCCACAATCACCACAGCCAGGCAGACAGAGACTCCCTGTTCCTTTAACTTTGCCGCTTGTTGGGCCACCTGGGCTTTCACCTGGGCGCTGATTTGTTTTCCATCAATGAGCTGTGCCATGGTTATCCTCCTGTTCCGTTTTCTCTTGAACGGGCTGTTCTTCTACCGAATCCGAACCGGCCTCCGATTCCTGTCCATCAATTTCCTCCGGCTGCTCCGTTTCGGGAAGGGGATCTGCCTGTTCCTTGGTTTCATCGTCATTCGCTTCCTGCTCGTCTTCCGAAGGAAGCACCACGCCGAATTCTTCCTGGGCGGCCTGGTGGACTTCATCGGAAGAGAGCATCCGTCCATGCTTGGCTTCCCGTTTTTTCCGGGCTTTTTCCTTTTCTTCCCGGCGCTCTTCTTCCATGTCCGCCAGATTCTTTTCGCTTTCCGGGGTATCGGCGTAAACCCAGATTCTTTCCGGGTTCCGGTTGCGGCGAATTTTCACCATCATATAGATATACACCGCAGCGGCAGCCACCACCAACAGAATGCTCAGCAGCTGGCTGACCCGGAAGCTGCCCAACATCAAGCTGTCTCCCCGCAAGCCTTCCACAAAGGCTCGTTCGGCGCCATACCACATGCAGTACCACAGCACCACTTCCCCGTCAAACCGGCGCTTTTTGGACAGGAAGTGGAACAGCACGAAGCCCAGCAGGCACCACACCGATTCGTACAAAAAGCAGGGGTGCACCAAAGAATCCACCCCGGGAACTTCCATGGCAAAGATGTTGGTGCAGGGGATGGAAGGGTCGCCGTAGGCTTCCACATTGATGAAGTTTCCCCAGCGGCCAATGCCCTGGCCCAGCAAAAAGGCAATCATGGCCAAATCCAAAAAGGGAATCATGGGCAGTTTTTTCACCTTAAAGACAATCAGCGCCGCCAGCAGCGCACCGATAATGCCGCCGTAAATGGCAAGTCCCCCGTTGCGGGTGTTGAAGATTTCCAGCAGGTTATCCTGATAATCCTCCCAGCTGAAAATTACATAATAAAGCCGTGCTCCCACAATACCGCCGATGATGCCGAAAAACAGCACCTCCATAATCTGATCGAAATCGTAGCCGAACTGCTTTACCCGGCAGTAGACATACACCATGGCTAAAATCATGCCCGCCACAATAATGACTGCATACCAAGCAATGTTCAGCCCGAAAATTTCGATGGTGGGATTCATTTCAAAGGTCAATCCCAAATAGGGAAAGGTTACGGTATTCATCCGAATTTACACTCCTTTATGGTTACTTCCTTGCCTGTTAGGCCGGATCAATGACGCTTAACGCACAGCGGTCCGAGCGGAAAATCTCCGGCAGCCGGGCGTTGACCTCCTCCAGGGTAAGCTGCTCCAACAGCTCCAAGGCGTCAAACAGCCCAACCCCGGCAAAGGCGGCGTTGATCATGGCGGAAGCGGTATTTTCCACGCTGTTGAAGCCCTGGATCTGCCGCCCGTACATCAGCCGCCGGCACCGGAGAAACGCCTCTTCCGAGATACCCTGGGGGTACTGCTTTAGTTCCGCCAACAGCTGCTTCTGCACCTCTTGGGGCTGACGGGATTCTCCGGCAAACAGCAGGGCATAGTACCCACGACCGGAAAACACTTCGCTTTCAAAGGTCTGGTTAATCAAGCCCTGCTGGTACAACCGCCGGTAAAAGGGGCTGGTTTCCCCGAAGATAGCTTCCAGCAAAATCTCGTCCACCAGCTCCTGGCGAAGCTCCTCCTTCCCTTCCAAGGGACGGCCTTTGAAGCCGATTTGGAACAAAGGAATGGCCACGCTGAGTTTCTGGCGTACCAGGGGGGCGGCGATTTCTTCCGGTTCCTCCACCGCCAGCCGCTCCACTGTCACCGGAGCCACCGGCTTGATGTGCTTTTGAAGCACCTGTTCCACCTGGGGGACGGTGAGGTTTCCCGCCACCGAAAGCACCATATTGTTCAGGTTATAAAAGTTGTAGTAGCACTGGTACAGCAAATCGGAGGTGATGTGGGAGATGGACTCCACCGTTCCGGCAATGTCGATCCGCACCGGATGCTTTTGGTACAATGCTCCCAGCAGATTGAAGTACACCCGCCAGCCGGGGTCGTCGTCGTACATCTTGATTTCCTGGCCGATAATGCCCTGCTCCTTCTCCACAGTCTGGGGGGTAAAATAGGGTTCCTGAACAAAATCCAGCAGGTAGCCTAAGTTTTCCTCCAGTTTGTCGGTGGCGGAAAACAGGTAGCAGGTGCGGTCAAAGCTGGTGTAGGCATTGGCGGAAGCCCCGGTGCGGGCAAAGAGGGTAAAGGCGTCGCCGTACTCCTTTTCAAACATCTTGTGCTCCAAAAAGTGAGCAACTCCATGGGGTACGGTGGTGTACTCCCTTTCGGTGTCCCGCTTAAAGGTCTGGTCCACCGAACCCAGGTTGGTGCCGAACAAGGCATAGCTGGAAGCATAGCCTTCCATTGGAAACAGCAGCACGGTCAGGCCGCTGGGATGTTTTCCCTGATAATAGCAAAGGCCGGTCTTTTCTTCCCGAATCTCATTCCATTTCATCTTAGCCTTCCTCCTTTTCGGGACCGGTGAGGGTGTAGCAGAGCTGAGGCTGGATGCGCTGGGCCGCCTGGATGATCTGCTCCGCTGTGATTTGGCCCAACAGCTGAGCCTCTTCCTGGGGAGAACGGATCACCGGATTGAGGATGCGCTGCATATAGTAGTTTTCTAACGCAGAAAGGGAATCTCCCACGGTGCGATAAGAGTTCAGCACCGCTTTTTGGGCCTGGTCCAGCTCCTGCTGAGTCAATTCTCCCTGTTGCAGCAAGGAAAGCTGCCGCAGAATCTCATCGTGGGCGGCGGCAACGTTTTGATGCTCCACCCCGCTGGACACCAGCAGCACCCCGCTGGGCAGGGCAAGCTGGCAGGAGCAGTAGTAGCAAAGACTGAGCCGCTCCCGGACGTTCAAAAACAGCTTGGAACTGGGAGTTCCCCCCAGCACCACCGAAGCCATCTGGGCGGCAAAGGGGTCTTCCTCTTCCGTCAGCCCGGAAGACAGGCAGAGCACCAGCTTGGACTGGGTGACGTCCATGCGCTCCACCACCCGGCGGTTTTCCCCGGCGCGGTACCGGTGCAGCGGGGCGGCGGGTTTGGGGTCCCGGTCCCAGCCGGCGATGGCGTTTTGGAACACTTCCCGGGCCGTCTCCGGATTGCCGCAGCCCACAAAAAACAGGTGAATCCGGCTTTCCTTCAGCACCTGGTGGTAAGCTGCCGTCACTTGTTCCGGGGTCAGGGCCTGCACCTGTTCTAAAGTACCCAAGGGGTCCAGTCCCCCGCCCTGCTCCTTGAGAAGCAGCTCGGTAGCCCGCAGGGTGGCATAGCGGCGCTTATCGTTGATTTTCGCCTGAATCAGATCGGAAAGGGTCTGTTTTTCCGTCTCTACGTCTTCTGCCGAAAACAGACCGTCCTCCAAATAGGGCTGCTGCACCAAATCCAGGAGCAGCTGGGCGCACTGGGTAAGCATGGCTTCCCCCTCTAACGTAAACCGGTCATCCAATCCGGTGATCGCCAGGCTCAACACCTGGTTTTGACCCAATTTATCCACCTTAGCGCCCAATCCTGCACCGTACAATTCCGCCAAGCGGCAGGAAAGGCTGGTCATATCCGGATAGGTTTGGCAGCGCTTCACCCACAGATATGGCAGAATGGCCCGGTCGGCCCGCCGGGCTACCTCCATAGGCAGCACAAAGTGGATGCTCAGCCGGTTGCTCTTAAACCGAGGGTCGGTGATCCAATGGAACACCACACCGGCGCCCAAATCCACGCTCATTTGCTTTTCCATGACGACTGTTTCCTCCTTCGTACAAATCATCATAACAGGTACAGTATAGCACAGCGTGGGGAAAAATAAAAGGTAAGATTTGTGAAAGGCGTACAAAAAGCATCCACTGGCAAAAACCATGGCAAAAAGAACATCCAAAATTCTCCACCTTTGGGCGGGGTACCGGGATATGTTCGGGAAAGGGAATGCAAAAAGCTGCCGCACCGAAATACAGTGCGGCAGCCGGCTTCTCGAAACAGGTTCTTGCTATTTCCGGATTAACCTGCCCTTGGCTCTTCGCCATTGGGCGGGCGGATTGCTGCAAACCCCTCAGTTCCACCTGACAGGAAAAAGGCAAAGTAAAAGGAGGGCTAAAAAGCTCTCCTTTTTCCTTTACAGAAATGAAATTGCTTTTTACACGCCCGAAACGATCTGAGAAACCTCTTCTTCGGGAGTGGAGGGGGTACTTTCCTCCGGGGTGCTTTCCTCCGGCTGGGAAGGTTCCGGCGTGGGCTCCGGGGTCGGTTCCGGCGTTGGAGTGGGAGTGGGTTCCGGTTCCGGGGTCACCGACGGGGTGGAAACGGAAGCGGCAGGCTCCGAAACAGGAACAGCGGCAGAAGAAGTGGGCGCAGCGGTGGCTCTGGCGGAAACCATGACTTCCACACTGGCGGACACGGCAGGGTTGGCGGCGCTGGTAACCGTTACGGTGCAGCTTCCCACACCAACGCCGGTGATCCGTCCCATGCCATCCACTGTGGCCACATTGCCGTCGGAGGACGCCCAGATTTCGCTTTTATCCGGGGCGTCTTCCGGTGTCATGGTCACCAGCGGCATCTGGGTCTCCCCCACCGTCAGGCTGATTTCATAGGCGGAAAGGGTGATCCCCTCTACCCCGCCCTGAGCTTGGGAGGAAGCCGAGGAAACGGGCTGGGCCAATTCCGAAACCCGGCTGGATTCCGGCGCAGAGTCGGAATGCACCGGCGAAGAAGGCAGAGACACGGTTGCAGCAGGCTGATTTTGCAGCACCAATCCCACAATGGTAAGGATCACCAGTGCCACCGCACAGATGCCTACAATCAGATAAAAAATCGCTTTTTCCTTTTTCAACATACCCGGATACTCCTCTTTTTTCTAGTTCAGGAAAAATGCCCTCATTAACTTCCCTCTTCAAAAAACCACGGCGAGCCAAAAGAAACTCGCCGTGACTTTGTATCAAAAGAATCACCCGTCAGGGATCAAAAGCCCAATTTCTTGGAGAAATCAGCGGCCAGCTCCTTCTGTTGGGCGGCTGCATCCGCCTTGTTGGAGGCGATGGTGGTGTAATAGGCCTTGATCTTTGGTTCGGTGCCGGAAGGACGGATAATGACCTTGGCGCCGCCTTCCAGATGGTAAGCCAGCACCTTGGATTTGGGCAGATCGATCTTAGACACTTCCCCGGTGACCAAATTCTTGGATTCGTGGGTGATGTAGTTGTCAATCTGCTGCACCTTCAAGCCGGCGATCTCCATGGGAGGATTGGCCTGGAGGTCTTCCATGATCTCGTTCATCCGCTTCATGCCGTCTTCCCCTTCGCAGACGAAGGACTGCTGGACATGGTGATAATAACCGTATTCATGATAAATGCTTTCCAGGAAATCCAGCACCGTAACGCCCTTGCTCTTCAGGTAGGCGGCCATTTCGCAGATCATCATAGAGCCTACCACGGCGTCCTTATCCCGGGCGTGGGTGCCAACCAGGTAGCCGTAGCTCTCTTCAAAACCGAAGATGAACCGTTCCGGATGGCCTTCTTCTTCCAGGAAGTGAATCTGTTCGCCGATGTATTTAAAGCCGGTGAGCACCTGACGGAACTCCACGCCGTACTTCTTGGCGATCTTGCCGGCAATGGCGGTGGAAACCACGGTGGAAACGGCCACCGGTTTTTCCGGCATAGTGCCCCGTTCAATCCGGGCGTAGCAGATGTATTCCATCAGCATGGCGCCCACTTCATTGCCGGTGACCAGCACATAATTGCCGTCACGGTCGGGAACGGCGATGCCCACCCGGTCGCAGTCGGGGTCGGTAGCCAGCATCAGGTCTGCCTTCACCTCTTTGCAGAGCTTCAGGCCCAAATCCAGGGCTTCCGCAATTTCCGGGTTCGGGAAGGGGCAGGTGGGGAAATTGCCGTCGGGCAGCTCCTGCTCCGGCACCACAATCACATCGTCAATGCCGATGCGATTTAAAATGGTGCGGACCGGAATGTTGCCGGTGCCGTTTAAGGGAGAATACACCACTCTCAAACCGGCTTCCTTGCACAAATCGCCGTTGATGGACTGGCTGAGAACCGCCTGATAGAAGGCTTCTTCCACCTCTTTAGGCACGGTTTGGATCAAGCCCTTGGCCACGCCTTCGTCAAAGTCCATGGTCTTGACGCCGGTGAAAATATCCACGCTCTGGATGTTGGCCAGCACGGCAGCGGCGCCTTCGTCGGTGATCTGGCAGCCGTCGTCCCCATACACCTTATAGCCGTTGTACTTAGCGGGGTTGTGGGAAGCGGTGACCATGACGCCGGCCTGGCACTTCATGTACCGGGTGCCGAAAGAGGTGCAGGGCACCGGCATCAGCTGGCCGTAGAGCATGGCGGTAACGCCGTTGGCAGCCAGGACCCGGGCGGTCTCTTTAGCAAAGAGGTCGCTCTTAATCCGGCTGTCATAGCCGATGCAGACTTTGGGGGAATCGTACTTGGCATTGAGGTAATCCGCCAAGCCCTGGGTGGCCTGCCGCACCACATAGATATTCATCCGGTTGGTGCCGGCGCCCAGCACGCCCCGCAGACCGGCGGTGCCGAAGGCCAGGGTTTGATAGAAGCGGTCTTTGATGGCTTCTTCATCGCCGGCGATCTCTTCCAGCTCTTTTTTCAGGTCCGGGTCGTCCAGATCCTGACTGGACCAGAGCTTGTACAGTTCCATTTCAGTCATTGTCATTCTCCATTCTCAAGCGACCGTTTATTCCAAGGTCTCCTCCGCCGCTTGAAAAAGGAGCCCTTTTCCTGCGCCCGCCAGGGAAAAACAAAAGCAGTCCGCCGCACAGGAAAGCGGAGGCTTTTGGGTTTAACATAGGTTACCAGGAGGTGAAGCCCAGGTCGGCCAGATGAAATTCCACCTGAGGGAGAAGCTGACCGTTGAAAGTGTCCAGCATTTGGGAAATGGTTGCAGCAAATTCGTTTTGAAATTGTTCCTGAGTATAGTTTTCCGGCGCATCGGAATCCAGAGAAAACCCATCCGCTATCACCGCCGTGCTGTGGGACAGCTGACTGACCGGAATGGTAAAGTTACCGGAAGCATAGTCGCCGTAAAAGTAAAATTCAATGGAATTGCTGCCCTCCCGAAGGACGGAATTTAACTTTCTGCCATCGGTAGGATAATAATACAGCTCTAAAGTACCCCATTGGGAACAAGAAGCGGCAATGGAGTAATATGCGCCATTGGCATCAATGTAGTCCCAACGATAGGTATACCCATGAATGTCATCATAGGTTCCATTTTGGGTGATCCACTCATACAAGCAGTGTCGGTTAAAGGCCGAACCTCCATCCCGCAGCGGCAGGCCGCAAACCTCGCAGACATATTTTCCATCGTGCTGCGGCGGAATTTCTTCCCCGTATTCCGTATAGCCACACTTGGTGCAAACATAGATATGCCGCCCCGGCTGAGAACAGCTGCCGGAATAACCTTCATCATGGAAGGAATGCTGGCAGGCCGTGGTCTGGGTGGAGGGCGCAGCCTGGGGAGTGGTGGTAATGGGTGCTGCCGTGGTTTCAGGCGCAGCCGCTTCCGGTGCAGAGGAAGTTGTCTCTTCCAAGGCAGAAGATTCCGCCTGGGAGCTTTCCTCCGGCTGGGAGACTTCCGGCGATGCGGGCTGCACCGTGGCCGAAGCCTCTAAGGCAGACTCCGTTTGGGAAACTGCCGAGGAAGTTCCTTCTTCCCGAGAAACCGTCGGCGATGGTGCGTCATCCCCCGGCCCAGCGCAGCCGCCAAGCAACAGCATGGCGGCGCAGAGAAGCACTGCCAAGACCCTTTTCCTTGTTTTCATCTTTTTCCCGTCTTTCCAAAAACGTAAGATAGATTACAATACTACAATGCCTGCTAAATTCATGCCGGACAGCAAGGCCTGCTGGGCGGCGTAATCGGCGGCGGAAACCACCAGGGTCACATTGCCCCCGGCGGCCTGCACCTGGCTCACCAGCTGGGTGAGCACTCCGGCGCTGTCCAGAGTTTCATAGCCTGCCACGGCGTTGGCGCCGGTGAGGGAGGCAAAGTCCACCGTCAAGGCCAGATTAGCGGAAAGCCCGGCAGAGGTTCCGCCGTAAGCGGCGGCATCCACGCCCAGATAGCTCAACCCATCCGCCGCCGGAATGGCAGAAGCGCCTTGTGCGGTAATCCCGGCCTGGACTTCCTGGACAAACTGAGTCAGGATGGCGGACTGGGTGGCGCCGGTGGTGTTGTGCTGATTGAGGATGGCGGAGGTGTACACATTCCCGGTGGGGAACACCACGTCATCCAGCAGGATGGTGTCAAATCCGGCGGCGGCAATCTCCTGGGCAATCTGCACCAGGTAGGTGCGGGCCACGTCGGTGTAGGGGTCTAAGTAAGCGTAGGCGTTTTCGGCGTTGGGCGTTCCCTGCCACAGGCGGGAGCCGCCGGAGGTGAAGGTGGCGTCGCTGCCGATGGAGCCGTACCGGTCCACAAAGCAGCCCATCCGGGCAACGGGAGTCAGGCCGGACGCCTGAATGGTCTGGCAAAGCTGAGCGGCGTCTACCGCCCCGGACACCACGGCGCCGTTGCTAACCGCACGGGGTACAGCACTGTTATAGTACAGCGCACCCTGCCCGTCCTTCAAAGTGACGGCAACAGCGGTATAGCCCTGGGCCTTGGCGGAATCCAAAAAGGTCTGCCACTGGGTGGAGTCCATCAACACGGTTTGGGGCATGGTCAAGGCGGTGTACCCCGGCTGAGCCACAGGGGTGACGCCCCCCTCCTCTTCCCCGCCGGAAACGGTGCCGTCTTCCAGGGCGGAAGAGGTTTGGGAAGAAGCAGTGTCCCCCGGGCTGGAGGAATTGATGATGCTGAAAATCCAGCCGGTAGCCACATAAGCCACGGCAATGATGCATAAAATAAACAGGACGAAGATTATTTTCTTCCCGGCACCGCCGGAAGAACGGCGGCGGGATTTGGAGCGGTATACTTTTCTGCCTTTTTGGGCCATGGAACTGATCCCCTTTGCAAATCACTAGTCATCGTTTTGCTCCGGTTGTCCGGAACTCTTACGATTTCTATTATACACAATTTTCGTGAGAGTGCAAGAGCGTTCCCGATCGGTCCGCCGCCCTTTTGTGAAAATTTTAGAAAGTATTTACAGCGCTACGGTGTGTCCGATCATGCCATACACCGCAAGGCTCAGCACCCCGATATAGATCAACATGGCGGGAAATCCCCGGAAGGATTTGGGAATGGCCTTGCTCCGCAGCCGGGGGGCCGCCACCCGCAGCATCCACACCGCCAAGGTGTAGCCGATGCCGGAACCCAAACCGAAGCCAATCACCCCGGCCAAATCCAAACCGTAGCTGGTGGACAACAGCACACTGCCCAGCACCACGCTGTTTAAAGCGGAGCGGTGGATGCAAAGCCGCAGGTCCTGTTTACAGGGCTGCTTTACCTTAATGGTAGCCAGAATGGCGATAAAGTAAAACAGGCAGATGATCACGCTATAGGCCAGGGGGAACAGTTCATAGCTGTACACGCTCTGGTTCACCCAAGGGGTAATAAAGTACGCGCCGATGCTGGACAGCAGGATGGTGGCGGTGAGCACCGCCCCGAAAGGCAGCAGCAGGCGATGATCCCGCATCAGCCACACTGCCGTGGAGCTGCCCATGGCCCGGCTCAGCAGGCTGTTTTCCAAGAAGACGGCCACCAAGCCGTAGATAAACATCTGTCCCAGAAAGGAGAAAATCAAGTCCATGGTTATTCCTCCTCCCCGCTGCCGGGTTTATTCAAGTGCTCCCGATACCGGCGCACTGCCGCCGCCAAAAAGCCCAGCAGCACAAAGCCCCCAAAGGGCAGCGCCATCACCGAGAAGGTAAAGGGCAGGGTCACCGGGTTGCCCCAGACGGTGTTGAAGGCCAGCAGCTCCCGCACCAGGCCGGTGAATAAGATCACCAGTTCAAAGCCCAAAATATAGGTGATGAGCTTTAACAGCATCTTTCCCTTTTTCAAATGGAGCAGGCTTTCTTCGGTTTTGCCCACCAGCACCGAATTGGTCACCAGCAGAGGCAGGAAGATGCCCACCTGCTGGATGTTTCCGGGAAACAGGTCCCGCACCCAAAGGGCGGTGGGGATAAACACCCCGCAGGCCAGCAGCACTGCGGCAATGGCACGGAGGGTGAAGGGAGTCTTTTTCGGCAAAAAGGAGAGCAGCACCACCGACACAAAGGTGATGGCCGCAAAGGCCAAGCCCAGCAGACAGGCGTTTTTCAAGGTAGTAGCCGCCACCACAACCGGGGCGATGCACAGCCCCTGCACCAGAACGGTATTTCGGGTCAGGATATTGTCGTAATCCCGAAATCCCTGGCGGTGCTGTTGATACAAGGCTTTCAGCATGATTTTGCCTCCTTTTTCCCGCTGCGCCACCGGGCAATTCGATGGGACAAGCGTCCTCCCAGCCGGTCAAATTCTTTGGACAAGGGGCTGGCCAGCAGCAGCACAAAGCAAAGGTCAGTTTCCAGCGCCCCCACATAGCGAAAGCACATGACCCCCAGGGCAACTCCCACGCCGTAGAACACCTGGCCCCAGTTGTTGTTGGGGCCGCTCACCGGGTCGGAGGCCAAAAACAGGATGCCGAACAGCAGCACGCCGCTGCTCAGCTCATAGATAATGGAGGGCAGCACCCCGGCCGGCACCCGGGGAAACAGGGCCGCCAGCAGCGCCACCGCCGCCACGGCGGAGACTGTGGTGCGCCAAGGGATGGTTTTCAGCAGACAGAGGGCCACGCCGATGACCAGCAGTGCGGCGATGCAGGTTACCCCCATGGCGCCGGAAAAGCTGCCCAGCAGCAGGTCGGTATAGCTGACGCTGGGGGTGCCCCCTACCGTCAGCACCGAAGCGGGAGAGGTGGCGTAGGTGATGGAGGCGGTATTCAGCACCGGCTCCAGGCCCAGGTTCTGCCCCAGGGCCGGGTAGGACAAGGCGGTGTCCCCAAAGGCCAGACTCACCACCGCAACCCCCAGGGCAGCGGGGTTGAAGATGTTCCGCCCGGTGCCTCCAAAGAGGTATTTGCCGATGAGCAGACCGGTGACCACCCCGCAGATCACCCCGTACCAGCTGATGCTTGCCGGCAGCAGCAGGGTAATCAGCAGGGCGGTGATATAGGAGGAGAGATCCCTCTTTTTCCGCTCCAAGCCAAACAGGGGACGGAAGATCAAATCGCAGAGAAAGGCGCAGGCCAAACCAATGACCAGCAGCAATGCCGCCCGGGGGCCGTACAGGCAGACGGGAATGGGGCAAAGCAGCAGCAGCGCCGTCAACAACCGGACGCACCGGCTTTGATACTGGGGTGTTAAACTGGACATAACAGAAATCCTTTCCCCCCGTCCCCAGGGCCGGACAAGCACCTTCCCGAAAAAAACGGAATACACTGTCCTAAGCCAATGCAGAGGAGGAGACGAACTTGAAGATCGAGGCCATTGACGAGGCCACCATCAAGGTGGTACTCACCAACAAAGAAATGAACGCCTACCATTTGTCCTACGAGACCATGGACAGCAACGACACCGCAACCAAAAAGCTGCTGGTGGCTGTACTGGGACGGGTCAAAGGGAAAACCGACCTGGATCTGGAGAACAGCAGGCTGTTTGTAGAAGCCTACCCTCTCGGCGAAGGCGGGCTGATTTTATATGTGAATTTTATGAAGAACACGGCAAAACCCATCCGCAGCAGCGGACTGAGCGTTCCCCTGATCTTTTCCTTCCCCAGCCTGGAAGCCCTCTGCGGGGCCTGCCTGCGGCTGGAAAAGCAGACTTCCCACCTCATCCTGCAAAGCAAGCTCTACCGCACCCAGCAGGAGTACCAGCTCATCGTCTGGAGCTACTGCCGGCTGGAGCAGCGATTGCTGCGGATTGTGCGGGAATACGGCAGGCTGCGGGGAAAAGGCAGCATTGCCAGCGCCTGGATTCAGGAACACGGCAAGGTTTTGTTGGAGCAGGACGCCGTGGCGGTGATGGCAAAGCTGGGATAAGCGCATGGATTCTTGCCGGATTTCAGAACAAGTTTATTTTGCTTTAACAGCAGCGGGAGGGTGATGGCAAGATCACCCTCTTAAACTTCTGTCAACGATATTCCTGATCCAGCAGCAACAAGCGGTCAATGACCTCCGCCGGGTTTTCCTGGTCGAAGATAAAGGAGCCTGCCACCAGCACATTAGCGCCGGCGTCAATGGCCACCCGGGCGGTGACGTAGTTAATGCCGCCGTCCACCTGAATGTCCAGATTGGGGTTGATCTGATCCGCCAGACTCCGCAGCAGGCGGATCTTATCCATCATGCTGCTCATAAAGGTCTGACCGCCGAAACCGGGCTCCACCGTCATCACCAAAATCTGGTCCACGTCCTGGACATAGGGCATCACCGCCGCCGCAGGGGTGGAGGGCTTAATGGCAATCCCCGCCCGGCAGCCCATGCCTTTGATCTGGGCCACGGTGGCCCCCACGTTGCTTTCGCTTTCCAGGTGGAAGGTGATCTGGTCCGCCCCGGCGTCCACAAACCGTTTGGCGTAGTCCAAGGGGTGGGAGATCATCAGATGGACATCCAAAAAAGCGTCGGTAGCTTTGCGGGTGGCTTTCAGTACCGGAAAGCCGAAACTGATATTGGGAACAAAGTGACCGTCCATGACATCAAAGTGCAAAGCCCCTGCGTTTTCTACTCGTTTGATCTCTTCCCCTAACCGGCAAAAGTCCGCCGACAGGATGGAAGGCATAATTCTTATCATAATGCTTCCTCTTTTCCGCCATTTCCTGGCCGTCAACATCCTGGGTTTGCGCCCTATCTTTGTATATTGTACTAAAAAAAGAGGAAAATTGCAAGACAAATTAGGAAAAATTGTGTCAAAAATCAAAAAGCGCACCTTTTCCCACTGCAAATAACGGGGTTTTACCTCCTATCGGGGAGGGGGAAAGGACAGTTCCTCCGGCAGATCGTTGAGGTACATCCAAATGGCGTCGGTGTTCCGGCGCAGGCAGTCCACCACCGCCGGGTGGGGGTCCGGCAGCAGGAAGGGGTAATCCACCTCCTCTTTGGCCGGGTCCGGGTGACAGGGGAGGATTTCCTTGACGTTGGAAAACTCCGCTTCCCGATTGGGACGCCGGCCCCGGGCGTCCTGGCGAATCCAGTCCCCCGGCGGGGTCAGGTACACCCCGTTTAAGGCGTGGATGCAGTACTTCCCCGGCACCGCCCCCAGCCGCAGCCGCTGGTAGCAGAAACCGGTGGGGATACCGTGATACCGCAGCAGCGCCGCCAGCAGCATGGACTTGGCAAAACAGATTCCCTCCCCGGCCAGCAGGGTCTCGGAGGCGGTGGCGGGGACGGCGTGGCCCTTCACGTCCCAGGAATGGCCGATTTCATCCCGGACGAAGTGGTAGCACTTCCGGCCGAGGACAAAGGGGTCGGTCTCCCCTTCCCCCAGCTGTTTGGCCAGCGCCGCCACCTGGGGGTGGTCATAGTCCACCAGGGGGGTGCAGGCCAGATAATCTTCCAGGTTGGGGCTGGTTGGAATCAGTTTCATCAAAAGTCTCCTTTCAGGCACGAAACCGGGACAGGCCAAGCTGTGCCATCAGCTTGCGGTTTTCTTCCATTTCCTCCGGGGAAAGGGTTTTCAGCACTTCCATCTCCCGCCGGAAATTGCCGGTGCCCTTTTTCAGCACCCGTACCCAGCGGCCCACCCAGCAGAAGGGCAGCAGCACCGGCAGGCGCTGCAAAACGGGAAAATGGTAGCGCATTTCCTTCAGCGGCGGGCAGAACCGCAGCAGCAGGTGTTTCCCCTTGGACTCTGCCTGGGCGGACTGGGCCAGCACCCGGTGTTCCTCGGTGCCGTACACCCCGCTTTGGAGGATGTAGTCCTGCACCGGCTTCAGTTCTTCCGGACAGGGCGTCCCCTCCATCCAGCACTGACCCAACTGAATCATCCGGCGGTAGAACTGGGAAAGGTTCAGCTTATCCAGCAAAGCAAACAGCTTTTTTCTTCCAGGGCTACCTTTTCCCGAAACAGCCACAGATCCAGCACCGACCGTGCTCCGGAACCGCTGACCGAAACGTGTTTGGCAAAGTGGGCAGTGAGGTAGGCGGCAAACCATTCCGGGGAGAACCGGTATTCCCAGCTGCCCTCCTCTTTGGGCTGGGCCTGATCCCACACCGAAGCGAAAAACCGGCTCAGGGAAGCAGAGGTGTTTTCGGAAAAGAGGCGGTAGTGCAGCTCCACATGGAGGTAGGGCAGCTTGGTATAGGGGACGTCGTGGTCGAAGCCCTCCTCCTGCTCAAAGCCGTTTTCTTTCAGCCACTGCCCCGCTTTTTCCAAATCCTCCTTGTGCAGAAGGATGTCCAGATCGCACATGGTGCGCATCTCCGGCTTGGGGTACATGGGCCGGAGCAGGCTTCCCTTCAAAGGCAGAAAAGGGATTTGCAAAGCGGGAAAGGACAGCCGCATCTGCTCCAACAGCCGGGACTGGGCCTGCTGCTGAGCCAAGCCGCTGCCGATGGCCTGCATTCCCAGCCGGAACACGCCGGAAGCCGGGTCGTTCACCAGCTCCAAAGTAGGATAGGCGATCATCACCCCCAGCTGATGGGCCTGGGCCAGTCGGAAAACTTCCTTCCAATTTACCTGGGCCGGGTCCAGCTTGGGGGTTTGGGACTGCATGGCACACCGCACCAGTTCCAAAAAATCAGTAACCACCTGTTGATCCATAACCTTCTCCTTCCTCACAATGCACTTCATTGATTCTATTATAGTAAAACACAATGCACTTCATTGATTCTATTATAGTAAAACGCCGCCTCAGGGTCAACACCCCAAAGACGGCGTTTGGTACAACAAACTAAAATTATGGAAGCAGTGCGGCAATCTCAGCAAACAGTGCCACGCTGCGCTTTAAAATCCCTTTCAGCTGGGCAATGAGGATGCCGTAGTTGGTCATGGGCACCCCCTGATCCAGGGCGCAGCTCATCCGATATTTCATCTCCCTGGCGTTGAGCATACAGCCACCGCAATGAACGATCATTTTGTACTGTTCCAGTTCATCGGGAAACTCGGTGCCGGAGGTAAAGGCAAAGTTCAGCTCTTTTTTGGTATACTCCCCAATCCAGCGGGGGAGCTTCACGCTGCCGATGTCGTCGCACTGGCGGTGGTGGGTGCAGCCTTCGCAAATCAGGACGGTGTCCCCGTCTTCCAGGGTATCCAGGGCGGCAGCTCCCTTGACGGAAGGCTCCAGCGTACCCTTATACCGGGCAAAAAGGATGGAAAAGGAGGTCAAGGGGATAGACTCCGGGGTGATACGGCTGACCTTTTCAAAGGCTTGACTGTCGGTAATCACCAGCCGGGGGGGCTGACCCAGCCGGGTCAGGGTGGATTCCAGTTCCGTATCCCGGCACACCACCGGAATGGCCCCGGTGTCCAGCAGGTCCCGGATCACCTGCTGCTGAGGCAGGATGAGGCGGCCTTTGGGAGCCGCTTTGTCGATGGGCACCACCAGCACCACAAAGTCCTCCGGGCGCACCAAATCCGACACCAGGGGCTGCTGGTTTTCCTCCGGCTTGGCCAGGTGGGCCAGCCGTTCCTTCAGCTCAAAGATGCCGGTTTTCTCGGTGGCGCTGACCCACAAAATCTGTTCTTTGGGGATGCCGTCCCCAACCAAGTCGGTCTCGATCTCCTGCTGCCGGACGGGAGTGAGCTGGTCCTGCTTATTCACCACCGCCAGCCAGGGAATCTTCTTCTCCCGGATTTTGGAAATGAGAGCCAAATCTTCCGGAGTGGCCCCCAAATCGCCGTCCAGCACCACCACTGCGGTGTCGGTTTTATTCAGGGCCTGGTAGCTTTTTTTCACCCGCAGGGCGCCCAGTTCCCCGGTGTCGTCGATGCCGGGGGTGTCCATTAAGGTCACCGGGCCCAGGGGGAGCAGCTCCATAGATTTATACACCGGGTCGGTGGTGGTGCCCTTGACCTGGCTCACCACCGCCAGGTTCTGCCCGGTGACGGCGTTCATGACGCTGGATTTTCCGGCGTTGCGCCGACCGAAAAAGCCGATATGCACCCGCTCGGAAGTGGGGGTTTGATTCATTCCAGCCAATTTTCCTTCCTCCTTTTGATTTCACAATCCTGATATCAGTATAGCACACCCAGCCGGGGTTGACCAGCCGAACAAAAAAGAAGAACGCTTTTCCGGTTAAAAAACTCCGAAAAAAGCGTTTTATCCTTCTTTTTCAAAAGATTGCGAAATCAAAGCCCCGGCCAGGCAGCCCTGTTCTTCCTGCTGCTGACCCTGCTCCTGCTGGGCGGCGGCTTCGGTTTCCTGGGTGCTTACCTCTTCCGGGGAGGACAGGCTGGTGTACTCCAGATAGGGTACCCCATCTTCCAGATGCAGGGTACAGACATCCATATCGGCAAAGGGCACCGTGGTATACTCCAAAGTGCTGCCATCTGCCAGGATGAGCTGCATTTCATAGCCATCGTTCACCGCCGCACCGCTTTCGGTTTGGGAAACGGCCCCTTCTCCCCGGTACACGTCGATGACGTAGCACATGGCCTGGAAGGTATCGAAGGAAATGCCGATGGGCAGCTCCAAAGCCGGGATGGATAGGGACAGGCCGGTAAATTGATCCACGCTCTGCACAACCAACCGGCGTACTTAAAGACGAACAGCACCCCAAAATGAGGGTTGCCCACAGGATGAAAAACTGCTTGCGGTGGTAATTTCGGCCGATGAGCCGGCCGAAACCATAGTTAAACCCCACGCTGACCAGCATCAGCAGGATGTACACCGGTTCGCCGTAGGCCTAAAACAGCAAACTGGCGACAATCAGCAGGGTATTCCTGGCTCCGTGGTGGGAATCAAATATAGAGCAGAAACACCACCGGGAGAAAAACGCACAGAAAGACAAATGAGCTAAATACTATCCCATGGCCTTCTTTTTCTCACTGCATTCTCAAAATTATCAATAAGCAGGCAGGTTAGGATAGTAGGTGAAGGGGGAGCTGCTGTAGGTGACCATGTAGGCGTTGCGGCCGGTTTCGTACTCTGCATCCGGATCGCAGATATAGGTAGTACCATTGATGCGGATTTCTACCCAGCTGTGGGGTCCGATGCCGCCGGCTGCCATCCCTCCCCGTCCTTCCAGCAGGGTTACGTCATATCCCAGCTCCTTGGCCGCCCAATAGAAGGTGGCGGCGTAGCAAAAGCAGTTGCCCCGACGGGTTTCGTAAGCGTAGACAAAGTAGTACTGCTGGCGGGTATAGCCGTCGGGGTAGTCCATGGGGACATCCAGCTGCTGGTAGGTAATATTGTCCACTGCCCAGCGGTAAAGCTGGTACAGGTCTCCTCCGGTCTGCTGGATTAACTCCCTGGCATACTGGCGCACCATCCGGTCGCCCAGGGTGCCGAACTCGCCGTCGGGGAAATCAAACTGGCAGCCCTTATAGGCCTGACCGTTGATGTAACAGTGGGTGGTAAAACTGCCGGAATCGCGGTGGTTCTCACTTCGGATAATGGCTTCCCAGTCGCCTTCAGCATTCTGGGTGGCGGTGTACCAAACAATATCATCCTGGCCGTTGGCGTCACTCCAGGTGGGGAACTGCACCTGGGTGGTGCCGGCGGGGGCGTTTTGCAGCAGAGCCCGACGGGTGCCGGTGCCGGAATCGTTGAGGATGCAGAAAAAGCCTTCCGGTTCAAAGGTATAGGCCGTGTTTCCGGCCAGCACCTGAATACCGTTGCCCATAGTGACATAAACGTGGATTTGATAGGTACCCAAATGGGCCTTATGGTTTCTCACATTGACGGTTGCCGTGTAGCTCCCGTCGCTTTGGGCTTGGGCATCGTACCAGACAATATCGCTTTGATCTGCCGCACACCAAGCCGGAATGATGATGGAACCAATCCCGGAATTGGACTGCCCCGGGCGCACGGTGACCTGGAAGGTGCCGGCATTTTCATCCACCTGGGAAATCTCTACCGAAGCCTGCACGGTGCCGGTAACCTGCAGCTGGCCGGAGGAGCCTAAAAACACCATGTCGCCGCCCTGGGTTTGCGCATAAACGTGTACATTGTAATTGCCCAGGGTGCGGTGGTTCTGAATTTCAATGGTGCCCCGATAGGTATTGCTGCCGCCTGTTAAATCGTACCAATACATATCATCCTGACCGTTGGTATCGCTCCAAACCGCCGCCGTGACTCTGGCAGCGCCGGCAGGTACCTGTACATCCTGCACCTCAATGGGAAAACTTTTCTCACTGGCATCGCGGCCGATGATAATTTCCCCCGCCGAAGCGGAAAAGGTAAACACCGTTCCGGCAACGCCGGATTCCTCACCTCTTTGATCGGTGACATAGATGTGCGCAGTGTAATCGCCTAAATGATAATTATGATTTGCAATAGACGAAACCACCTGATAGCTGCCGTCGCTCTGCTCTTGCGCATCGTACCAGACAATATCGCTTTGATCCGCCTGGCTCCAGACAGGAATCCGCACCTTCTGCACACCGGAGTTTTCCAACCCAGTGACTACAATGCGAAAGCTGCCGTCAGTCCGGCCGGTAACTACTTCTATTGCGTTAACCTGTGGCTGTGCTAAAGTGAATGCGGTATTGCACAGAAAAACCGTCTGATCCGCAGCATTGATGCCGTACACATGGACGGCATAGGTTCCATAACCGGAATAGTCATCCAAGGAAATGGTGCAGGACGCAGAATGATCACTGCTTTGATACGAAGCCGTAGTCCAACGAAGATCGTCCTGGCCGTTTTCCTCACTCCAAACAGCAAACCGCACCTCTTTCAATCCGCCAGGTACCATCAGGTTTTCAGCTCGAAGTGTGCAGCTGGTTCCATGGATCTGGGCGGTTACTGCTGCCTGTACAGCAATAAAGGATACTGCGGTATCGCCCTTAAACTCCATCAATCCGCTGCCGGTACGAATGTATACATGCATGGCATAGGTGCCCAAATCATACTGATGATTGGCCAAATTGAAATCCGCCAGGTACACCCCGTCCCCCGCCGAAGAAGCGGTATACCAATAAAGGTTGCTTTGATCGCTCTTGCTCCAAACAGCCACCTGCACCTGTTCGATGCCCGTTGGGCTGCTGATTCCGGTCATGCGGATTTGACAGGTGCCTTGGTCGTTGTCCTGGTTCTCCACGGTGATGCCGGAAAAGGTGCTGCCCACCACGGTAAATCCTGCGGCACCTACCCATTCCATGGAACCGTCAGAACGCTGCAGATAAAAATGAACATTATAATAGCCGGAAGAGGCATGGGCCAACAAGTTGCAGGATACAGTGTAGTTGTTTCCGTCTTGGTTCAGATCCAGCCACTCCAAATCGCTTTGGCCGTCCTTCTCACTCCACACCGCCGCCTTCAAATACGAGCCGTCCGCAGGCATGGTATAGTCCAAGGCGGAAATGGAAGCGGTCTGCTCCATGGCGTCCGGCAGGGCAAAAAGCAGCGCTGAGGTATGCTGGATGTTTTCTACCACACAGGAAACGCCCTCTTGAAACTGCATCTCCCCAGAAGAAGTTCTCCAGTAAATGTCCGAATGATAGGCCCCTGTGACCTCCCCGTGCCGGGAGATATTCAAATATGTATAATAACCGCCGGTTCCGTCGGCGCTCATTGTGATCCATTCCAGATCGTCCTGGCCGTTGTAATCGCTCCAAACAGCCACCATCATACTGCCTTCTCCGGAGAGGTGAGCGCCGGTATAACTGATCCGAATCAAGCGGCCGGTGCCGTCCACATCGGTGAGATTCAGGCTGCCGGAACGGCTGTCCACTGCCTGAATGGACGAATCAGCAATTCCCTGAGGCAAAACTTCTGCCGCAGAAGCCAAAATCCCGCCGGGGCCGCAAAGTCCCATGCACAGCGCCAGCAAGGCGGCGCAGCATCCTTTCCAGCTTTTTTTCAATGCCATTTCCTCCTCGTTGAATGAATATAAAAACAAACGAATACAAAATAAAAAGTGGAAAACAACCAAGATATACTTTTTTAAATTTACTCGCACTGCGCAAAAATGTCAATGTGTTAAAAGAACTTTTGGCGAAAAAACCAATAGAAATCATTTCCAAATCAGGAAGAGGCTTCTTCCTCTTTTCCAAACCGGCATTCCTTTTCCTGCTCAAATTTACAGCTGGCGCAGCAGGCAGCGTAGGTGAACAGGTTACCACCACGCTGATAGTGGGAACAGACCTCATTCTGATGGACCATTAGCCGACCGCCAAATACCCGGCGGCGCTCCTCCATCTCCTGATCGGTGAGGGTCAGCACCAAAACCTCCGGCTGCTCCTTGGAAGCAGGTTTGGTGTCGCTGTACTCTCCCAAAGCGGCCACCGCCTGCTGCCATTCCGAGGCGGTAAAGGGACATCCCGCCTCTTTAGCCAGCGCCAGCACCGCTTCCATCTTCTGATTCTCCTCCGGCAGATCCAAAGCTGAAGTCAATTTCTTTTGCAGAGTGGTGCTGGCGGCGACGGCTTGATAAAAAGTTAAAATCTTATTTTCTTTCATTTTTAATTCTCCTATAGTCTTATCTTCTAAAAAATATAGTATAAATTTATTCTGACAAGGCATCCACCTTGTCAGAATTTCGCAATTATTCGCCGGCTTTCCCAGTCTCATCTGAAGCGGCCGCTGCCAAGGAAAACAGCTCTTGACGTGTAAAGGTGTACTGCTTTCCGCAGAAATGACAGTCCACCGTGGTGGTTTCTTCCTCTTCCGCTAAACGAAGCAATTCTTTTTTGCCGATACTCACCAAGGCTCGCTCCACCCGGCTGCGGCTGCAATCACAGCGGTACTCCGCTGTAAACTCATCCAAAATGTTGGGCTCCAAGCCCCTCAGCATCGTCTCGCAGACCTGCGCCGGAGTCATGCCCCCATCGTACATGGCGGACACGGGAAGAACGTCTTTGATATTTTCTTCAATCTGAGAGATGGCGCTTTCCGGTGCAAAAGGCAGCAGCTGAATCAGATAGCCCCCAGCACTGCGGATGGTCAAATCCGGATTCACCAGTACCCCTAAGGCGCAGACGGTAGGGGTTTGTTCGCTGACGGCGAAGTACTGAGTGACGTCCTCGGCAATCTCCCCGGAAACGATGGGAGTCTGGCCCACATAGGGTTCCCGCATTCCCAAATCCTTTACCACGCTGAGCACTCCGTCTTTGCCCACCGCACCGGCTACGTCCAGCTTGCCGTAGGAATTTAAGGGCAGCTCCACCACCGGATTCTGCACATAGCTTTTCACGTTGCCGAAGCTGTTAGCCACGGCAATCAGGCTCCCGGCAGGTCCTCCTCCATTGAGGCGGAGGGTCAGGGTATCCTTCTCCCCTTTCAGCATACAGCCCATCATGGAAGCGGCGATGGTCAGCCGTCCCAACGCGGCGCTGACCACGGCGGAAGTGTGATGAATCTGCTCCATTTTGCCCACCATTTCCGTAGCGTCGACGGCGCAGCAAAGCACCGACCCGTCTGCGGAAAGGGAGCGTACCATATTACCCATTGCGAAACTCCTTATTCTTTGTTACATATACCAGCCGCTGGCTGTCCGCCCGGGGAGGGTTGCGGCTGTCTTCATCAAATGTTTGGACACAGAGCAGCCCGGCTCGGTCCAGCATGGCCGCCATCTCCTTGGGGGAATAGGCGGTTTCGGAAAATTCCTCCCCGTCCCGGCGGTAAAGCTCCCCGGCTTCGGTGCGTTCAAACAGATCCAAGGTAAAATCCACCCGATTGCCTTCCAGGTGGTTCTGCCACACCAGATAGCGGTCTTCGTCCTCAAAGACGAAGGTGTTGTCCCCCAAAATCTGGCGGTGCTTATACACGGTATTGACATCGAAAATCAGTACGCCGTCTGGAGCCAAAAACAACCCTACCCGGTCCAGGGCTTGAACCACCGCTTCTGCATCGGGTAGGTGATTTAAGCTGTCCAATGCACAGATACAGCAGTCCACCGTGCCATACAGGTTCAGTTCCTCCATCTCTTGGCAGAGGAACTGTACTTTGCTGCCCTTTTCCAGCTTCTTTTCCGCAGCCCTGCTGAGCATTTCCTGAGAGGCGTCCACCGCCACCACGTCGTACCCCAGCTTTTCCAGTTCAAAGCTCAGGCTGCCGGTGCCGCAGGCCAAATCCAGCAGCAGTCTGCCCCCATTGCCGTATTCCTGCAAAAGGCTGTCAAAATAAGCAGCCCGGGCGGGATAGTCCACATCCCCCTGAAATTGATCGTAGCACTTGGCCAAACAGCGGTATTCCCGGGAAGCGGGCCGTTCCTGTTTGCCGTCCACCCGGTCAAAAACAATTCGATACCCCCCTGCCCCGTACAGCAGAGAGCGATTCACCCGGCTGATGGTGGCGGTGGAAGCGCCGGTTTGGTGGACAATATCGGAATAGACCCGGTTCTGATCCAGCATCCGGGCCACATGGAGCCGCTGACTCAACGCCTTGAGCTCCTGAACGGTGCAAAGGTCTTCAAAAAACTTGGCGCATTCTTCCGGCGTCTTCAAAGACAGCACCATTTGGTACAACTGCTGGACAGCCTGCTGGTTCAGTTTGGATTCCATGGCGGTTCCTCCTCCATACGGGTATACTGTTGATATTTTAACACATCAAAGCGCTGATGTAAAGGGCGGCGGAAAGGGGTTTTTCATCCCTTTTTGTAGGTGTTACAATGATGTGTGACAGATAGGCAAAAAAAGATAGCGAATAGAGGCCGCCCACGTTAAGGTGAAGTTACTCAACACCAACCGAAAGGCAGGGACGTTCTATTCGCTATGAATCCAATCACACAAACCATGTGCTTTCAGCAAACAGTCTTTACTTATTCCGAAAAATGCAAGGTTGCCAAGGCGCTATTGGTTATCGGATCAACCGGCAGGGTATCTGCTATTGGAAAAATGGGGTGACTGCTCCCTATTTTCCTCATGTTTGGCACACCATTGATAACCCAAACAAGTTCCAAGGTATTTTGATATCCAAAAGCAACTGCTCACAGGATTGTGTGCGCTGCGTACCGCATATTCAAAACTGGTCACGCTGGTTTTATCCAATGCAATCATTGCTTGACTCCCGCCAACAGTTGATTTTTTATGGTCCAAAGACGGTTTGACAGATCCACATAATAGGTGTGGGGATTTTCAAACCGTTTCACCTCGTCCCAAAGGGACTCCACCTGTTGGGCACAATAGGACTGGATATCCTTTAGCGCAGGAAGCGTATAAACACAGCAGCCATTTTGGAAAACAGGCACCTGCAATTCACGAACTGCAAAATCGGTTAGGGTTTTGGTTTTCCAAACAGCGTTGGGGTCAAAAATGGTGTGGGGCTCTTTTGGATCCACCGTTTCATTCCAAAGGCAAAGTTCATCAGCCAAGGCTTTGCCGCTTTTTTTATCATAATAGCGGTACAATTTTTTGAAATGGGGATTGGTAATCTTTGCCGTATTTTCGCTCACCTTAATTTTGGGGATAATTTCACCTCGGTCGTTCTCTACCGCCACCAGCTTATACACCCCGCCGAATACCGGGGAACTTTTGGAGGTAATTAACTGCTCCCCCACACCGAAGCTATCAATTTTGGCTCCCTGCATCAGCAGATCCCGGATCAGATGCTCATCCAGAGAATTGGAAGCAACGATTTTGCACTCAGTCAGTCCGGCGTCATCCAACATTTTCCGCGCTTTCTTGGACAAATAGGAAATATCTCCGGAATCCAATCGAATGGCAAAATCGGTGATACCCTGGGGGAGAAGCACCTCTTGGAAGGCACGAATGGCGTTGGGGACTCCGCTCGCCAAGGTGTTGTAGGTATCTACCAACAGGGTGGTGTTTTGCGGATAAAGCTGGCAGTATGTCTTGAAGGCTTCGTACTCCGTATCAAACATCTGTACCCAGGAATGAGCCATGGTGCCTCCAGCGGGAACCCCAAAGCGTTCATCCGTTAAGGTGCAGGAAGTCCCTTTGCAACCGCCGATATAAGCCGCCCTTGCCCCGATGACTGCTCCATCCACACCTTGGGCACGCCGTGCGCCGAATTCCAAAACTGTTTTTCCTTGTGCAGCTCGGACGATGCGGTTTGCTTTGGTTGCAATTAAGGATTGATGGTTAATGGAAAGCAGCAGATAGGTTTCGATAAGCTGGGCTTCGATGGCAGGAGCTTTTACTGTAAGGATGGGCTCATTGGGAAACACCGGTGTTCCTTCCGGCACGGCATACAGATCCCCGGTAAAGCGAAAGCTGCGCAGGTAGTCCAAAAATCCCTGGTCAAACAGTTTCTTAGAACGAAGATAGGCGATGTCCTCCTCGGTAAAATGCAGCTGCTGAATATACTCCACAATTTGCTCCAGCCCTGCGGCGATGGCAAAACCGCCATGATCCGGGATGCTGCGAAAAAATACATCAAAATAAGTGTTTCTCCTGTAAAAATCATTTTTAAAATATCCGTTAGACATAGTAAGCTCGTAAAAATCACAGAGCATGGACAAATTTCGGTTATCCATTCTTTTCACCCTTTCCATTGATCACATGAACCTGCAGACTTTCCATCACAGTCAGCGCCGCCTGGTGGTGGTCGGCGTTGTTGGAAGCAATCAACGCCGAATTTACCAATACTTCCGTTTCCGGCTGAGCGGTCCTTGCCAGCACTACATTGGAAATAACACAGATATCCGATACCACCCCGCAAAATTCGATGGATTCAAACGGGGTGTTTTTCAAATAGGCAAACAATTTTTCTGAGCCAAAGGTTCCCTTCTCAAACACCAGATCGGAATCTTTTTTAGCTTTTCCTGTTTTCCCAAAAAGAGTATGCCCTTCTGTCCCCTTAATGCAGTGGGGGATAGGAAGATGGAGCCCTTCGTAAGTGGTCGGATAATTTGCATCATGAGTATCCAGAGTGAAGAGGACGGTATCCCCGTTTCCATGATACTCCCAAATTCGGGCTGCAATCCCGTCATCCAGTGTCTTTGCAGCTTCAAAGCCTAAAGCACCGGTTACAAAGTCCTTTTGATAGTCAACTACAATCAGGCATTTATTCATTGTGCTTCTCCCTTCCCAATGAACCGCTCCACTTATTTTCCCCAAATAGTCCAATGTTTTTCCCATGTCACGATCCAAACAGATACATTGTCCTGCACTCTTTCGGGGACACACGGCTTGACCCACATTTACGCTGGTACAACCGCTTTGAAAACCTGGCAATCATCTGCCGGAAGGGATACGGGCGGCGTCGGCTTCACAGCGGTTCACCAAACTCATGCGGCTTCCCACGCACGGCATTCTTCCAATATATCATATATAACATATGCCTGCAAGCAAGGCCGCCAAAACGGCAGCCCTGCTTACAGGTAATTCTTATCGGCTTTTACTGCCGCAGATCAAATAGGATTGCAATCTGTGTCAGAACTTCCCGTTCTGATTTTGCCAGGCAGACGGATCGGCGATGGTTTCCATCACATCCCAGTGCTCGGCGATCTTTCCGTTTTCCACACGCCACAGATCGTAGTAGCTGGTGGGCGCACCGCCATAGGTGCCTTCACTGACTGCCAGAACAAAGTTGCCTTGTGCCAATACCTGATGGGTTTTATCGTAGATCATCTGCACACCCTGTTCTGCCAGGGCAGCCAGCGCAGCACCCAGCCCAGAGAGTCCATCGGCAATGCCGGTATTGTGCTGAATGTAGGTGTCTCCATCAAAGTAATCTGCAATCTTTTCGGGGCGCTTGCCCTGCATGACATCGTACAGGAAATTTTTCACCAGTTCACGGTTTTCTTCCGTCTTATCCAAATCCTTGATTTCCTTTGTGCCATCCATCTGGGTTCGGCCGGAAGGATTGGGTTTCGCCTTTACCGCCAGATTGTCCCAATGCTCAGCAATCAAGCCGTCTTCATCAAAACGGAAGATGTCAAAGGCAACCTGTTCGCCGGCACCGGCGAAGTTGTAAACGGTCTGCAAAAACACCTTGTCGCCGTCCTCAAAGACACGGATGTTATTCACGGTGGTTTTTACCGGAGCAGAGGCCAGATAGGAAACGGAACCAACAAAAGCGTCGCGTCCGGTACCATAGGCCAGATTGTGCTGAATGTATCCTTCCGCCAGCAGGCTTTGCGCCTTTTGTGTATCGCCGGAAGCAAAGGTGGTGATGAGTTGAAGAGCTTTTTGAATGTTTGTCATTTGAAATTCCTCCTTAATATTTTTGTGGCTGCCGCCAAATAGTTTCTGAAAGAGAGTCATTTTGAATTTCTCCTTTTGGTTTTTGTGGAATCTTGGAACGGCCGTTCTCCTTAGCGCTTGCCTATATTATATGCGGCTTCGTTTCTATTGTAAAGTAAGCACCTAATTGTGCTGTAGTTACTAAAAGGGAACCATTGGACAGTTACCAGGGGAAAACAATTATGCTGTTATGCGGAATTTTCAGATTATTTGGGGTAGCAAAAATATTTGATATTTTTTATGTGAACCGGCTTTTACCTGCTCAAACCGAAACAATAAACCCCCGGCAAAACCGGGGGCTCACTATTGATCGGTCAAAATAACAACTAAAGGCAAATGGATTTAAAACCCTTTCCACTCTGTTTTCTATTTTTACCTCAGATTTGTATAAGAGATCAAAGTCGTTTATTCTTGAATTTTATTTTCTCGGGCACATTTTTGTTTCTTTTGGGACGGCAGTGTTTTCACCCGAAACACAAAATAATAAATATGGCAAACCCAAACCATGGCCAACAAAATGCTGGGACCCCAGATTCCGGCACGCATCATCATAAAAAATCCAAAGCCCATAAGCAGAGTTACCGAGATCATAATACCAAGTTTCGTCCGTGCCGTCATTCCTTTCTTTTTTACAAAAGAATCCAGGTGTTTCCGATACATCTTGGTGCCGATAAACCAATCATGCAATTTTTGAGAAGATTTTGCAAAGAAAAACACCGTAGCCAGGAAAAACGGCACTGTGGGTAAAACGGGAAGGGCAATTCCTACACACCCCAAGCCCAAGCACACACAACCTAAAACTAAAAAAATCAATCGCTTCATTTTTATCCACTTACTTCGCCTTTCTTTATCATTTGGCGGTACCATAAACGCCACAAACTCCATTGGCCGTTGCCGGACTCTTTGTTGTGCTGTTGCAACATTTCCACCTCTCCCTCCACTTTATTTCAGCGTTATACCGGAATGACAAACGGTTTACCATCTACAGAGCGAATCTCCAAATTCACATTGTAAACCTCCCCAACCAGCTCACTGGAAATGATTTCTTCCGGCAGGCCGTGGGCGATCATCCTTCCGTCCTTCATGGCCACAATCTCATCGCTGTAGTACAGAGACTGGTTAATGTCGTGAAGCACCATGACAATAGTAATTCCGAACTCCCGGTTTAGCTGCCGGATCAGCTTCAAAATCTGCAGCTGATAACGAATATCCAGATAGGTGGTCGGTTCGTCCAGAAACAGCACCTTGGTACCCTGGGCCAGCGCCATAGCGATCCACACCCGCTGTTTCTGGCCGCCGGAAAGCTCGGAAACCGGCTTGTCCTTGTGCTTGTAGGTATGGGTGATCTCCAGCGCCCAGCGGATCTTCTCCTCATCCTCTTTGGGGTCGGGAGAAAGCCCCATGGTATGGTAGGGCGTTCTTCCGTAACCCACCAGCTTTTCCACACTCAGATCCACCGGCGCCGTATTGTACTGGTGAACGATGGAGACTTCTTTGGCAAAATCTTTGAGCTTTAAATCCAGAATGCTGGTTTCCCGCAGGAAAATTTCGCCTTCGTCCGGCTTCAGGTTCTTGGTCATAAGATGAAACAAAGTGCTCTTTCCGCAGCCGTTGGCGCCGATGAGGGTGGTAATTTTTCCCTCGTGAAGCTCCATGTCCAGGTTCTTCAGCACCTGCTGTCTGCCATAGGCAAAGGAGAGGTTTTTGACGGTAAAAATATTACTGGCCATAGCTCTGTTTCGACCTCCTCAGCAGCAGGATAAAGAACGGACCGCCCACCACCGACATGATGATAGATGCGCTGATTTCATAAGGTGCGGCAATGGTCCGTCCCACGGTATCCGCCAGCAGCAGGGTAAACGCTCCCAACAGCATGGTGTAGGGCGCCAGCACCTTGTGATTGCTTCCCACCAGCAGCCGGGCAATATGCGGAACAATCAGCCCCAGAAAGCTGATGGGGCCGATAACGGCGGTACTGATGGAAGCCAACAGCACTGCGATCACCGAAATGATGATCCGGCTGCGGGTGACGTTCACCCCCAAGCTCCTGGCCGTCTTATCTTCCAGCGCCAGCAGGTTGCACTGCCCCAGCACAAAGATGGAAGCGACCAGGCCGATAACCACATAGAGTAAAAGCGTCTGAAAATCATCCCAGGTTTTCATGGTGATGTTGGCATTGACAATGCTGGCAACGCCGGAATAGTTGCTCCCCGTGCCGGAGTTGAAGGCGCTCATCAGCCCGGTAAACATGGCGTTGACCGCCACACCCACAAGGATGATCCGAAGCGGTGAAAGCCCGCCCTTCCAGGAAAGGGAGTACACCAGTAAAAAGGCAATCATCCCGCCCAGGAAGGCGAAGAAAGGTGTGAAAAAGTACAGCGCAGGCACAAAGGCGGTAATCAGCACTGCCGCTAAACTGGCCCCGGAACTGATGCCGATGATACCCGGGTCAGCCAGCGGATTTTTCATCACCGCCTGCAACAGCACACCAGAAACAGCGATAGCCGCCCCGCCGAAAATGGCGATGAAGATGCGTGGAAACCGCAGATCGTAAATGGTCGCCACGTTTTCATTGTATTCAATAAAGAGTCCTTTAAACAGTTCCAGTGGGGTTACCTTCAGGCTGCCGGTGTTGACGGCAATCAGGAAAAGCGCCAGCAGTCCCAGAGCAGTAATGGCAAAGGAAAGTATTTTCTTTTTCCTGCTTACCACAGAATATATTCCTCCTTCCTAGACGTTTGGCCGGGCACCAATGGTAGGCAGCCCGGTCAACGTTTTCACCACTCAAAATGAGGTGCGTTTCGATTTACTTTTCTTTCGCTTTGCGCTTTCTGACAACCAGGGCAAGGCCCATCATGCCCGCAGCGGCCAGAGCCAGCAGCGCATATGCCGCCACGTTGGAGTCATCGCCGGTCTGGGGGACCGCAGTATCGCCATTGCTCACATTTTGCGTATTCTCCGCGTCGGTGATGGTGCTGCCCTTTTCCACCAGTACATAGGCTCCGGCAGTCTTGGTGCTGACGGTGTAATAGCCGTCCTCCACCGTGCCTCTTACCAGCACCTTGCCGCCGTCATCCATACGGTAGACTGCCAAATTGGCGGAATCATAGCCTGCCGCAACTGGGAAGCGGATGCTTACTGTACCGTTGGGGGCCACTTCATTGTCGTCTGCATCCAGGAAATTCACATCATAGAGCTTGAATTTCTTGCCCACGTCGCTGAGGGAGGAAGCAGCAGCGTCATAATCTGCACCCTGTGTGGTTTCCGAAACCACAATTTGCACGCCTTCTTCGAATACACCCTTGTCGGCACTCACCATTACGCCTGTGGCGGAATCGGTAAAGTCCACAGCCGGGGACTGCTCGACCGGATCTGCAGGCTCAAAGTTGGGGTCATCTTCGGTGGTTTTTGTCAGGGTGGACCAGTCCAGCTTTAAAAGCACATCCTGGTCGCCGGTATCGGCGGAAATGTCCTCCATCACCGGCACAAACACATGCAGCGGCACATAGCCATCTTGGTCGGCCAAAGCGTCTGCAACCAGCGGGAACTTCACCTGGTCAGGGTACAGCTTGCCTTCATAGGAGCCGCCCGCCTGATTGAATTGGTCATACAAGTCGCTGCCATCGGCATTTTTCTGGGTGGAGAGGACAGTGGCAGGAATCAAGGTGCCTTCGATTGCGCCGTACTGGCCGTAGGTATAGCCGTTATCATAATAGGAGAGTTCTGCCAGATAGCCAAATCTATTGAGGTAGGCCAAACCGTTGAAATCCATATTGAGATAATACTGGCCGTCTTCCACCGTCAATTTGATATAGTGATTGATGGCGTCATTGCTCATAGATGTTTCTTCACGGTTGGTTTTCACCATCTCGCCGTAAATCGAGTACACGCCGTCTTCCAGATTGTTTTTATCCAGAGTTCCCTCTTCGACCAGGCCATCCATCGCATTCTGGAGAGTCAGCGCCTGACCGTTGACATCGCTCTGAGAAAGATTGGGGTTGTCCAGAGCCTCTTGCGCAGCGGCGATGGCATTTTGCAGGGCGTCCCAGGATTCCTCGGTATAATTCCCTCGGGTGATTTCCTTGGCCTGGGCCACCAGAGCGGCCAGTTCGGTAGTATCCGCCCGGAGAGTCAAGCCGCTGATCGCCTCTGTAAGAGCCTGGGCGGCGGCAGTCACCTGGGAAACGCCTGCGTCTTCATCCGCCTGCACCGCTTTGGCGCTTTCCAGACTTTCCTGGAAGGCAGCCCAGCTATCGGGCGTGTAGTCCTCTTCCACCTTGGTTTCAGCTTCCGCAATGACAGCGTTGAGATTGGTCTTATCGCCGATTTCCTCCAAGCTGTCCATGGCATCGTTGAGCTTTTGCACCATTGCGGTCTGTTCTTCTGCAGTGAATTCTTTCTGCTCCAGAATCGGCTGTGCGGTGCTGCCGCTGCCCGACATGCTGATGTCAGCGGTGGGCCAGATTCTCTCCATGGTTTCCGTTACTTCACCGATGGCGTTCTGCAAATTTTCATAGGACTCGCTGGTATAAGCGGTGCCGGAAATCTGCTTTGCGTTCCACAGGCAGTAGTGCAGATTTTCTTCCGGATTTTCGATTTTTTCCAAAGAAGTCCAATCCACCTTCATTCTGGCGTACTGATCGCCGGAAGTGGGAAGAATGGAGTACATCACCGGGACGAAAACATGGACGTAGGCCGCATTTTCATAAGTATAATCTTCCGCCGCAACGGGCTTGGTAGAATCTTCAAATTGCACCCAAACGGGAGTGACATCAACAGAAATCAGATGAGCATAGGGTACATCTTCAATATCCAAAGGACGCTCATAGTCATAGCCAAATCCTGCCGGCCGCATGGTGCTGCCGTCATAAACAGTCGGAGAATCCGGGTCGTTATAGCTGTCATAAACGGTGGTTCCTTCCTGGGTTAAATGCCGGGTCAGAACCTCCATGGAAGTGAAAGAAGCTGCGTCGGGATCTCCCACTGTGTCAAAAACTGCGCCGAATTGCGTCAGATACTTGGCATCCACCCCTTCTAACTCCATCATGAAGCCGTATTGCCCAATGAAGCCCATAGGCATAAACTCCACGATAGCGGTTGCGGTGTTGTCCTTCACCACAATAATGGCCTGGTAATCCGCATCTTCCGGATGGTTGGTCTCAAAGGTAGTGCTTCCTCTCAAGGCAGCATTGCCCATGGAAGACTGGTTCATTGTGGCGTGCCAAAGGTCAATGTCCGCATAATAGACGCCGTCCTCTACCGGCACGTCGATTTTCTGGATCGGTGTGGTGGGTTCCAGTGTGGCGGCGGAGGCGCCCGCAGCACCGATGGTGAACAGGCTGCACACAAGCGCCAGGCTCAGGAGCAAGGAAAGCCCCCGTTTCAACCACGACTGTTTTGTTGTTGTCATTGTAATAGTTCCTCCTTTTGGTCTTTTGTTTCTTTTGTTTATTCCGAACCGTACAACATGGGCTGAAGCTGCTCCAACGCCTGGTCGTAGTTGAAGTTAGCGCTCATGTTGAACAGACTGGAATCCAGATCATAAACCCGGCCTTGCTGCACCGCCGTAAAATGCTGCCAGATGTCATTGGTAGAAAACTCATCTGCAAACATTTCCAGCACTTCATCCGGCAGGCCGTGTGCCGCACGAAGGATAATATCCGGGTTTTTCAGCTGCATGTCTTCGGTATTGGCAAAGAGAAATTCTTCTCCATCCCCATCGCCGTAAACATTAACGCCCCCTGCCAGTTTTACCAAACTGCCCACATAGCTGCTTTCTGTAGCAACGATGTAGGAACCCGGCAATCCCATCAGCACCAGCACCGTGGGAGAATCTTTTCCTTGATTTTGATTTCGGTATTCGTCCATAAAGGCATTGTATTCCTCCACCAGTGTTTGAGCTTGCTCCTGCCGGCCGAATTTTTCTCCCAGGTCTTCTATGGAAGCGTACATCCCTTCCACGCTTTTCAGGTTGAGAAACAAGCTGTTTACGCCGATGGAAGCATATTTCGGCTGGAGATCGTTTTGCAGGGTGCTGGGAGAGAGCACATAGTCCGGATTCAAAGACCGGATGATTTCCAAATCCGGGTTCATGGCCATGCCCACCGTAGTGACATCTGCATACCGCTGTGGAAGGGAACTGCTGGTTTCACACACCCCCACTAAGTCCAACTCCAGCCGATCGCAAATCTCTGCAACAGCCGGGGAGGTGGCCACCAAACGAACGGTTTGTGCATCCACGCTGGCGGTGTCTTCCGGATGTTGGTTCACACAGCCTGTGAGAGCAGTCAAGGCCAATACCCCGGCTAAGCAGAGAGAGAGGAGCCTTTTGCATTTCATTTCCATTCCCCCTTTACGTCTTTTTCTTCCCTTTGCGGAAAAAGAAAATATACCACACCGCTCCCCCGGCCAAAGCAACCACCACAATGCCGCCGATTACCCACCAGAGAACTGCGCTGCCAGTGCTGCCGGAGGATCCGGCCTCACCAGAGGCACTGGTCACTTCATTTCCAGAAGCATCAAATTCCTCCAGGCCAAGGACATCAGATTCTTCCTCTGCCCCAGCCGAAGAAACAGTACTGGTTTGCGAAACCTCCAGCGAGGAGGATGTTTCCGGCACGGAAGCTGTTTCCTGGGCGGCAGAGGAGGTTGCCGAAGCCGATGGGGCCTGAGAAGAAGCGGGCGTTTCAGCGGATTGAGACGATGTTGCCGCAGGTGTTTGGGGATTGGTCTGCTGGGTTTGCTCTAAAGTAACCGTGGTGATAAAATCTCCAGAGCCGGCGGTAAGGCCGCCTACCGTGATATAGAAAATGACTTCCCGCCCCATAGGGATCACATACATATTGCAGCGGATCACGGAGTTTTCACTGTTCACCTGCATACGGAAATCGGCGGTGTTATTGGTATAATCTTCCTGCATCAGGGTAGCAGAAACGGCGCTCCCGTCCACCTGGAATTGAGGTGACTGGATGTTGTCCATCAGATTCAAACGAACCGTCATCCAGGTGGTTCCGCCGGAATCCACTTCCACCAATGCACTTTTATTCAAAGCGCTGTCCGTCATGGATTGGCCTAATACATAGGAGCTTTCTCCGCCGGAATCTTCAATGACGCCGGTGGTAGGATGGCGGTAATGGGAAGTTGCAGTTGCAGTATAAATTCCGGGAGAAGCCGCCAAAACCGGCATGGTTTGAAAGCACGCTGCAAAAACCACCAGCAGAACCAGCATACCGGAAAACATCCTTTTCATCGCCGTTGAACCATGTAACATAAAATCATTCCTTTCTTCTCGCATCAATCATGAAACTTTTAGTTAGGTTCGGCTAACACTATAATAAAATCCCCCTTGCTCTGTCAAATTTGACAGCCTGGCAAGTCAAGAGTTAACTATCACTAACTACATCCCGAAAAAAATGCTCCTTTCGGAGTTTCATCCCTTGCATCCTTTTTCCGGAACCACTCAATCAGCAGATACAGTATAACATAGAATCGGCAGTTTTGCTTGAGTTAACTTTGTGCAACACTGAACAAAACAAGGATTGTGCCGAGGAAAATAGTGGAAAGAACCCGCTGAAGATGGGATGATGCCTTGCTGTGTTATTTGTGCAGTTTTGCACGATTTTTTCATACTGAAATCAGAATTTGCAATCAACTACACCAAAACAGTAAAAATAGCCGTTGATTCCGGCATGTGAATCACTCCTACACTGCACTGCATTCGCAAACAAACGTGACCGTGCAGGATCTGGTCCATGCCGCTTCCGATATTGCAGAAATTGAGAACGGCGGCAGGAATGGAAAACACATTGCCGTTTCGCTCCGAATTGATGTAAGCGCCGCTGTCAAAATACTTTACAGTTTTCACATGGCCGCGCATGGCAATCCCTGTGGAAGCTGATTTTGCCGTCAAATCAACCCCTCGGAGCAAAAGCGTTCCCGCACCGTTTTTGATGCTCAACGTGCAAGGGTGTTCAAATCCTTCGTTTGCCATGGAAATATTTGTCCCGTTTTTAATATGTTCCCGATAAATAATAAACGGAAATTGGTATTTACCGTCCTTTAACCGTCTGCAAAGCTCATTGCCGTCAAAATACTTTTTGCTGCGCAGTTCATACTTTACCCTGCATTTTTCTTCTGCATGATAGATTACTTCCATGGTATCCTCGCTGTTATACAGCGCCCAATAGTAAGCATCATTTCTTGCGCTTTGGATATTGACACCTTCATAAAGCAGATGGTCTATGGTGATGTGAATTCTCTTGGCATATTCTTTTGCCTGTATTTTCCCCGATTCCGTCAAACGCAAACGGCGGCCGTTCCGATTCAATAATCCTTCTTTTTCTAAGACAGAAAGCATGCGGCTGATGGTATAATGTTCTTTTCCCAATGTTTTGGCGATTCCGGTGACACTGCTTTTTTCACCATCTGCAAGCAGACACAACAGAACTCGCAAACGAAGCACAGCGGATGCTTCTACCATGGACAATCATCTCCGTTTATTAGTTGCAACTAACTCCAATTTCCAAAACAGCGAAGCTGTAAATTATCGTTTCATAGGTTATTTCGCTTTTCTTGATCCAACAAAATACGCATTCCCAGCCTTCACCTCATAAGCTGCAATCTCCCCTTTCGGATTCACAAGAATAGTCCCCCTTCCGCCAAACTCATTCGCTCAAGACCTCCTTTCAAGTTTTTGGACTGGGCGCAGAAAGGGCCGGTAGACATGAGATACTGCATCTTGAATCCGAAGAAGTATTGTGCTGGGTTTAGACGCAATGGGTATTACAACAAAAGTAAAGTCCGCCAGATAAAAGAAGAATACGCTCCACTTCCCCAATATCCTATTTTGTGACCATTTGGAAACTGCCGTCACAACCGGCTTATGGGGTTAAATCGCTGATTCTTTTGAAAGAAAGAGATAAAGTTTTAATTAGTCTATTCTAACCGTCACTATTATAGTGTGCTTTCAAATTCTTGTCAAGAAGAAAAGCTAAAAATGCCCTCTAAAAATTTGTTTTCTTCTTTCAAGCAACATATTTCTGGATCCGTCTACTGAATGCGCTCGCACAACATGGCACTCTCTTTCCACAGTCCCATTGCGCCGGCAGGAGTTCTCACTGATACTAAATTTACCGCCTCTGACTACTTGCAGCCGTATAAGGAGGTTTCATTCCTTTTGGGTATGTACGCCGATAAAAAACAGGTATTTGCCTTCTTTTCCGGAAAATGGTACACTAAAGAAAACACCGAAAAACCAAAAGAATAGGTTAGGAGAAATACTATGGAATACCGCAACCTCCCCCACGGCGGGGAACCAATCAGCATCCTGGGCTTGGGCAGCAGCGCCCTGGGGCCTTCCGGAGACAAGGAAATTCAGGCCACCGCCGCCTTGGCAGTGGAAAACGGCATCAACTACTTTGACCTGGCTTCCGCTGACGCCGTCCCCTTTACGGCCTACGGCAAAGCGCTGGGCAGCGTCCGGGACAAGGTGTACTACCAAATCCACTTCGGGGCGGACTACCAAACCGGGCAGTACGGCTGGACCTTGGATTTGGAGGAAATCAAGCGTTCCATTGACTGGCAGCTCAAAGCACTGCGCACCGATTACATCGACTTCGGCTTTATCCACTGCATGGACGAAAGTTCCGATTTGGAACAGTACCGGGAAAACGGGGTGTTGGACTATCTCCTTTCCTTACAAAAGCAAGGGGTGGTGCGGCACATCGGCCTTTCTTCCCACACCCCGGAAGTGGCTCAGCAGGTGCTGGACTGGAAGCTCATTGACATGCTGATGTTTTCCATTAACCCGGCCTACGACTACCAGCAGGGAGAATATGCCAACGGCAGCGCATCCCAGCGGATGGACCTGTACCGCCGGTGCGAAGCGGAGGGAGTGGGCATTTCGGTGATGAAGGCCTTCAGCGGCGGGCAGCTGCTGGATGCCAAAATCTCCCCCTTCCGGCAGGCCCTCACCGAATACCAATGTTTGGCTTACGCTTTGGACAAGCCGGGTGTGCTGACGGTACTGCCCGGCGTCCGCAACCGGAAGGACTTAAAACGGCTGCTGGGCTTTTTGGACGCAACCCCTGGGGAGAAGGACTACTCTGTGTTAGGCACCTTCACCCCTCAGGAGGCGGAAGGCATCTGCGTTTACTGCAACCACTGCCAACCCTGCCCCGCCGGGTTGGACGTGGGGCTAATCAACAAGTACTACGATTTATCCAAAGCCGGAGACAAGCTGGCGGCGGACCACTACCGGAATCTTACCATGCACGCCTCCGACTGCATCCAGTGCGGGCACTGCGAAAGCCGGTGCCCCTTCCAGGTAAAGCAGATGGAGCGGATGGAAGAGATCAGCGGGTATTTTGGGAGATAAAAACAAATTCTTTGCAACCTCTGCAGCTAACAAGCTGCGGAGGCTTTTCTTTTTGTCATTTGATGTACTCTTTTTGGGATATCCGTTGTGATTTATAAAAATTTAGTCAAAATACCATTGATTTTTGTTTGAAACGCCAGTATAATACAAACAGAAAGGAGAGAATGCGATTGAAAAAACAAGAAAAAAATGAAATTGATGTGCAACAGGTGCTTCTGGCTCACATTCGAGAAGATGGGGCGGAACAAACCTTAGAAGAACATTTGCAGGGTACCGCCCGGCTGGCGGAACAGTTTGCCAATGCCTTTCAGGCAGGGGACTTCGGCAGGCAGGCGGGAGGCATCCACGATCACGGAAAAAGCAGCCGAGAGTTTCAAAACCGCCTTCGCGGCGACTCCAAGCCGGTAAACCATTCCGACGCCGGAGCCCAGATGCTGTTTCAAAAGGGCAGCGACATCTCCGCCATTTGCGTTGCCGGACACCACAGCGGTTTGCCCAACTGGGGTGCAGGCGCCGACCCCGCCGGCGCATCTACCTTTCAGGGGCGAATGAAGCGCAGAGATTTGCCTGCTTGTCTTCCAAAGCCCCAGCTTCCCCTGGAGTTAACCCCTCCCCCTTTGCCGGAAAGCTACCGGGGCCCTATGAACCGGCTGGAAAAATCCTTCTTCATTCGGATGCTCTATTCCTGCTTAACCGACGCAGACTTCCTGGATACGGAACAGTTTATGCAGGGAGATTCCGTCCTCCGCCAACCGGGAGACTCCATCCCGGTGCTGAACCAAAAGCTGGACCGGTATTTGGAAGAACAGGGATTTTTAAAACCCGGCAAGGAAATCAACCAAAAGCGGGCCGCCATTTTACGGCAATGCCTGGAGGGGGGAAGCCAAGCGCCGGGGCTGTTTTCCCTAACCGTCCCCACCGGCGGGGGAAAAACAGTCTCTTCCCTGGCCTTTGCCCTGCGCCATGCCGCGGCGTATGGAAAGAAGCGAGTGATCTATGTGATCCCCTACTGCTCCATCATTGACCAGACCGCCGGGAAATTCCGGGAAATTCTGGGAAGCGAAAATGTGCTGGAACACCACAGCGGGGTTATCTATGAAAAAGAAGGAGGGAGTGAGCAGGATTGGGAAGATTCCTGCAAACATCCCATGGCCCTGGCCACCGAAAACTGGGACAAGCCGGTGATTGTTACCACCATGGTACAGTTTTTTGAATCCCTCTATGCGGCCCGCTCCTCCCGCTGCCGGAAACTCCACAACATCGCCAACAGCGTGGTGGTTTTCGACGAAGCCCAGATGATGCCGGTGCAGCATCTCAGGCCCTGCGTGATGGCCATTGCCCAGCTGGTGCAGCACTTCTCGGTGACAGCGGTGCTGTGTACCGCCACCCAACCTTCCCTGAACCCCATGTTCCAGGAAATGGCGCCGGATTGGAAGATTCGGGAACTGTGCGCCGACACCCTGTCCCTCTACCGCTCCTTCCGTCGGGTGACCTTCCAAATGGAGCCCGCTCCCCTATCCTGCCTGGAACTGGCGGGGCGGCTAATGGAACACCACCAAGTTCTCTGCATCGTAAACACCCGAAAAGCGGCGCAGCGAGTGTACCAGCAGCTATCCGGGGAGGGGAATTACCACCTATCCACCTACCTCTACCCCGCCCAGCGGCAGAAACTCATCCAAGAAATCCGGGACCGGCTGGCAGAGGGCCTGCCCTGCCGGGTGGTGTCCACCTCCTTGATTGAAGCGGGGGTGGATGTGGACTTTCCCGCCGTCTACCGGGAGCAGGCCGGGCTGGACTCCATCCTCCAGGCGGCGGGACGGTGCAACCGGGAAGGGGGCCATTCACCGGAAGAAAGCATCGTCACCGTCTTTACTTTGGAAGATGTGGGGGACAACAAGAGTATCCAGCCCAATCTGGAAGCCTTCCGGCAGGTTACGGCGGACTCCGACGAACTGGAACACCCGGACACCATCCGCTGGTACTTCAACCTGCTGTTTTACCAAGTCGGGGAGGATGCCCTAGACCAGGAAGGGATTCTCAAATTGTCCCGCAGCAAAAAACTTCCGTTCCGGGAGATGGAGCAAAAGTTCCATTTGATTGACGAAAACACCAAAACCGTTTACATTCCTCTGGAAGAGGGGGAAGAACTGGTGGAACGGCTGCGGGGCGGCGAGGTAAACCGGAATCTATTCCGGCAGCTGGGGCGGTACGGGGTATCGGTCTATCCCTATCAATTCCAAGCGCTGTATCAAGCCGGGGACATTGAACTGTTGACGGAAAATGCGGCGATTCTGGTAAACCTTTCCCTCTACCACCGTGAAACCGGACTGTCTCCCCAGGCGGAGGAAGGAAAAGGGATTTTCGGATAATAAGATAAAACCATAGCAAATGATTTACTCAAAAACATAACAATCAGAAAGGAGTGTTGCCATGTGTCCATACGCATGAAGGTATGGGGAGATTACGCCTGCTTTACCCGCCCGGAGATGAAAAGCGAGCGAGTTAGCTACGACGTTATGACCCCTTCTGCCGCCCGGGGGATTGTGGAGAGCATTTTTTGGCATCCTGGGATGAAATGGATGATTGATGCCATCTATGTGTGTAAGCCCATTTTATTCACCAATATCCGCCGCAACGAGGTGTCGGAAAAGATTTCCTGCAACGTGGTCCGCAGCGGGGCAAAGTCCGGAAAGCCCCTGTATCTGGCCACCCCGCAGTGTATCCAGCAGCGGGCCACCACCGCCTTGCGGGAGGTGGAGTACATCATCGAGGCCCACTTCAACATGACCGACAAAGCCGCTCCGGGAGACAACCCAGGAAAGTTCCAGGAGATGTTTACCCGGCGGCTGAAAAAGGGACAGTGCTATCGTCAGCCTGTGCTGGGGTGCCGGGAGTTCACCGCGTTTTTCTCCCCCTGCGAGGAAATCCCTTCCTGCCCCCAGGAGCTGAAAGGCACCAGAGACCTGGGGTATATGCTCTACGATTTGGATTACAGCGACCCCGCCAATATCCGCCCCCTGTACTTCCGGGCGGTGCTGGTGGACGGCAAGCTGGACCTGCGGGAGGTGGAGATGAAGTCATGATTCTGGACGCATTGACCCGCTACTACCAAGCGGTAAACCTGCCCCGGCCGGGATGGAGCAAGGTGAAAGTGTCCTATGGGCTAAAGTTGAATCCGGACGGCAGTCTGCAAAATGTGGTGTCCTACCTGCGGCCAGCCGAGAAAGGAAACAAACAGCTGCCCCAGCTCAAAGAGGTGCCGGAACCGGTGAAGCGTTCCAGCGGCGTCAACCCCAACTTTCTCTGTGACAACTCCGCCTATCTGCTGGGCGTAGACCAAAAGGGGAAGCCGGAACGGGCGAAAAAATGCTTTGAAGCCGCCAAAGCCTTCCACCAAAAGCTGCTTGCCGGAGTGGACTCTCCCGCCGCCCAAGCAGTCCTAGCCTATTTTGAACACTGGGACCCGGACACGGCGCTATCCCACCCGGAAATTGCCCAAAACCCCGACCTGACCGCCGGCGGCAACGTAATCTTTCTCTTTGGGGAGGACCGGGAAAATCTGGAACACAATGAAGTGCAGAGAGACCCTGCCGTTGTTCAGGCATGGCAGCAGTACCGCAATGAGAACCAAGACGGCCCTGCCGCCTTCTGTCCGGTCCTGGAGCAGACGGCCCCGATGGCCCGACTCCATCCCGCCATCAAGGGAGTGCGGGGCGCCCAATCCAGCGGCGCTTCCCTTATCTCCTACAACGCCGATGCTTTTTGCTCCTATGGCAAAGAGCAGGGGGAAAATGCGGGTATCAGCCAGCAGGCCGCCTTTGCCTACACCACCGCCTTAAACTACCTGCTCTCCGACCACCCCACCCATTTATGGAACACCGCCACCCAGGAAAAGGTTGACCCCCAAAAAAGCCGGTTCCGCTATGCTTCCCAGCTGGGCGACACCACCGTGGTGTATTGGGCAGAAGGAGGCGACCCCGCTTACCAGGAATTCTATCACGGGATGATAGAGCCGGAATCCCTTTCCGACGCCAAGGAAGAGGTGAATGCCGTGCTTTCCAATCTCACCAATGGAAAAACAGTGGACATTCAGGGCATGGAACTGGACCCGGGAGTGCAGTTTTACATTCTGGGCATCTCCCCCAATGCGGCCCGGCTGTCGGTGCGGTTTTTCCTACAGGACAGCTTTGGGGTCTTCCTGGGGCGAATCCAGGAGCACCAGCAGCGGCTGGAAATCGTCAAGCCAGTGAGAGACCCTCGGGAAAACCTGTCCTTCTGGCAGCTGTTGCAGGAGACGGTCAACCCCAATTCCAAAGACAAGAATCCTGCTCCCTTATTAGGGGGCGCTCTAGTTCGTTCGGTGCTGGAGGGCCTGCCCTATCCCGCTGCTTTGCTGGAAGGGGTGTTCGTCCGGCTCCGAGCGGAGCGGAACATCAATCGCGGCAAAGCCGCCATCCTAAAAGCGTATTATTTGAAAAATCCAAATTCAGGTTGTCCAAAGGAGGTTTTAACCGTGGCATTAAACAAAGACAGCAAAAGCGTTCCCTATCATCTGGGACGGTGGTTTGCGGTGCTGGAGGGAATTCAGCAGGACGCCAACCCCGGTATCAACGCTACCATTCGGGACAAGTATTTTTCTTCCGCTGCCTCTACCCCTGCCGCCATCTTCGCCCTGTTAGTGCAGCTGTCCCAAAAGCATCTGGCAAAGCTCAGCGAAGGGCAAACGATTTTCTACAGCAAGCTGATTCAGGAAATCACTGACCATATCCCCGATGAGCTTCCCACCCGGCTTTCCCTGCCGGAACAGGCATCGTTCTATTTAGGATACTACCATCAAACCCAGGACCGCTATACCAAAAAGGAGGACTAACCCATGAAGGAAAACGCTATCCAAAACCGCTATGATTTCGTCATCTTCTTTGACGTGGAAAACGGCAACCCCAACGGTGACCCGGACGCCGGGAACATGCCCCGGATTGACCCGGAAACCGGCTATGGTTTGGTCACCGACGTCTGCCTGAAGCGGAAAATCCGCAACTATGTGGAGACGGTCAAGGAAGACCAGACCGGATACCAAATCTACATCAAGGACAAGGTGCCTCTCAACCGCAGCGACAACCAAGCCCTGGAATACCTGAAACTGAAGGTAGACGGAAAAGAAGTGGACCTAAAAAGCGCCAAAAAGAATGACCCGGAGCTGGACCAAAAGATTCTGGACTTTATGTGCGCCAACTTCTATGATATCCGCACCTTCGGCGCCGTAATGACTACCTTTGTAAAGGGGGCGTTAAACTGCGGCCAGGTGCGGGGGCCGGTGCAGCTGGGTTTTGCCCGGAGCCTGGACCCCATCCTTCCCCAGGAAGTGACCATCACCCGTGTGGCCATCACCACCGAAAAAGACGCCGAGCGTAAGAACACCGAAATGGGCAAAAAATTCATCGTCCCCTACGCCATGTACCGGTGCGAGGGATTTGTCTCTGCCAACCTGGCTCGCAAAACCACCGGGTTTTCTCAGGAAGACTTGGAGCTGCTGTGGCAGGCCATCCTCAATATGTTTGAAAACGACCACTCCGCCGCCCGGGGAAAAATGGCGGTGCGGAAGCTCATTGTGTTCAAACACGACAGCGAATTGGGCAACGCCCCTTCCCACAAGCTGTTCGACGCCGTACACGCCAAGAAAAAGGTAGAAGGCTCCATTCCCAGAAACCACGAAGACTACGTCATCACGGTAGAAGAAGACCTGCCGGAAGGCGTCAGCTGCACCATCATGGAATGAGTTACCGGGAAGAAGACTACCTCCAACTATCCGGCATCCAGCACTTTGCCTTCTGTTCCCGGCAATGGGCCTTGATTCATCTGGAACACCTTTGGCTGGAAAACTACCAGACTGCCCAGGGACAGCTGCTCCACCAACGCTGCCACGACGCCAACCAGGATGAAAGCCGAGGAGATTTGCTGATTCTTCGGGACCTGCGAGTCTCCTCCCCCACCCTGGGGCTCAGCGGCGCCTGCGATGTGGTGGAATTTCACCGTAATTCCCAAGGTATCTCCCTGCAGGGCCGGAAAGGGCTTTGGCTTCCCTATCCGGTGGAGTACAAGCGGGGAAAGCCCAAACCCCACCAGGCGGATGAATTACAGCTCTGTGCCCAGGCCATCTGTCTGGAAGAAATGCTCTGCTGCTCCATTGAGGAAGGTTCTTTATTCTATGGAGAGACCCGCCGCCGTCAACCGGTGGCCTTTGATGCCTCCCTGCGGCAGACAGTGCAGGAAATGGCCACCCAGATGCATCAATACGCCCAGCGGGGGTACACCCCTAAAGTAAAGCCCAAAAAGGGGTGTTCCGCCTGTTCTCTGAAGGACCTCTGTCTGCCGGTGCTCTGCAAAAAACGCTCCGCCGCAAAATGGACTGCGGAAAAGTTGGAGGAGGAAGCATGAAAAAATTATGGAACACCCTATACGTCCTCAGCGAAGACGCTTACCTCTCCTTGGACGGAGAAACGGTGGTGATTCAACGGCCGGAAGAAGCAGACAAGCATTTTCCCCTTCACACGTTGGAAAACATCCTTTGCTTCAGCTACAAAGGGGCTTCCCCGGCACTGATGGGAAAGTGCTCCCGGATGGGAATCGGATTATCCTTCTTCACGCCCCGTGGGCAGTTTCTCACCCGGTGCTGGGGCGAAAACAACGGAAACGTGCTGCTGCGAAAAGAGCAGTACCGCCGTTCCGACAACCAAGCAGAAAGCTGCCATATCGCCAAACAGATGATTTCTGGCAAAGTGTACAACGGGCGATGGGTCCTGTTGCGGGGTATCCGGGACCACGCTTTGCGGCTGGATGTCTCCAAGGTGCAGCACAGTGCGGATTTGTTAAAAATCAGCTTAGAACAGATTCCAAATTGCCCTTCCCTGGAGCGTCTTCGGGGACTGGAAGGAGAGGCGGCGGCCATCTATTTCGGGGTATTGGACTCCTTGATTTTACAGAACCGGGACACCTTTTTCTTTCGGGAACGCAGCCGGCGTCCTCCCAGGGACGCTTTCAACGCCCTGCTATCCTTCGTCTATTCCCTGCTGGCCAATCTCTGTGCTTCTGCTTTAGAAGGCGCCGGGTTGGACAGCTATGTGGGGTTTCTGCACCGGGATCGTCCGGGGCGGGCTTCCCTGGCTTTGGATCTCATGGAAGAACTCCGTCCTGTATTGGGAGACCGGTTTGCCCTTACTCTCATCAATCACCGGCTGATCCGCCCGGAACACTTCGATTTTCGGGAAAACGGCTCTGTTCTGCTGAACGATCCGGGAAGGCGTGTTCTGCTCAACGCTTGGCAGGAGCGAAAGCGGGAGACGCTGACTCATCCGTTTTTGGGCGAAAAGCTATCCTGGGGATTGGTGCCCCACATCCAGGCGTTGCTTTTGGCACGGTATTTGCGGGGAGATTTAGACGCCTATCCACCGTTTTTATGGAAGTGAGGAACTGCTATGCTGCTTTTAATCACCTACGACGTAAACACCGAAACCCCTGCCGGGAAAAAACGGTTACGGAAGGTAGCCAAAGAGTGCGTCAATTATGGACAGAGAGTGCAAAACTCTGTCTTTGAATGCGTAGTGGATCAAGCCCAAGCGGTGATGCTTCAGGCCAAGCTGGAAGCTCTCATTGATCCCAACTGCGACAGTCTCCGCTTTTACCGGCTGGGCAACCATTACCAGGAGAAAATCGTTCACATCGGAGCAAAACCGGCCATTGACCAAGAAGGTACTTTATTGGTCTAATTTGTGCGAAAGGCAAGCAATCAGAAAATGCCGGTTTCCTCGCACTGAAAAAATCCCTGTTTTACAGCTATCTTTGTTTATGCCGAAGAAACTTCGATGATTTTTCGAGCAAATAAAGTTTTAAAAAAGTGAACCGGCAGATTCTTTTCTGTTTTGTACAAAATGAAAGGGTGTATTTTGTATCCTTTTGCTGTCGCTCCCTGTGCGGGAGCGTGGGTTGAAATCTTTCCCGGAACGGAGGAAACAGTCCGGGAAATCGCGTCGCTCCCTGTGCGGGAGCGTGGGTTGAAATTGCTTTTGTGGCGGGATAAGGTGTCCTCCGGGTCATGTCGCTCCCTGTGCGGGAGCGTGGGTTGAAATAGATAATTTTTTGCAACCGTTGCCGGGTAGAGAAAAGTCGCTCCCTGTGCGGGAGCGTGGGTTGAAATATCTTGGACATGATGCGAAAAGACGAACCGATGTGTCGCTCCCTGTGCGGGAGCGTGGGTTGAAATACCAGCTCCCGGATGCCCTGCATGGGCATATCGGGTCGCTCCCTGTGCGGGAGCGTGGGTTGAAATGGAGATTACTTCGGTGGCGTCGGCGCTCATCTCGTCGCTCCCTGTGCGGGAGCGTGGGTTGAAATGTCGCCGTCGTCGAAGTTAAGCAGGCCGGTGGTGTCGCTCCCTGTGCGGGAGCGTGGGTTGAAATCACGGCGGTTGTTGCTTACCAGCACATCCCCGTGTCGCTCCCTGTGCGGGAGCGTGGGTTGAAATTTGCAGCTTTACAAGATCATCCATCTTTGCCCCGTCGCTCCCTGTGCGGGAGCGTGGGTTGAAATCCTCTCTGCCGCCGGGGGTATGCACTTTGACGGGTCGCTCCCTGTGCGGGAGCGTGGGTTGAAATAAAGAGGCATCGGAGGAAATCAATGGATAATCTTGTCGCTCCCTGTGCGGGAGCGTGGGTTGAAATGACGCCTTGGCGGGAAAGCTGGATGCATTGACCGCGTCGCTCCCTGTGCGGGAGCGTGGGTTGAAATTCAGGATATGCCACCACCCTGGCCGCCGCCATTGTCGCTCCCTGTGCGGGAGCGTGGGTTGAAATGTCGTCCCCCGGCTTGATGTAGAGCAGCCGTTCCGGGTCGCTCCCTGTGCGGGAGCGTGGGTTGAAATCATCTCTGTCCACATTGACCGCTTTGAAAACCGCACCGTCGCTCCCTGTGCGGGAGCGTGGGTTGAAATCTTCCTTGCCATGAGCCGCCACTATCACTTGGTAAGTCGCTCCCTGTGCGGGAGCGTGGGTTGAAATATGATTTTCTGCGCCAGGGTGTTGATGTCCTGGTCGGTCGCTCCCTGTGCGGGAGCGTGGGTTGAAATCCTTCGCTGTTGCAGTTGAGAATCAGCAGAGCCGCGTCGCTCCCTGTGCGGGAGCGTGGGTTGAAATCATGAAAACCTCCGCCGGGAACGCAAGCCAGGCGGTGTCGCTCCCTGTGCGGGAGCGTGGGTTGAAATTTTTGGCTCATGTTCAGTCTCCTTCCAATTTTTCAAGGTCGCTCCCTGTGCGGGAGCGTGGGTTGAAATCGCCTGCGGTGCCGTCACCTCCTACCAGCTCCAGGGTCGCTCCCTGTGCGGGAGCGTGGGTTGAAATTTCATGACGCGAGAAGGGGAATGGATGCCAAGCAGTCGCTCCCTGTGCGGGAGCGTGGGTTGAAATCAGTTCCCGGTCGCTTTGGATGGTTTGCAAAAGGTCGCTCCCTGTGCGGGAGCGTGGGTTGAAATGTGTACTGTTCCCCCAGCTGGTCCAGGGGGACGGGTCGCTCCCTGTGCGGGAGCGTGGGTTGAAATACAGGCCCAGCCAGTCATCCACCTGGGCGGTGTGTCGCTCCCTGTGCGGGAGCGTGGGTTGAAATGGTGATCTTACCATCTTTCGGCTTCGCCACTACCGGGTCGCTCCCTGTGCGGGAGCGTGGGTTGAAATCAGCCGGTAGGTGTGCTCAATCACGGTGTTGTGTTGTCGCTCCCTGTGCGGGAGCGTGGGTTGAAATCGGGCTGGTGAGCTGGATCAACGACCTAAATGATGCGGTCGCTCCCTGTGCGGGAGCGTGGGTTGAAATATTTTGCGAAAGTGTTTTGTTGTACACCCGCAGGTCGCTCCCTGTGCGGGAGCGTGGGTTGAAATAGGCGGATGGGCACGGTCTGCACCACATCATCCGTCGCTCCCTGTGCGGGAGCGTGGGTTGAAATTATGCGTTGACTGCCGGCACGGAACCGAGGACGACACGTCGCTCCCTGTGCGGGAGCGTGGGTTGAAATACCGGAGGGTTGTCCCGCCGGGAGATGGAGCAGCGTCGCTCCCTGTGCGGGAGCGTGGGTTGAAATATCCAGCTGCCGGAAAATCTGTTTGAGGGGCTTGGCGTCGCTCCCTGTGCGGGAGCGTGGGTTGAAATTAAGCTGGCGCTATACCACGAGTTTGAGGAAGACGTCGCTCCCTGTGCGGGAGCGTGGGTTGAAATAGACCAGTGGCGCAGAAAGTCCAAGGCTGTGGGGGTCGCTCCCTGTGCGGGAGCGTGGGTTGAAATGTAGATGCCGTTACGCTCCCTGGTCACCGGGCAGGAGTCGCTCCCTGTGCGGGAGCGTGGGTTGAAATACTGGGTGTCCTCCTGAGTGTCCTCTACCAGCTGCCAGGTCGCTCCCTGTGCGGGAGCGTGGGTTGAAATGGTGATGTCGGCATTGGGTGATGTGTTAAACAGCAAGTCGCTCCCTGTGCGGGAGCGTGGGTTGAAATGTATACAGCAAACTGGCGGTTCAAGCCGGCGCCTCGTCGCTCCCTGTGCGGGAGCGTGGGTTGAAATAAGATCACCAATGCGGAAATCCGGCACATCAAAACCGTCGCTCCCTGTGCGGGAGCGTGGGTTGAAATCACCGCTGACAGAGCTGGAAAAGCTGCCGGTTGGTCGCTCCCTGTGCGGGAGCGTGGGTTGAAATACGGATGAAGAAGGGAACCCGGCTTTGGATGCAAGTCGCTCCCTGTGCGGGAGCGTGGGTTGAAATTAGTGAGGATGTCGGTCAACTCGTAGTTTTTGGGTCGCTCCCTGTGCGGGAGCGTGGGTTGAAATCGATTTTGATGATGTCCTCCTGTTCTTCCGGGGTGTCGCTCCCTGTGCGGGAGCGTGGGTTGAAATTGCTTTGCGATTACGTCAATGGTATCGCACACCCGTCGCTCCCTGTGCGGGAGCGTGGGTTGAAATAAGATCACCAATGCGGAAATCCGGCACATCAAAAGTCGCTCCCTGTGCGGGAGCGTGGGTTGAAATACTTGCCCAAAGGCAGCTCCCTTTCCCGTTGAGCGTCGCTCCCTGTGCGGGAGCGTGGGTTGAAATGCCGGTGCTATGCATCTCCGGGAATGTGGCGGATGTCGCTCCCTGTGCGGGAGCGTGGGTTGAAATACTGGGGCCATTGCTATATGACATCGGAAAAAAGTCGCTCCCTGTGCGGGAGCGTGGGTTGAAATCCGTGATGGGTTGATCGACCAACTTGAGTATGAGGGATAGTCGCTCCCTGTGCGGGAGCGTGGGTTGAAATAGCTCCTGCCGGGCCATGAAGCTGGCCAGCTCCGTGTCGCTCCCTGTGCGGGAGCGTGGGTTGAAATGCAACTACTCCAAGGACGGAATCCACGGTCGCAGTCGCTCCCTGTGCGGGAGCGTGGGTTGAAATTCCGGTTCCTATTGCGGCATCGATTGGCTGCGTGGTCGCTCCCTGTGCGGGAGCGTGGGTTGAAATACGGATGAAGAAGGGAACCCGGCTTTGGATGCAAAAGTCGCTCCCTGTGCGGGAGCGTGGGTTGAAATGATTATCCGACTTTTAATTTAGATGAGATTAGGAGGTCGCTCCCTGTGCGGGAGCGTGGGTTGAAATCGTAAAAAGTCACCCGAGCCATTTTTGTACCGTGTCGCTCCCTGTGCGGGAGCGTGGGTTGAAATAATTTCCTTTGCCTGCTCCTGCATCTTTACTTCCTGGTCGCTCCCTGTGCGGGAGCGTGGGTTGAAATAATCCAAGTTTTCCGGGGTGACGGTGGAGGAACGTCGCTCCCTGTGCGGGAGCGTGGGTTGAAATAGTTCGTCCGCCAACTGTCCATCCTTTGGGTAGAGGTCGCTCCCTGTGCGGGAGCGTGGGTTGAAATACCTCCTTTACAGCCCCAGCCAGTCATCCACCTGGGTCGCTCCCTGTGCGGGAGCGTGGGTTGAAATGATGATGTAGTCGGTCTCCCGGTCCAGGTCGGTCATGTCGCTCCCTGTGCGGGAGCGTGGGTTGAAATATCACTTTTGATGGCGAATTTATTCCCCAAGCGGGTCGCTCCCTGTGCGGGAGCGTGGGTTGAAATGATTGGTTGCCTTGTCCAGATACTTTGACGGCACCGTGTCGCTCCCTGTGCGGGAGCGTGGGTTGAAATAACACTGATTTGACTGGTGATAGGCTCATCCAGGTCGCTCCCTGTGCGGGAGCGTGGGTTGAAATTATGGTTATCGCAGAAAGCGGTATGAAAAAAGTAGTCGCTCCCTGTGCGGGAGCGTGGGTTGAAATATGGAATCTATCTTCCCCTTTAAGGTGAGGATGCTTGTCGCTCCCTGTGCGGGAGCGTGGGTTGAAATCATGGCCACAGTGCAGCAAAACCTGGGGAAAATGGAGTCGCTCCCTGTGCGGGAGCGTGGGTTGAAATACCGTTCGGTGCTGCGCCGCCCTGGCGGACCTGAAGTCGCTCCCTGTGCGGGAGCGTGGGTTGAAATCATCTGGCAGCATATAAGCCAGATTGTTTCCGTGTCGCTCCCTGTGCGGGAGCGTGGGTTGAAATTTTTTTCTGGGCTTCTTCTGCGGCATCCGCCAAAAGGTCGCTCCCTGTGCGGGAGCGTGGGTTGAAATGTTTCGCAATTCTGCTATAATGGGGAAGTTTATGTCGCTCCCTGTGCGGGAGCGTGGGTTGAAATAGGTGGGGGAAGCGACAAGCAGTTTTGCGGACAGTCGCTCCCTGTGCGGGAGCGTGGGTTGAAATAGATTTTCTCCATGATACCCTTGGATGTGTGGAAGTCGCTCCCTGTGCGGGAGCGTGGGTTGAAATTTGCCCAACTGGGAAAAGGTGGCGGAACGGAAAGCGTCGCTCCCTGTGCGGGAGCGTGGGTTGAAATAATACGAATCCCAATGCCGACATCACCGAAGAACAGTCGCTCCCTGTGCGGGAGCGTGGGTTGAAATCCGGAGGTGGACGGCGATCACCCGCATTTCTGCATCGTCGCTCCCTGTGCGGGAGCGTGGGTTGAAATTTGCCGGTTTGCATCGCTCATTCTAGCAGCAGCGTCGCTCCCTGTGCGGGAGCGTGGGTTGAAATTTTATTTTTAACGGTAGGGACAGCAGGGATTTTGGTCGCTCCCTGTGCGGGAGCGTGGGTTGAAATAGCTTGGCTATCACCATTGACGGCCATATCATCGGTCGCTCCCTGTGCGGGAGCGTGGGTTGAAATAAAATACCCCGGCGCTGGGCCGGGGTGAAGTGTTTGTCGCTCCCTGTGCGGGAGCGTGGGTTGAAATCGGCTTGGATATGTGGGGGCAGATCGAGCGGTTTGCGTCGCTCCCTGTGCGGGAGCGTGGGTTGAAATAAGCCGGCGCCTCCCATAACGGAGAACACCCTTCCGTCGCTCCCTGTGCGGGAGCGTGGGTTGAAATCTTAACGGCATCGCCCATCTTATCCAGATTCCAGTCGCTCCCTGTGCGGGAGCGTGGGTTGAAATCAGATCAATGGGGGATATTGATATATCCTATCCGGTCGCTCCCTGTGCGGGAGCGTGGGTTGAAATAGCCAGTCTGCTCCAAACTGCTGCAGTTGCTCCACGTCGCTCCCTGTGCGGGAGCGTGGGTTGAAATCCACCAGATTTACCACACTGGCCCGCAGGTTTACGTCGCTCCCTGTGCGGGAGCGTGGGTTGAAATAATGCCCAAAGAGCGTAGGTATTTGCTCTGTGCGTCGCTCCCTGTGCGGGAGCGTGGGTTGAAATATCCGGCATCACTTTTTGCATTTTAGCCATTGTCGTCGCTCCCTGTGCGGGAGCGTGGGTTGAAATGCGCTTCCAGCTCCGGCATAGCTTCCAAGGCCTGTCGCTCCCTGTGCGGGAGCGTGGGTTGAAATGTCCGTCCAGCCTACCGCTTCCTGCACCCAGGCGGTCGCTCCCTGTGCGGGAGCGTGGGTTGAAATACCCAAGATGCACAGCATTCCGCCGCTGACAGAGGTCGCTCCCTGTGCGGGAGCGTGGGTTGAAATAAAACTACCAGTTGTATACCCGGTTAAATGTTCCGTCGCTCCCTGTGCGGGAGCGTGGGTTGAAATAAAACTGCCGGTTGTATACCCAGTTAAATGTTCGTCGCTCCCTGTGCGGGAGCGTGGGTTGAAATTCATAATAGTAGTTTATGTCCACACGGCTTTCAATGTCGCTCCCTGTGCGGGAGCGTGGGTTGAAATTCACACTCATGTCTTTTGCTTCCAGGTTTTTGTGTCGCTCCCTGTGCGGGAGCGTGGGTTGAAATATTTTTGCCGTTGTTAGTGGCATATAATATCCTACGTCGCTCCCTGTGCGGGAGCGTGGGTTGAAATAAACCCCCTACCGCTACATAGTCCATGCTAATCCAGTCGCTCCCTGTGCGGGAGCGTGGGTTGAAATTGGGGTATGTCAATCCCCGGTTGACTTCCGCCGCCGTCGCTCCCTGTGCGGGAGCGTGGGTTGAAATTTTTCCCCCTCCCCGATATACCCCATTTGCAGCGTCGCTCCCTGTGCGGGAGCGTGGGTTGAAATGCCGACTTTGTAGCCGCTCAGCCCCGCCTTGTCCAGGTCGCTCCCTGTGCGGGAGCGAGGGTTGAAATATTGTCAATATACTTCTGAGTGTTTGCCACATACCGTCGCTCCCTGTGCGGGAGCGAGGGTTGAAATAACATCTTTGCCGAAGGGTATGAGACCGGTGCCTGTCGCTCCCTGTGCGGGAGCGAGGGTTGAAATCTGTTTTTAACAGAGGAATTGAATGTTGCCGGCTCGTCGCTCCCTGTGCGGGAGCGAGGGTTGAAATGCTATTCAACCAGCCGCGGTAAAAAATATCCATGTCGCTCCCTGTGCGGGAGCGAGGGTTGAAATGCTGATGAATAATGTGTGCATTGTTGGCGTTGTGGGTCGCTCCCTGTGCGGGAGCGAGGGTTGAAATTTTTGACATGCTCATCCTCGTACTGCCATTGGGGGGTCGCTCCCTGTGCGGGAGCGAGGGTTGAAATCAATCCTCCTACATCATCTTATAGGTGCTTCTTAAGTCGCTCCCTGTGCGGGAGCGAGGGTTGAAATTTCAAGCCTTTTTCCTATCAACTTCGCCAGCTTGGTCGCTCCCTGTGCGGGAGCGAGGGTTGAAATGGGGGTGTATTACCCCATGCTCAACACCGGTTCCACGTCGCTCCCTGTGCGGGAGCGAGGGTTGAAATAAAGTGATGATATTACAGATTACACACCTGGTGCCGGTCGCTCCCTGTGCGGGAGCGAGGGTTGAAATTCTCCTGCCGAAACAATGACAGCAGAGGAAGTCAGTCGCTCCCTGTGCGGGAGCGAGGGTTGAAATCGTCATCCTGTCCGCCGAAGAAAAGTGCGATGATGTCGCTCCCTGTGCGGGAGCGAGGGTTGAAATCCACTCCTGCTCCAAACAGGGAGATCATGGGCAGGTCGCTCCCTGTGCGGGAGCGAGGGTTGAAATACCATATCCCTCCTTGCCTGCTTCTCATCCTGGGTCGCTCCCTGTGCGGGAGCGAGGGTTGAAATATGTTTGCGGCTTCCTGCAGGTCCATCTGGGCGGAGTCGCTCCCTGTGCGGGAGCGAGGGTTGAAATGTTTTGTGAAAGCGTCTTATTGTACACTCGCAGATTGTCGCTCCCTGTGCGGGAGCGAGGGTTGAAATCGCAAGTGTCAACTCATACTCCCTGCGCCACATCAGTCGCTCCCTGTGCGGGAGCGAGGGTTGAAATGTCGCGGGATTTTGTGCGTCTCTATGCCTATGGGGTCGCTCCCTGTGCGGGAGC
>DBRF01000016.1:73708-104186 GCA_002305795.1 Ruminococcaceae bacterium UBA1375
TGTGCGGGAGCGAGGGTTGAAATTAAATAATTATGTGATAAGCCTACACGCAGTAAAGCCGTCGCTCCCTGTGCGGGAGCGTGGGTTGAAATCGACATTTTTCCCATCCACATAAGCCTCTGCCGCTGGTCGCTCCCTGTGCGGGAGCGTGGGTTGAAATGGAGGATGCGGTCTGGCAAATCTCCGTGATTCTGGTCGTCGCTCCCTGTGCGGGAGCGTGGGTTGAAATCCAGGTCACGGCTCTGCCGTTAATCACCGGAGTTGCGTCGCTCCCTGTGCGGGAGCGTGGGTTGAAATTCCTGCGGACTACCCTGCAAGTACCATCCAGATCAGTCGCTCCCTGTGCGGGAGCGTGGGTTGAAATTTCATTCACCGTCACTTCCTCCGGCTCCGGCAGGTCGCTCCCTGTGCGGGAGCGTGGGTTGAAATAGTTTTTCGGACACCGCCCTGAAAGGCGGAACGGGTCGCTCCCTGTGCGGGAGCGTGGGTTGAAATGTCGCTGGGGCCTTTGTTGGTGATATCAATGGTGGCGTCGCTCCCTGTGCGGGAGCGAGGGTTGAAATCTTGAAAAGCCGGTAAGCGTTTTCGATGTACGGCAGTCGCTCCCTGTGCGGGAGCGAGGGTTGAAATACATTGCAGTAGATGCCAACGTCATACCCTTCTGCGTCGCTCCCTGTGCGGGAGCGAGGGTTGAAATCCGCCAGATAGCGCCCGTCCAGCACAGTGCGGAGTCGCTCCCTGTGCGGGAGCGAGGGTTGAAATGGACTATAAAGAAAATTATCGTAGCCGGGATGCTGTCGCTCCCTGTGCGGGAGCGAGGGTTGAAATGTGCGGAAACGGGTCGAGATTGCTATGGCTTTGTCGCTCCCTGTGCGGGAGCGAGGGTTGAAATTCCCGCCACGGACAAGTCCTGGCACGGGCTTCCAGTCGCTCCCTGTGCGGGAGCGAGGGTTGAAACGTTTTCCTCCATGTTCATTTTTTCAAACGGTTTTTGTCGCTCCCTGTGCGGGAGCGAGGGTTGAAACAACGCCGTCCGGTCCCTGATAAGCCGTCTGCTTCGTCGCTCCCTGTGCGGGAGCGAGGGTTGAAACATCCTCATACTGCCATCGGGGGGAGGTCTTGCCGTCGCTCCCTGTGCGGGAGCGAGGGTTGAAACTCCGTCCCAGATAGACAGGGCAAGGTCCGGCCTGTCGTCGCTCCCTGTGCGGAAGCGTGGGTTGAAATGAAACTCTCTCCCAGGATGGAGTAGAGCTGGCTGGTCGCTCCCTGTGCGGGAGCGTGGGTTGAAATTCTTACGGTATCGACCTGACCAAGACTTTCAGCGTCGTTCCCTGTGCGGGAGCGTGGGTTGAAATACTTCGTGCTTACGCACGGGCAACCTGGATATTTGGTCGCTCCCTGTGCGGGAGCGTGGATTGAAATTCAAAAGAAAAACACCACCCAACCAGGAAAATCTCCCGTTGGATGGTGTTTATCATTCTTTTCGTTTAGCTGGATTTCGGAAGCGCATTGCGGTGGGTGTACACAATCTTTTTGGGATCGTCCACTCCTTCCGCTGTAATGGTCACCGACTCCACGGTGGGGTCGGAGGGAATGGAGAACATCAGATTTTGCAGCAACTCCTCCATAATGCCCCGCAAGCCCCGGGCACCGGTCTTCCGTTCCAAAGCACGGCGGGCAATGGCCCGAAGGGCGTCGTCGGTAAAGCTCAGCTCCACATGATCCATAGCAAAGAGAGCCTGGTACTGCTTGACAATGCTGTCCTTGGGCTCGGTGAGGATCCGCACCAGAGAACCTTCATCCAAGGCTTCCAGAGTGGTAATCATAGGCAGACGGCCAACCAATTCCGGAATCAGGCCGAATTTCACCAAATCGTGGGGGATAATCTGCTTGAGCAGTTCGCTGTCCCGCAAGGCGCCGCCGGAGGTAACCGTACCGCCAAAGCCCATGGAGGACTTATTGGTGCGCTGTTCAATGATCCGCTCGATGCCCTCAAAAGCGCCGCCGCAGATGAAGAGGATGTTGGTGGTATCCACCTGGATGCACTCCTGATTGGGGTGCTTCCGGCCCCCTTGGGGCGGTACATTGGACACCGTGCCTTCCACAATCTTCAGCAGAGACTGCTGCACCCCTTCCCCGCTGACATCTCGGGTGATGGAGGGATTTTCGCTTTTCCGGGTGATCTTATCAATTTCGTCGATATAGATAATGCCACGCTGGGCCGCTTCCACGTCGTAATCCGCCGCTTGCAGCAGCCGCACCAGCACATTTTCCACGTCATCGCCCACATAACCGGCTTCAGTCAAAGTGGTGGCGTCGGCAATGGCAAAGGGCACGTTGAGGGTTTTGGCCAAAGTCTGCGCCAGGTAAGTTTTTCCCACGCCGGTGGGACCCAGCAGCAGCACATTGCTTTTGCGAATCTCCACATCCGGATTCTGGTTGCTGTCAATCCGCTTATAGTGGTTGTATACTGCCACCGACAGCGCAATTTTGGCCTGTTCCTGCCCTACCACATACTGATCCAGCACCGCTTTGATTTCCTTGGGCTTCATCAAGGGCACCTTGGCGGTGTTTTTCTTTTTCCGACGGGCGGCAGCCTGATGGCGGTAATCGGTGAGACCATCGTCGTCAAAGAGCATACTGTAACACAGGGAAACGCAATCGTCGCAGATATAAGCGCCGTTTCCAAACAGCATACGGTTGGCTTCCGCTTCGGTTTTGCCACAGAAACTGCAGCGGGGCATTCTTTCGTTGTTATTGGCCATAAGTAAGGCTTCTCCTTTTCTCTGTCAACACAGAGTTACCGTTTCTCAAATACTTTGTCGATGAGGCCGTATTCCAGGGCTTCCTGAGCGGACATATAGTTATCCCGCTCGCAGTCCTGAGCCAGCTGCTCATAGCTCTTGCCGCAGTTATCTGCCAGGATCTGGGTCAGGTTCTTCTTGGTGCGCAGCAGATGATTGGTAGCAATCTCAATATCCGTGGCCTGGCCGGACAGTCCGCCGCCGCCGATCAGGGGCTGGTGGATCATGATCTCACTGTGAGGCAGGGCAATCCGCTTGCCCTTGGCGCCGCTGGACAGCAGGAAAGCGCCCATGCTGGCGGCCATGCCGATGCAGATGGTGGACACGTCGCACTTGATATACTGCATGGTGTCGTAGATGGCCATGCCGGCTGTGATGGAGCCGCCGGGGGAGTTAATGTACAGGCTGATGTCCTTTTCCGGGTCCTGGCTTTCCAGATACAGCAGCTGGGCTACCACCACGCTGGCGGTGGCGTCGTCTACCTGGTCGCAAAGCATCACAATCCGGTCGTTGAGCAGGCGGGAGAAAATGTCGTAGGAGCGTTCACCCCGTCCGGTCTGTTCTACTACATAAGGTACTAATGCCATAAAGTATCCTTCCTTTCCATAAAACGCAGCTCACCGGCGCACTGCCGCAAGCTACAAAGGGTATTTTACACCTTTTTTGACCTTCATTAGTGACCTTCTTATGGCCAGTCTTTGAAGAAAAAGTAAATAAAAACACCCAAGCCGGAAAAATTCTTCTGAAAAACAGTTTTTTCCCTTTTTCGCAAAAGCCGGAATCAGCCGACCCACAACGAGCCGGCTGACACAGGGATTTGGCATTCTTATTTTTCAGTCACCACGGCGGAATTCTTCACCAGATCAATGGCCAGATTCACAGCCACATCCTCTTTCAAAGTTTCTGCCGGCAGCATCTCCTTGACCTTATCTACTTCCAGCTGATAGGCCTTGGCCAGCTTTTCGTACTCGGCGTTCATGTCCTCTTCGGTGGGCTGGATGTTTTCCAGTTCCACGATCTTTTCCAGAGCCAGACGCACCTTAACTTCCTTCTCCGCCTGTTCCCGGAAGGTCTTTTTCAAACCGTCTTCGGTGGTGCCGGTGTACTGCTGGTACAGCTCCAGGCTCATGCCCTGGCTGGTGAGGCGGTACTCAAATTCCCGCACCTTTTCGTCCACCCGGACGTCGATCATCTCTTCGGGGATGTCGGCCTGCATCTTCTCGATGAGCATATCCACCAGCTTATTTTCCACCTGGGTGTCGGCATCCTTCTGGTTGGCTTCTTCCATCTTCCGCTTTTCGTCGGCCTTCAGCTCATCCAAAGTGTCAAATTCGCTGACATCCTTGGCAAACTCGTCGTCCAGAGCGGGGTACTCGGTGTAGCGGATGGCGCTGATTTTGCACTTGAACACAGCGGCCTTGCCCTTGAGCTCTTCGGCGTGGTAGTCTTCCGGGAAGGTGACGTTGACGTCAAACTCTTCGCCGATGTTCTTGCCTTCCATCTGGTCTTCAAAGCCGGGGATGAACTGGCCGGAGCCCAGGGTCAGGGTGTAGTTTTCCGCTTTTCCGCCTTCAAAGGGAACGCCGTCCACGCTGCCGTCGAAGTCAAAGGTGACGGTGTCGCCCTTCTGGGTGGCACGGTCATCCACATCAATCTGACGGCCGTGGCCGTGCTGCATGGCTTCCATTCTCTTCTGGACGTCTTCGTCGGTGACGGGCTTGACTTCCTTTTCCACTTCCATGCCCTTGTAGCCTTCCAGGGTCACTTCCGGCTTGGTAACCACGGTGATGGTAAAAGTAACGCCGTTTTCCTTGCTGATTTCCTTCACGTCCACGCTGGGGGGCGCAACCACCGTCAGGCCGCTTTCCTTCACCGCATCGTTGACGGTGTCGGGATACAGGTCGTTGACAGCATCTTCATAAAACAGCCCTTCCCCGTACATTCTTTCCACAATCTTTCGGGGAGCCTTGCCTTTGCGGAAGCCGGGCACGTCGATGCGCTTGCGGTTTTTCAAAAACGCCTTCTGCACAGCCGCTTCAAAGGCTTCGGCGTCCACCGCAGCGGTCAATTCATATTTATTGGTTTCCAGTTGTTTGGTTTCCTTAAGCATAGGTAACTTCCTCCAGTAAAAATTACATCTTACTGATTATAGCATACCCCAACCTAAAATGCCACTACTTTTTTCAAATTTTTGCGGCGTTTTCTTTTTCAAGAAAAAATAGAAAAAAACGGGGGAATTTCTGGGCAAATTTTCTGTCCCAAGACCCTTTTTCTAGCCCTTGCAGCCGGTCAAATTGATCAGAAACCCTTTGTTTTTTCTGAAAAATTCCAAAATCTTCTCCAAAAATATCACTGCAACAAGGGGTTGAAAACCAAAGCAGGCTGTGTTAGAATAGGGGTAACAAAATCACGGAGGTGAAAAAGGATGGCTTACCAGATTAGTGATGACTGCATCTCCTGCGGCGCTTGTGCAGCAGAATGTCCCGCCGGCGCAATCAGCGAAGGCGACGGCAAGTATGTGATCGACGCTGACGCCTGCATGGATTGTGGCGCTTGTGCCAGCACCTGCCCGGTTGGCGCTCCCCAGGAAGCGTGATACAAGGCAAGGCCTAAAAACCACCCGACTGCAATGTGCAAACCGGGTGGTTTTTTCTTTTTTGTCCTCATCAGAACCATTTGGCAGGTTCTTGGCGAAATACCGGCTTGGGGCCGCCGGCATAGGGGTCGTACCGGTTTGTGTTGCAGCCGAACTCCTGGAGAAAATGAATTTTTCCTTCCCCGTTCCAGACCACCAGGGTCATGCCGTCAAACGCTTCTATGGCGCCATTCTTCATTTGATTTTTGAAATACCACTGTACAACGGTTTGGTCCTCTTTGTGAAAGAACTGCTTCACATCCCATTGCAGCACCGTTCCCCTGGTATTCCATTCCTCAAACCACCATTTAATTTTGGCAAGGCCGCAGTATTCCGGCCCCCAGCTTTCCAGATAAACGGCATCCGGCGCAAACACCCTTTCCATCCCCAAATCCCTTTTTTGCAGCCACATGGAAAACCACAGGCGGATGGCTTCTTCTCTGGCATTGGCGGTCATACAATCACTCCTCAAAAAGGAAGCAGGACGCACGAATCCTGCGCCCTGTTCCATCTTTTCTTTATGCAAATGGGTTCTCTGTGGGATAAGGCAGAGATTTGGGGTGATTATAGGCGATGTCCTCCATGCCCAGATAGCGGAACACCTCAAACAGCGCTTTGCCGCAATGGGAGAAGGCCACCGCCCCATGGTGGGGGTACCGCTTTTCAATCAGCACATGACGGTAAAACCGGCCCATTTCCGGGATGGCAAAGATGCCGATGCCCCCGAAAGAACGGGTGGGTACCGGAAGCACCTCACCCTGGGCGATGTAGGAGCGCAGCTGCCCCTGGCTGTCGCACTGGAGGCGGTAGAAGGTGATGGGGCCGGGGGCAATGTCCCCTTCCAACGTGCCACGGGTGAAGTCCGGCTCGCTGCCCGCCGGTTCCAGCAGCCGGTGCTGGATCAGCTGGTACTTCACCGCCCCGCCGCCGCAGAGCTTGCAGGAAGGGGTGTTGCCGCAGTGAAAGCCCATAAAGGTATCGGTGAGGGCGTAATCAAACTTCCCGGCAATGTCCTCCTGATAAAGATAGGAAGGCACGCTGTTGTTGATGTCCAGCAGGGTCACCGGTTCCCCGGAAACGCACATACCGATATACTCCGACAAAGCGCCGTAGATATCCACCTCGCAGGCCACGGGAATCCCTCGGCTCACCAGGCGGCTGTTGACATAGCAGGGCTCAAAGCCGAACTCTTCCGGGAAAGCAGGCCAGCACTTATCCGCAAAGGCCACATACTTCCGGCTGCCCTTGTGCTCCTGAGCCCAATCCAGCAGGGTCAGCTCAAACTGAGCCATCCGGGCGCTGAGGTCGGGATAATATTTCCCCTCCCCCATCTCCCGGGCCATGTCAGCGCAGACGTTGGGGATGCGGGGGTCGTTTTCGTGCTTGCGGTAGGCGGCCAGAAGGTCCAGCTCGCTGTTTTCCTCAATCTCCACCCCCAGCTGGTACAGCCCCTGGATAGGGGCGTTGCAGGCGAAAAAGTCCTGGGGGCGGGGGCCGAAGGTGATGATCTTCAAATCTTTCAGTCCCAACACCGTCCGGGCGATAGGGACAAACTCCGCCATCATGGCGGCGACCTCCTGTGCCGTTCCTACGGGATAGGAGGGGATGTAGCCCTTCAGGCCCCGCAGGCCCAGGTTATAGGAGCAGTTGAGCATGCCGCAGTAAGCGTCCCCCCGGCCGCCGATAAGGTCGCCGTCCCCTTCCGCCGCCGCTACAAACATACAGGGGCCGTCAAAGTATTTGGCCAGCAGGGTTTCGGGGGTTTCCGGGCCGAAGTTTCCTAAAAACACGGTGAGGGCGTTGCAGCCCGCCTGTCTGGCTTCTTCCAGCGCCTTTTGCAGATCCGTTTCGTTTTCCACCGCGGTGGGGATCTCCGCCACCTCCAAGCCCAGCGCCTCACATTCCTTGACCACGGCGCTGCGGCGGGTTTGGGAAAGCTGCACCGGGAAGCAGTCCCGGCTCACCGCTACGATGCCCAGTTTGACTTGAGGGATGTTATTCCACTTCATTTTATTTCTCTCCTTTACACATCCTCCTGCTCCCAGGGATGGGGCAGCAATTCTTTTAAGGGAACTGCCCGATCCCCTGTCACAGCGGCCAGGGTGTTTCTGTTATGTTCACTGATCTGTGCCATAAATTCCCGGCACCGGCCGCAGGGAGGAAAAACCCTTCCATCCTCCCCACCGCAATAATCTGGGCAATTTGAGTTTCCCCGGCTTTCAGCATTTCCGCCATGGCCGCCTGCTCGGCGCAAAAACCCAGGGAACAGGGCAGGTCGATGCATATGCCGGTGAAGACGGTTCCATTTACCGTTTCCAAGGCACAGGCCACCTGCCCCGCTTCCCCATACTGCTTTAATTTCATGGGGCGGAGGGTCTGCCGGGCGGTTGCGTAAAGCTCTGCCAAATCTTTCACAGAGTTTTCCTTCCTTTCCTGTTACTCCCCGGACCAGCCTTTCAGCCTGGGATAAAGCTGTTTCCAAGCCCGATACCGTTGGTGGTACCGCCGCACCAGGCTGGGTTCGGGGAGGATCTGGGTCTTGACTTTGCACAGGCGCTGAGTGTAAGCCGCCAGGTCTGTTTCTTCTCCGCAGGCCACCGCCGCCAGCATAGCCCCGCCGTAACCGGGACCCTGCTCGGTTTGGAGCAGCTCCAGGGGAATCCCCAGCACATTGGCCAAGATAGTCCGCCAGAGGGGGCTTTTGGCTCCCCCGCCGCAGAGACGGCTGGAGGTGACCGGAATGCCCTGAGCTTTGGCGATTTCCACACAGTCCCGGATGGCAAAGGCCACCCCTTCCAGCACCGCCTGGGTCATGGCTTCCCGAGGGGTGTCCATGGACAGGCCGAAGAAAGCGCCCCGCACCGTGGAATCGTTGTGAGGGCTGCGCTCCCCCATGAGATAAGGGAGAAAATACACCGGGTTGGAGCCCAGGGTGTCCCGACAGATAAACTGCTGTTCTTCGGCATACTCCTTGGTGTGAAGGATATTTTCCATCCACCACTGGTTGCAGCTGGCCGCCGAGAGGATGCAGCCCATCAGGTGATAGCCGCCGTCGGCATGGCGGAAGGAATGGAGGGCGTTTTGAGGGTCTACCGCAAACTGCTTTCCGGTGATGAACACGGTGCCGGAGGTGCCCAAACTGATGTTGCACTTTCCGGGGCCCACCACCCCGCAGCCCACTGCCGCCGCCGCATTGTCCCCGGCTCCGGCGCAGACAGTGACCCCCCCGGGGCAGTCCCAACCGCCGGGCCAGATCCGGCTTTACCGTGCTGATGGGTTCAAAGCTCTTGTGCAGGGACGGGAGCTGGTCTTCCCGAAGGCCGCAGAGGTCCAGCATTTCTTGGCTCCAGCAGCCATGCTCCACATCCAGCAGCAGGGTGCCGGAAGCGTCGGAGTAATCGGTGGAGAGAACGCCGGTGAGACGGTAATTGATGTAATCTTTGGGGAGCAGGATTTTTGCAATGCGGGCGAAGAGATTGGGCTCCTGCTCCTTCATCCAAAGCAGCTTGGGGGCGGTAAACCCGGCAAAGGCGATGTTGCCGGTGAGGCGGCCGAGGGTCACCTTTCCGGGGTTTTGGTTAAGCTGGTCAGTCTGGGGCTGGGTGCGGCTGTCGTTCCAGAGGATGGCGGGGCGGATCACCTGTCCGGCATCGTCCAGCGCCACCAGGCCGTGCATCTGGCCCGACACCCCGATTCCCTTCACCTTATGGGCTTCCTGGCCTTTTAACAGCAGGGAAATCCCCTCCTGCACCCGCTGCCACCAATCCTCCGGGTTTTGCTCACTCCAGCCGGGGTAGGGATACCGGACGGGATAGTCCCGGCTGATCTGATTGACGATGGCGCCGTTTTGCTCCATCAGCAGCAGCTTCACCGCCGAAGTACCCAAATCAATGCCAATGTAAAGCATGGTCATACCTCCTTTATGTCAAGTCTGTTTCCGGCAGGGAATTTCAAGACTTGTGGGGTTTCCCTAAAAAATCCAGAAATTCCACCTGCATTTTTCCACTTTTCAGTATAGCGTATTTGAGGGGAAAATACAATCCGAAAGGAAGTTTTTTTCGCAGTTTCCCACCGGTGTGGGGATTGCTTTTTTCCGGGAATGCCACTATAATGAAGTATCAGATGAAATTTGGGAAAGGATGGGAAAGGTTATGAATACCAAAGCGGCGCAATTTTTTGAAATGCTCAAAACCAAACGGGTTTGGGTGGTTGGCATGGGAGTCAGCCACTTCGACCTGATCAAATTATTCCTGCAAAAAGGAATCGACGTCACGGTAGTGGACCGCTCCACCCCGGAACAGATCGGGGAAAACTACACCGCCTTAAAGGAACTGGGGGCCAAGTTCCAGTTGGGAGAAGGTTATCTGGACGGGCTGGAAGATGAGTGCGACATCCTCTTCCGCACCCCGGGGATGTACTTCCACATGGACCGGCTGACCCAGGCCCGGAAGGCGGGTGTGGTGGTCACCAGCGAGATGGAGTGCTTCTTCGACCTCTGCCCCTGCAAGACCTACGCCGTCACCGGCAGCGACGGCAAAACCACCACCACCACTTTAATCTCCGAAATGCTGAAGGCCAGCGGCAAAAAGGTTTGGCTGGGGGGCAACATCGGCAAGGCTCTGCTGCCCATCATCGAGCAGGTACAGCCGGAGGACCGGGCGGTGGTGGAGCTCAGCTCCTTCCAGCTGCTTTCCATGCGCCAGCCGGTGGATGTGTCGGTGGTGACCAACCTGTCCCCCAACCATCTCAACGTCCACAAAACCATGGAGGAGTACACCTGGAGCAAGACCAACATCTTTGCCCACTCCAACGCCTTTTCCAAAACGGTGCTGAACCTGGACAACGACATCACCCGTTCCTTCGCCCCTCAGGTCCGGGGCCGGGTGGCCTTTTTCTCCCGAAAAGAGATGCCCTATGAAGGCAGCTACTTAAAGGAAGATGGAATGCTCTGCCGGGTGCACAAGGGAAAAGCCACCCCCATCCTCCACATGGAGGACATCAAGATCCCGGGGATGCACAATGTGGAAAACTACCTCACCGCCATTGCCGCAGTCAGCGAGGAAGTCAGCGATGAAGTCATCGTCCAGGTGGCCAAAACCTTCGGCGGGGTGGAACACCGGATCGAGCTGGTGCGCACCTTGGACGGAGTGCGGTACTACAACGACAGCATCGCCACCAGCCCCACCCGGACCATTGCCGGGCTGCGGGCCTTCCACCAGAAGCTCATCGTCATTGCCGGGGGATACGACAAGCACATCCCCTACGAGCCTTTGGCCAAAGATGTGGTGGAACGGGTGAAGCTGCTGATTCTGCTGGGAGCCACCGGGCCGAAAATCAAGGCCGCTGTCACTGGCTATGAGGGGTACACCCTCGGCAACCCGGAAATCATTACGGTGAACACCCTGGAAGAAGCGGTGCAGACTGCACGGGAACACGCCGTCCCCGGAGACGTGGTGACCCTCAGCCCCGCCAGCGCCAGCTTCGATCTTTACAAGAACTTTGAGCAGCGGGGCCATCACTTTAAAAAGATTGTCAACAGTTTGGAGTGAGACAAGTTGGAAGAATTGGAACAGAAACTGTTGGGCTGGTTAAAAGAGCTGTGCCCTGAGCCGGACACCGTCAATGATTGGGAAGGCGGCCATGCCTGGACCGCCCAGAAAGCGGCGAAAAAGCTGTTAAGCCAATACTGCGCTCATTCTTCGGTAGAGGTGGACCCCTTCGGCAGCGTGTCCGGTGTGTTCCGGCAGGCCGAGTTCGGCCAGCCCATGGTGCTGCTGGACGCTCACATTGACCAAATCGGCCTGGTGGTCACCGGCCACCAAGAGCGTGGCTTTTTAAAGGTTGCCCCCTACGGCGGCATGGACCGCCGGATTATGGCGGCACAGGGGGTGCTGCTGTACAGCGAAGCAGAAAAAGCCTGGCTGCCGGGGGTGGTGGCTTCCACCCCGCCCCATCTCACCAAGTCGGAAGAGCGGGACAGTGTGCCGGAAATCACCGACCTGCTGATTGACACCGGCCTGACCCAAGAGCAAGCGGAAGAAAAGCTCCCCCTGGGCAGCTTTGGGATGTTGGCAGCCCCCTTTACTCAACTGGGGGGACACCGCATCAACGCTTCCGCCCTGGACGACCGGGCGGGGATGGCGGTGCTGCTGGGAGTGTTGGAACTGCTCCAGGATGCGCCCCTGGACTGCGGGATTACGGTGCTGTTTTCCAACCGGGAGGAGGTCAACTCCGCCGGGGCCAAAACCGCCGGATACCGGCTCCACCCGGATTTAGTGCTGGCGGTGGACGTATCCTTTGCCAACGGGCCGGGGATTCCCAAGGACAAATGCGGCAAGCTGGGGGGCGGGCCCATGATCGGGGTCTCCCCCACCCTGACCCCTACCGTCAGCCAACGGCTGGTGGAACTGGCCGAGGAAAAAGAAATCCCCTATCAAATCGAAGTCATGGGGGGCAGCACCGGCACCAACGCCGATTCCCTCTCCCTGGTGCGGGGCGGACGGCGCAGCGGCCTGGTGAGCATTCCCCAGCGGAATATGCACACCCCGGCGGAAATCGTGGACCTGCGGGACATAGCCAACACCGCCCGGCTGCTGGCGGAATATCTCAAGGAGGTGCGGTGAATCATGGAACACACTGACCAGACCTTAGACGCCTTTTTGGAGGAGCTGAAGGAACATTCTTCCGGCAGTTCCGGCATGAGTCCCAACCAAAAGCTGGATTCTGATTTATTCCGCTACTCCGCCGCCCCCGGCATTTCCGGCCGGGAAGCTGCTCCCGCCTGCTTGGTGCGTGGGCAGGTGGAGGAGCTGGGGTACACCCTGACAGAAGACCCTCTGGGCAATCTCTGCTACCACAAAGGGGAGCCGGACCCCCTCCGTCCCCGGCTGATGATTTCCGCCCACCTGGACGAAGTGGGGCTGATGGCCACCTATCTGGAGGAGGACGGCATGGTGCGGTTCACCTGCGTAGGGGGCATCGACGCCAGAGTGCTGCCGGGGCGGGCGGTGTACCTGCCCCGCTCCCACTGCTACGGGGTGATTGGGGTGAAACCCATCCATCTGGTGGATTCGGCCCAGCGGGGCAAAGCGGTGTCTGTGGAGGATTTGGTACTGGATTTGGGCGCAGACAGCAAGGAAGAAGCCCAAACGCTGGTGCAGCCGGGAGACCAGATTGTCTTTGACTGCCGGGGCTGGACGGAACAGGGCAGCCTGGTCCGGGGGAAGGCCCTGGACGACCGGGCGGGCTGCGTGATTTTAATGCAGCTCATGGAGCAGCTGGACGATTCCAACATCACCTTCTGCTTCCTCACCCAGGAAGAGGTGGGCTGCCGGGGAGCCAAAGCCGCCGCAGAGCGCATCCGACCGGACTACTCCATTGTGCTGGAAGCCACCACCGCCGCCGACCTGCCGGGGGTGCCGGAACAAAAACAGGTCTGCCAGCTGGGCAAAGGGGCGGTGGTTGGATTTATGGACCGCAGCACCATCTACAGCAGAAACCTGTACCAAACCGCCTTTGAGCTGGCCCAAAAGCAAAACATCCCCATCCAGACCAAAACCATGGTGGCGGGAGGCAACGACGCCGGCGCCATCCACACCGCAGCCGGCGGGGTGCAGACCCTTGCCATCAGCGTGCCCTGCCGGTACCTCCACAGCCCCAGCTGTGTCATTGACCCCAAGGACGCCTATGCGGTGCGGGATCTGGCGCAAGTGCTGGCCCAGGAGATGGTCAGCGGACGGCTGAGCCGGGAGTGGGACGGCCAAGAGATTTTTTAATTTTACCCAACTACAATAGACAAAGGAAGTTAGCAACAGAATGGAAGAACTGTTTCCCCTTTCTCCCCGCCTGAAGGCACTGGCCAAGCAGGCGGAGGAGGACTGCCGTCCGGTTTTTGACCGGATCGGGCAGATTCAGCGATACAACGAACAAAAGGTATTGAAAGCGTTCCGGGACTGCCGGGTCAGCGAAACCCATTTCGTGGCCACCACCGGCTACGGCTACGGCGACCGGGGCCGGGAGAACCTGGATGAAGTGTACGCTGCCGCCTTCGGCTGCGAGGACGCCCTGGTGCGGTACAGCTTCGTTTCCGGCACCCATGCCCTAAGCGTGGCCCTCTTCGGGGTGCTCCGCACCGGGGACACCATGGTGAGCCTGGCCGGCGGAGTGTACGACACCATGGAAGAGGTCATCGGCCTGCGGGGGGAAGGCAACGGCTCCCTGAAGGACTACGGCATTTCCTACCGGCAGGTGGATTTGACCGCCGAAGGCAAGCCGGACTATGAGGCCATGGCCGAAGCGGTAAAGGGAGCGAAAGTGGGATACCTTCAGCGCTCCCGGGGGTATTCTTTACGGGAGTCCTTTACCATGGACGTGGTGGAAAAAATCATCCGCACCGCCAAGGAAGCCAACCCGGATTTGATTGTGATTGTGGACAACTGCTACGGGGAATTTGTGGACACCAAGGAGCCGGTGCAGGTAGGGGCGGACTTGATGATCGGCTCTTTAATCAAAAACCCCGGCGGCGGCATTGCCCGCACCGGCGGCTACATTGCCGGACGCCACGACCTCATCGAACTTTGCGGCTACCGTCTCACCGCCGTGGGCATGGGCCGGGAAGTGGGGTGCAGCTTAGGGATGAACCGGGAGCTGTACCTGGGGTTCTTCTTTGCCCCCAGCGTCACCGCCAGCGCTTTGAAAACCGGGGCTTTTGCCCTGCGGCTGTTTGAACTCATGGGGTACGAGGTCTTCCCCGCCTTTGACGCTCCCCGCAGCGACATTATCTCCGCCATCAACCTGAAAACCCCGGAGGCTTTGGTGGCCTTCTGCCAAGGCATCCAGGCAGGCAGCCCGGTGGACTCCTTCGTGAAGCCGGAGCCCTGGGATATGCCGGGGTATTCCGACCAGGTGGTGATGGCGGCGGGAGCCTTCACCATGGGGGCCTCCATCGAACTGAGTGCCGACGGGCCCATCCGTCCCCCCTACGCCGTTTGGCTCCAAGGAGGACTGACCTACGAAACCGGGCGCACCGGGGTGCTGCTGGCGGCCCAGGAAGTGTTGGACAGCGGCGCCGCCCAGGCATAAAACAGGCGGAAAACCGTTTTCCCGACAGTTTTCATTGCAAGACAAAAAGAAAAGCGGGCCTGTTTATCAAGCAACAGACCCGTTTTTTGCTATTCTGTTTGCTGGGTTTCCCAGGTGGAACCCGACGTTTGTGTTTCCGCTTCCTGGATATAGCCTTGCTGGATGAGGTATTCCTCCAAACAGAGGTTTTGCTGCTGCATGGCCAGGGCCGCATCCCGGCCCACATACCGCAGGTGCCAGGGTTCGTAGGTAATGCCGGTGATTTCCTGCTTATCGGCAGTATAGCGCACCACAAAGCCGTATTGGACACTGTTGGCCGCCAGCCACTGGCCTTCCGGCGTCTCGGCAAAGGCTTCGTCCAAGGTCTGGTGGGAGACGGAGACAATGTCCACCGCCAGGCCGGTTTCATGCTCGCTGTAACCGGGCAGGGCAATGTTCTGCATGGCGGCGGCGTAGGCCTCTTCGGCGTCCATGCCCTGCTGGGTAAACTCATCCCGCTCCTGGTTAAACAGTTGCATCTGCCGGTTATAGTCCCGGTAGGAGCTGCACACCAGCGGCTCCAATCCCGCCTGCTCCATATCGTTGAGCATGGTGGTTAAGTCCTGGAGGATGCGGGCGTCCACCTGTTCGTTGCGATAGTCGCTCAAGGTGGCAAGCTGCACCGAAAAGTCCTCCGGCAGGGCCAGGTCGTTGGTCACCAAAATCAAATTCCAGGGAATGCCGGAGGTATCGCTCTGGGCGGAATCCCCCTCCGGCTGGGAGACGGAATCCCCGGTGGGAATCCGCCCCACCACAAAACAAATCAGCACAAAGGCCAAAATCGCTATCACATAGGCTGCCGCCGGACGCATCTGTTTTAATTTTCGTTTCATTGGATTCCTCCCTCCCGGCAGATCTCAACTGCCTGACTGCAAAATACCATGGTTTCTAACTTTATTCTACTCGTTTCGGAAGGAAAATACAAGCATGGAATCACCGCTTCGACAGTATTTAGAAAAACTTCATAATTCCCGCCGGGCACGGTTTCATATGCCGGGGCACAAGGGACGAGGGACCCTTTCTCCCTTTGACGCCGCCTGCCCCTACGACATCACCGAAATCGCCGGGGCGGACAGCCTCTTTGAAGCCTCCGGCATTTTGGCCCAAGGGGAAGAAGCTACCGCCCGGCTATACGGTAGCAAAGCTACCCTTTGGTCGGCGGGAGGAAGCACCCTCTGCATCCAGGCCATGCTGGCGCTGGTCTGCCGGGAAGGAGATCTGGTGCTGGCGGTACGCAACGCCCACCACGCCTTTGCCCACGCCGCCATTCTGCTGGGGGTGCGGGTGCGGTGGATGTTGCCCCAAAACCGGGACCGGGGCGGGTTATACGGAGCGGTGACCCCCGGCGAAGTGGAGCAGATGCTGAAACAGTATCCCCAAGCCAAGGCGGTTTGGGTCACCACCCCGGACTATCTGGGGGGCATGGCGGATGTGAAGGGGCTGGCCCGGGTGTGCCACCAACGTGGTGTCAAGCTGCTGGTGGACAACGCCCACGGAGCCTATCTGCTCTACACCCACCGGCATCCTATGCAGCTGGGGGCGGACCTGTGCTGCGATTCCCCCCACAAAACCCTGCCGGTACTCACCGGCGGAGCCTGGCTGCACCTTTCCCATCAAGTCCCCTACACCGCCGACCAGGCCCGGCAGGCCATGAAGCTGTTCGGCTCCACCAGCCCCTCCTATCTGATTCTGCTAAGTTTGGAAGACTGCAACGGGTACCTGGCAGGGCCGGGAAAAGAGGAATTTGCCCGGCTCTACCAAACGGTCCGGGCCATGCGCCAAAGACTGGAGAAGCAGGGGGTGGCCCTGCTGCCCATGGAGGGGGATTACGCCAAGCTTACCTTAGACGCCCCCGCCATGGGGTACACCGGGAAGGAAATCACCGGGTATCTGGACAGCCAAAAGATGGACTGGGAATATGCCGACGACCGGTTTGTGGTGCTGATGCTCTCCCCAAGCAACACCCCCCAAGAGCTGGCGGCGCTGGAACAGGCGCTGGTTTCCCTTCCCAAGAGGGAGCCAACGGCACAGGAGCAGGTCCCCTATTCCCTGCCCCCGCAGCGGATGGAGCTGCGGCAAGCCTACTTTGCCCCCAAAGAGGAAGTGCCCATCGGGCAGGCGGTGGGGCGAATCAGCGCCGCAGCCCAAAGCTGCTGTCCGCCGGGGGTGCCGGTGGTGATGCCGGGGGAGGAAATCACCCCCCAGGTGCAAAAACTGTTGCAAAAGAGTGGAAAGATTTCGCTGGATGTGGTACAATGATTGCTGGAAGCAATCATTGCGGTTCCCGCTTTGCCGCCCAAAAGCAGGGGCGGCATTTCGCCTGACGGCGAAAACCAGCGGAAACCCATCGGGTGCTTTATGGTACAATGATTGCTGGAAGCAATCATTGTGATTTCCCTCTTGGCCTGACTCAGAAACGTCTTCGACCTTTCTGTCCGGCCGGCCATTTTGCTTCGCAAAAAACGAGGGAAATCTATCGGATGTTTTACACTCCAAGAAAAAATAACTCTGTCTTCAGGGAGGGAATCTTCATGAAACTCATTTACGCCATCATCAGCGACGACGACGTCAAATCCGTCACCGGGGAGCTGAACCAGGAAGGGTTTTACGCCACCCGGCTCTCCAGCAGCGGCAGCTTTCTCCGCAGCGGCAACACCACCCTGATGATCTGCACCGAGGACGAGCTGGTAGACCAGGCCATTTCCATCATCAAGGAAAACAGCTGCGAACGCAAAATGCTGGCGCCGGACTACCTGTCCATGTCCGCCCCGGAAATGTCGATTCCCGTTCCCGTGGAAGTGACGGTAGGGGGAGCTACCATTATGGTGGTCAACGTGGAGCGGTTTGAGAAAGCCTGATGGAACTGCTGGGAAATGAACAAGCCCTGAGCCGGCTGCAAAACATGGTGGACTGCGAGCGAATCGGCCACGGATACCTCTTTACCGGGGCGGAAGGCACCGGCAAGCGAACCTTAGCTCGGTGGTTTGCCAAAGCCATCCTCTGCACCGGAGAGCACCCTCCCTGCGAGGAGTGTCCCGCCTGCCGGAAGATGGAGCGGCTCTCCCATCCGGATTACAAGGAGTATGTGGGAGAAAACCGGGCGCGCTCCTTCCCGGTAGAGGTAGTGCGCCAAATCCGCCAGGACTGCGCCGTCCTCCCCAACGAAGGCAAGAAGAAAATTTATTGCCTGAGCAATGTACAGAATATGACCACCGAAGGGTTGAACGCCTTCCTGAAAACCTTGGAAGAGCCCCCGGCCCACAGCGTGTTTTTACTGCTCTGCCCCAGCGCCACCCAGCTGCCGGAAACGGTGCACAGCCGTTTGGTGCAGATTCCGTTGCAGCCGTTATCCTGGGAGCAGGTGGAGCAAATCACGGCCAAGGCCCTGCCGGAGACCGACTCCAAGCTGCGCCGTCAGGCAGCCCTGCTCAGCGACGGCAGCGCCGGGCTGGCCATGAAGCTGGTTCAGGAGGAAGAATTCGGCCAGCGGGCCAAGCAGGCCCAAACCATCTGCCAAAGCCTGATTCACCGTCAGGAGTACCGGCTGGCCCAGGTGCTGGCACAGCTGGAAAAGGACGGGGAAGGATTTTTACAGGTATTACAGCTCACCCAGCGGCTGCTGCGCATCCAACTGGAGCAGTCCTCCCCTGCCCTGCCCCAAAAGCAGGAGATTCGGGTGCTGGAACTGCTGGAGCAGGCCCGGCTGCGACTGTCCGGCAACGCCCACAAAGGGCTTACCGGGGCGTGGCTGGCCATCCGGCTGATGGAAGCAGTGTCCATGCCGTAAAGGCAATCCAAACAAACAGAAAGGGAAACTATGGTTGAAATTATTGCAGTGAGTTTTCGGAATTCCCCGAAAAGCTATTATTTTTCCCCCGGCGAAGAACAGTTTCGCACCGGCGACCGGGTGATTGTGGAAACGGCCCGGGGGCAGGAATGCGGCAAGGTGTGCCAGGGCAACCGGGAAGTATCGGAGGAGGAGATCAACGGCACATTAAAGCCGGTGCTCCGCCGGGCCACCCAGAAGGATCTGGAAAAGGTGGAGCAAAACCGCAAAAAGGAAGAGGAAGCCTTTCAGATTGCCAAGCAGAAAATCGCCCAGCACAAGCTGAAAATGAAGCTGGTGGAGGTGGAATACGCCTTTGACGGCAGCAAAATCCTGTTTTTCTTTACCGCCGACGGCCGGGTGGATTTCCGAGAGCTGGTCAAGGATTTGGCAGGGGTGTTCCGCACCCGGATTGAGCTGCGGCAGATCGGGGTCCGGGACGAAGCCAAGCTGCTGGGAGGACTGGGCATCTGTGGCCGGCCCTTCTGCTGCGCTTCCTTTTTGGGGGACTTCCAGCCAGTGTCCATTAAAATGGCCAAGGAGCAGGCCCTCTCCCTGAACCCCACCAAGATTTCCGGCACCTGCGGGCGGCTGATGTGCTGCTTAAAGTACGAACAGTCGGTATACGACGAACTCATCCGCCTGACCCCCAAAGTAGGGGCCATGGTGGACACCCCGGACGGCCGGGGCCGGGTGGTGGAAGCCAACGTCCTCACCGGAAACCTGAAGGTGCGGCTGGAGGACGACCCTTCCGACACCCCGCCCAAGCCCTACCACCGGGACGAGGTGGCGCCTGCCGGAAAAGGTGCGCCGGTGGTGCGTCCTAAGCCGGAAACCCAGGAAACGGAAGAACTCAATCTGGAAGCTGCCCGGCAGCAGGAAGTAAGCCGAAAAAGCACCAAAGCGCCCAATGGGAGAAGAAATTCCAAGGGTTCCAACGGCGAAGGAGAGAAAAAGCAGCCCAAGCAACCCTCCAAAAAAGAAGGGGGCAAAAAGCAGCCCGCCGGGGAAAAGCAGGGCAAACCCGCCCAGAAACGCTCCGGTCCTCCCCGCCGGCGCAGCGGCGGCAAACCCAAGGGGAAGCGGCCCCAGGGTGCGCCCAAGGAAGGGTAATTCCAGGACACAACAAGTAAGGCAGCAGACGAGGTAAAACGGTCTGCTGCCTTTTTTCTGAAAATTTTGATGTTGAATGCCTGGCAGCACTACGAAAAAACAGGCAAACAAAAAGGGCAACAGGCCATTTACCGGTCTGCTGCCCTAGTTTTATTCCAATCAGTCAATGAAATCCTTCAGCTTCTTGCTGCGGCTGGGATGGCGGAGTTTCCGCAGGGCCTTGGCTTCAATCTGACGAATCCGTTCCCTGGTCACGTCAAACTCCTTGCCCACCTCTTCCAAAGTGCGGCTGCGGCCGTCTTCCAGACCGAACCGCAGGCGGAGCACCTTGTTCTCCCGCTCGGTCAAAGTGGAGAGCACCTCGTCCAGCTGCTCCTTGAGCAAGGCGTTGGAAGCGGCGTCGGCAGGGGCGGGGGCATCATCATCGGGGATGAAGTCTCCCAGGTGGCTGTCTTCCTCCTCGCCGATGGGGGTTTCCAAACTCACCGGCTCCTGGGCGGAACGGAGGATTTCCCGCACCTTATCTGCGGGCATATTCAGCTTTTCGGCGATTTCTTCCGCACTGGCTTCGTGGCCGTTCTGGTGCAGCAGCTGGCTGGACACCTTTTTCACCTTATTGATGGTTTCCACCATATGCACCGGAATCCGGATGGTCCGGGCCTGGTCGGCAATGGCACGGGTAATGGCCTGCCGAATCCACCAGGTGGCGTAGGTGGAGAACTTAAAGCCCTTGGTGTAGTCGAACTTTTCCACCGCCTTGATTAAGCCCAGGTTCCCTTCCTGGATCAGGTCCAGAAACTGCATTCCCCGGCCCACATACCGCTTGGCAATGCTGACCACCAGACGGAGGTTGGCTTCGCTGAGCCGTTTTTTGGCCTCCACGTCCCCGTTCTTCATCCGGGTAGCCAGTTCGATTTCCTCTTCCGCCGTCAGCAGGGGAACCCGGCCGATTTCCTTCAGGTACACCTTCACCGGGTCGTCGATGTTGACCCCTTCGGCCACCAGGCTACTTTCAATTTCTTCCGGCTCCACCGCTTCGTTGGCCAAATCTTCTTCCTGCTCCACGGCGTAGTCGTCTACGATCTCCACATGATTGTTGCCCAGATTTTCGTACAGGGATTCAATCTGCTCCACATCGTAGTCCATATCGGTAAGAAAATCATTGATCTCCTTGGTAGTGAGCTTGCCGTTGGCTTTGCCTTTTTCCAACAGATCATTCATGGTCATTTTGCTGCGTTCTGCCATTGTAAATTCCTCCCCATAGGCTGCTCCCTTGCTTTGGTGCGGCCTAAGTTTTACCTTTCCCTTGCATTGGCCGGCCGCAGATGCGGCATCTTTAGTTTCCGCCGCCCGGGCGGCCTTATCCCTGCAAGAAACTGTCTTTAACGGCGCTTCTGCGCTTTTTCCCGGCGGAGCTGCTCCAACTGCCGGGCGGTGAGCTGCCGGATGTCCTCACCGGACAAGCGGTCACGGTACTCCCGCAGCGTTTGGATGCAGCCTTCCAGCTGCTCCTGGGACAGGGTGAGCTGCTTGCCCTGGGCCATCATCCGGGCAATGCTGGAACACTGCTCGCTGTCAAAGGTCTGGTGAAACAGCCCCAGGCCGATGGTCTCCCCTTGATGATACCCTTCCAGCAGGCGCTGGTACACCCGCCGGTTGAAGGCGGACACGAAATATTCCGGGGGCAGCTTTTCCTCGGTTTTGGGAATCTCCGCCGGAAATTCCATCAGATAGGCGATAATCTCCTCCTCCGCCCGAACCTGTTTGGGAAACCGGGCCTTCTCTGGATTCACCGGGTCCCGGTTCACCGCCTGGGAACCGGCCACCTTTCGGAACAGCTGCTGCTGTTGGCGGCGGCTGCGGTTGTTCCGGGCGGCTTCCACCGAGCTGCGCACGGTATCCACCCCCAGGTCCAGCTGCTTGGCAATGCGGTTGAGGTAAATCTCCCGTTCGTCCTGCCGCTCCACCTCCGCCAGCAAGGCGGCGCTGCGCCGCAGGTATTCAATTTTGCCGTTGGAGGTGGTGATGTCGTACTGCCGAAGCAGCTCCTCCAACTGGTAATCCATCACATTTTCCGATTGTTCCAGCAGCACCCCAAACCGGGCGTCGCCGAATTTTTTTATATATTCGTCCGGGTCTTTGGCCCCCTCCATCTTCAGCACCCGGCTGGTGAGCCCGGCCTGGCTGAGGATGTTCATAGCACGGCGGGTGGCGGTCTGGCCGGGGCCGTCGGAATCGTAGGCAATGATGATTTCATCGGCGATTCCTGCCATCATCCGGGCCTGCTCCGCCGTCAAGGCGGTGCCGCAGGTGGCCACAGCGTTTTCAAAGCCCGCTGCATGGACGGCGATGGTGTCCATATACCCTTCAGTGAGGATCAATTTCCGCTTTCCCGCCGCCTTGGCAAAGCCAAAGGCAAAGAGGCTGCGGCTTTTTTTATACACCACCGTGTCGTTGGTGTTCAAATACTTAGGCTTGCTGTCATCCAGCACCCGGCCGCCGAAGGCGATGACGTTGCCCCGAATGTCGATGATAGGAAACATCACCCGGTTGCGGAAGCTGTCGTACAGCCCGCCTTTTTTTCCCCGCTTCACCATATCCGCCGCCACCAGTTCCTGTTCGGTGTAACCCCGGTTCAGCAGGTAGTTTTTCAGATTGTCCCACCCCGGCAGAGCGTAACCCAGGCCGAAATGCCGGATGGTGCCTGGGCGGAGCTGACGGCTTTTCAGGTATTCCAGTCCCGGCCGTCCCTCCGGCTTGGAGAGATTATCGAAAAAGTACCGGGCCGCCAGCCGGTTGATTTCCAGCACCCGGTTGCGCAGCCGCAGGGCCTGGTCGTCCTGTCCCTCCTCCGGCACCGTCATGCCCTGCATCTGGGCCAAAAAACGGATGGCGTCGGGGTAATCCAGATTTTCCGCCTTCATCACAAAGGAGATGGCGTCTCCCCCTACCCCGCAGCCAAAACAGTAAAAGGACTGGTTTTCCGGGTAAATCACAAAGGACGGGGTCTTTTCCCGGTGGAAGGGGCAGAGGCACTTCAGGTTCCGCCCCGCCCGCTTTACCAGGGCGTACCGCCCTACCAGCTCTTCCAAATCGCACTGCTGCAAAAGCTGTTCCACAAAACTTCTGGGAATGGACATCCCGGCTCCCTCCTTTGCCTTGTATCTTCCCTTGAAACCTTCTATATACTATTATACAAGACGCAACCGGAAAAACCTTTTTTCGTCCAAAAGTTTTTTGATTTTACCAGAAATTGGAATCTAATTCCAACATTAAGGCATATCGGCGAACAGCTCCCCGGTAACCTCAGGGGACAGCTTCCCATTGGACAGTTCCGTAAGGGCCTTGGAGAAGGCTTCCATCCGGTCTGCCCGGATGCGGAGAAAGAGGGTGACTTTGTCCTCGAACCGGCTCTCCCGGGTCTCAATCTTATATTGGGGCAGCAGATAGCTCACTGAACCGTAGCTACCGTAGTCCAGCGCCAGGGTAAAGTCCAGGCAGGGGGCCATATGCAGCCGGTGGGCGGCGTCCACCGCAATTTTGGCGGTGTGGGCATAGGCTCGGACCAGTCCCCCGGCCCCCAGCAGGATGCCCCCGAAATACCGGGTGCAGACCAGAGCCACGTCGGTGAGCCCTTCCCGCTCCAGCACCTCCAGCGCCGGGCGTCCGGCAGTGCCTTGAGGTTCCCCATCGTCGCTGCACCGCTTGATCTCCGGCAGGCCGTCTTTGGCCCGGATAATGTAGGCGTAGACATTATGGGTGGCGTCCCAATAGTGTTTGCGTTTGGCTTCAATAAATGCCAGGGCCTCCTCCTCGGTCTGTACCGGGACAATGGCGCCCAGAAACCGGCTTTTCTGCTGGACAAATTCGTCTTCCGCCGGGGCGGCTATGGTTTGGTACATCAAATTCCTTTCCCCCCGAAAACAAAGGCGATACGAGGGTTCTCGTATCGTCCTTGGAAAACCGCAGTGCGGCTTATTTCATGTTGTAGCGCTTCTTGAAGCGGTCCACGCGTCCGCCGGTGTCCACCAGCTTCTGACGGCCGGTGAAGAAAGGATGGCACTTGGAACAAACTTCCACTTTGATGTTTTCCTTAGTAGAACCAGTTTCGATCACGTTGCCGCAGGCACAGGTGATGGTGGTGTGGTAATACTGCGGATGAATTCCCTGTTTCATATTGACACTCCTCAAACATTACTTATTCTCCACCATCTTTGTGGTGGTAAGAATTTTGCGGGAGGGCTTTGCCGGTTTCGACAGCCCTACGAATTGACATTATAGCACATCCCTGTCAAAAGTGCAAGAGGGAAATTTTTGTTTTTTGCATTTTTAAATTTTAGTCCAACCGCAAAGTTTTGGTGGCCAGTTTCCGGCAGAACGCCCGGTCATGTTCCACAAACACAATGGTGGGGCAGCTTTCCAAAATCAGCTGCTCGATCTGCATCCGGCTCCAAAGGTCGATGTAGTTGAGGGGCTCGTCCCAAAGGTAAAGGTGGGCGTTTTCACACAGGCTGGCTGCCAGCATCACCTTCTTCTTCTGCCCCAGACTGTAGCCTTCCATGGGGCGCTGCCAGGTATCCGGGGTCAGGTCCAGCTTTTTCAGCAGGGTGAAAAATTTGGTTTTGTCAATGCCCCACTGCTCTGCCAAATCCTCCGGGAAACCGGACAGCCCGGAACAATCCTGGGGCAGATAGGAAACTTTCAGCTCGGGGCTGCACCGGAACAAGCCCTCCCTTTGGATGCTTTGACCTTGCAGCAACTTTAACAGGGTGCTTTTCCCGCTGCCGTTGGCCCCAACCACCGCCACCCGGTCCCCGGGACACAGCTCCAGATCCAAGGGGCGGCACACCGGCTCCGTTCCGTAAAACAGCTGAACCTGATGGAGCAGCATCAGCCGTCCTCCCCGCCAGGGCAGCGGCGTGAGTTTCAAGGGAGCGGCGGTTTCCAAATCCTGAAGCAGAGCCTCTTTCTGGCGGATCTTCCGCTGGGTCTTTTCCAGGATGTCTTTGGCGCGGGCCATCCTCTTTTTGGCTTTGGCCCCCTGGGCGGGGCGGCGGCCGATGGATTTTTCGGTGGTGCGGGGGTCGAAGCCGATTTTGGCCCCTTCCGCCCGATCCGCCCATTCCCGAGTCCGGCGGGCGGATTGGTTTAGTTTTTTGATTTCCTTTTTCAAGGTTTGGTTTTGCTCTAACTCAAACTGATCCCGGCGCTGTTTGTTTTCCCACCAGGAGGAAAAGTTCCCGGCTTGCAGCTCCGGGCCGGTGGGGTTTAGAGCAAGGATATGGTCCACACAGCCGTCCAGAAAATCACGGTCATGGCTCACCAAAACAAAGCCGGACTTCCCCTTCAGATACCGGGCCACCGTTTCCCGGCCCTGTCCATCCAGGTGGTTGGTGGGCTCGTCAATCAGCAGAAACCCCTCTTCCTGACAGAACAGCGCCCCCAGCAGCAGTTTGGTCTGTTCCCCGCCGGAAAGGGTGAAAAAGGGGCGGTAAAGGACGTCCTCCCCCACCCCCAGCAGGTTCAGTTCCCGGCGAAACTTCCATTCCGGACAGTCCAACGTCAGGGTGGAAAACAGCTCTTCCCCGGTCAAGTCGGTGTCCTCCACCGCCGGGGGAAAATACTCAGCGGGACAGGGCAGCGCTACCTTGCCGGAATCCGGCCGGTTTTTCCCGGACAGCAGGGTCAGCAGGGTGGTTTTTCCCCGGCCGTTGCGGCCGATGAGGCCGGTTTTCCAGGTCGTATCCAACGTAACCGAGAAATCTTCCAGCACCGGCTCACTGCTGCCGGGATAGGTAAAGTTCACCTTTGACAATTCAATTTTGGACATTGAGCATCCCTCCAAACAAAAACTCCGTTTTCTGCCACGGTTCTGCCGGGGAAAACGGAGTGATAGGACGCCAACGTCAGTTTCATCAGGACAAAAACAAAGAAACCTTCAGCGCACCCAATGCAGGGTAATCTCCAAAAACCGCAGCAGAACCCCGCTCCGTTTCCAACCGGGAGCGGCAGCGATCTGTTTGCTTTTTGAGATTACTCCTTGCGCATGGCGGCGAAAGTTCCCTTCTTTCCTTGGCTTCTGGGGATAGGATAACACGGTTTTCCCCAAATGTCAAGACTGCAAAAAAGCAATTCCCGGCCTGTTTCGGGCCGGGAAAAACACTTCTGAGGCTTGTCCCCGAATCGGGCCATCCCCCAAAAAGGATGGAGGGTCAGGGCTAATTTGCTGAATGCTCCGGCGGATCGAAGGGCTTGGTAAAATCGGTGACAATCTGCCGGGTTGCGCAGGCAGGGGAATACACAAAGCGGTCCATGTGACTGCCCTGGAAAAAATAGTGAGGCGGCTGTTTGGGATAAGCGGCCTGGAAGCTGTCCACCAAAATCAGCTTCACCTTCATCTTTTCCGGAATCAGGCTTTTGATATACACGCTGGCCTGCTGCCCCGCTTCTACCCCGGGGCGGCTTTCCGCCAAGCCCGCCAGATTGGGGGTGAGTTCTACAAAAATGCCGTAGTTTTCAATGGAGCGGACGATGCCCGCCACGGTTTGGCCGGGGGAAAAGGCAGCGGCGTTCTCCTCCCAGGTGCCCAGCAGCTCCTTATGGGTGAGGCAGAGCTTGCCCTCATGGTCAAAGCCCCGGACCACCGCCAGAATGTCCTGCCCCACCCAGAACCGGTCGGAGGGATGGGAAATCCGGGACACCGAGATGGCGTCAATGGGAATCAGGCTGACGATGCCGCAGCCCACGTCTACAAAAGCCCCGAAGGGCTCCAGGTGGGTGACTTTTGCGGGGATCACATCCCCTTGGGACAGGTGGCTGAGATACTCTTCCATGCAGTGCTGCTGGACAGTGCGGCGGCTGAGCACCGCCACCGGTTCCCCGGCGTGGGTTTTGGTCATACCGGTGACCGCAAAGCACACCGGCTTGTTCACCCGGGAAAGGATGGCGATGTCCCGCACCGTCCCTTCCCGGATTCCCAGGGCGCACTCCTCTTTGGGAATAATGCCCCGCATACTCCCCAGCTCCACAATGAGATTGTGGGCGGAATCGCACATCACGGCCCGCGCCTCCAAAATTTTCGGCTGGCCCACCGCCTGAAGTATCTGTTGACGGCTGAGCCCTGCCGCCGTGGTGCGCATTCCTTCCGGCAAATAATCCGACATCCTATGACCTCCTTGGTTTTTTCTTCAAGGAAAGTATATGCAGCCCAAAGGCAATTTAGACGGAAAAATCCAAATCTTAGGCAAAACGCCGAGCACACAAAAGCGCACAAGCCAAACCGACTTGTGCGCTGGGATTGCCGATGCGTTGTTTTTACCGCTGTTCCAGGGGAATATAGGGGCGGTTCTTGGCCATAGATTTATAGGCGGGACGCATAATCCGCCGGTTGGTGAACATCTCCTCCATCCGGTGGGCCGCCCAGCCCGCCATCCGGGAGCAGGCAAAGAGAGGGGTCACCAAATCTTCCGGAATCCGCAGCATCCGGTACACCAAACCGGAATACAGGTCCACGTTAGCGCAGATGGGTTTGTCGGTGCCCTTCACCGTCTTCATCAGTTCCGGCGTCAGGGTTTCAATAGCTTCCAGCAGGTTAAATTCCCGCTCAAACTCGGTACCCATGGCCAGCTTTTTGGCATTCTGCTTGAGGATTTTGGCCCGGGGGTCGCTGAGGGTGTAGACGGCGTGGCCCATGCCGTAAATCAGGCCGGTACCGTCCCCAGCTTCCTTTTGGATGACTTTGGTGAGCAGATCCGCCACCTCGTCCATGTCTTCCCAGTTTTCCAGGTTGTTCTTAAAATACTCCAGCTGATGGATGCACTTGATGTTGGCGCCGCCGTGGCGGAAGCCCTTCAAGGAGCCGATGGCTCCAGCGTAGGCGGAATAACAGTCGGTGCCGGAGCTGGTGAGGCAGCGGCAGGTAAAGGTGGAGTTGTTGCCGCCGCCATGCTCCGCATGGAGGATCATGCAGATGTCTAACAGCTTGGCTTCTTCATCGGTAAACTGCCGGTCCGGCCGCAAAAGGCTCAGAATGCTCTCGGCGGTGGACTGTTCCGGCACGGTAGGATGCAGGATCATAGATTGATGTTCAAAGTGGCTGATCTTCACCTGGTACGCCTTCACCATAATATTGGGTAGCCGGGCGATGAGCTTCAGCGCCTTGACCATTTCGCTTTCCATGGTCAGATCTTCCGCCAAATCGTCGAAGGAGTACAGCGCCAGCACGCTCCGGGCCAGCTTATTCATAATGTTGTTGGAAGGGGCTTTCAGGATCATATCCTCAAAGAAGGTAGGGGGAATGTCTCGGAACTTGCCCATCAGCACCATAAACCGCTCCAGTTCTTCCCGGGTAGGCAGTTGGCCGAAGAGCAACAGGTACACCGTCTCTTCAAAGCCAAACCGGTTCCCCGCCACACAGCCTGCCACAATGTCCTCCACGTTGATGCCCCGGTAGCTGAGCCGGCCTTCCACCGGCTCCCGCTCCCCTTCGTTGATCACATAGCCGTGGACGTTACAAATATTGGTCAAGCCCGCCAGCACGCCAGTGCCATCGGTATTGCGCAGGCCCCGCTTCACCGAATAGGCTTCGTACATTTTGGGGTCGATTTGATTGTTCTTTCGATATTCCTCACAGAGGGTGTGAATGGAACTCTCTTTGATGTGCAAAGCATCCAGCTCCGTCTTCACAAAACCATCTCCTTTTCTGCATTATCTTCATTTCATTCCTGCATTCAATCTTAATTATTTTACCACAGGCTGGGAACTCCGTCAAGTTTTTTGCATTTCCCGGAAATTATTCTTGCAAAATAAGGAAAGGAGAAGCCATGAAAAGAGCCAAGCTGCTGTTTTTCGGGGCAGTTGCAGGAATCTGCCTGCTTCTTTGCTTCTTGTTGGGAGTCCCCTGGACAGAGCAGGAAACCCAGCCGGAAACCACTGTGACCCTATCCGTCAGCGAAACCGGGCAAACCCTGACCCTACCTTTGGAGGAATATGTGGCAGGAGTACTGCTGGCGGAGCTGACTCCCTCCCACCACCCAGCGTGCTTTCGGGCGCTGGCAGTGGCGGTGCGAACCTTGGCAGTGAAAAACCAGGGAGTTCTTTCCGACGACCCCGGGGTGTTTCAAGGGTACTGGACCGCCCAGACCGCCTCCGCCAAGCTGGGAGAAGCCTACCCTGCCGCTTTGGAGCAGGCCCAGGCCGCTGCCCGAGACACCGCCGGGCTGGTGCTGACCTACCAAGGTGAACTTGCCCTCACCACCTATTTTGCTTGCAGCAGCGGCGCCACCTGCGCCAGCCAGTGGGTGTGGGGCGGGGCACTTCCCTATCTGGTCGGGGTGGACAGTTCCTGGGACACCGCTTCTTCCGATTACTGCTCCCAAAAGGTAATCTCTGCGCAAGAACTGGCCCAGTGGGGGCAGGGTGTTCCCCGCATCACTGCCCAGGCGGAAAACGGCTATGTGCTGGCCTTGGAATGGGGGGAGGAAACCTTCACCGGGGAACAGGCCCGACAGCGGCTGGGGCTGAAAAGCGGGTGCTTTACCTTGGAGGAAGGGGAAAACGGCAATGTCACCGCCACCGTATACGGCTACGGCCACGGGGTGGGCATGAGTGTTTACGGGGCAAACGCCATGGCCAAGGAGGGCAAAGGTTGGGAGGAGATTTTGGCCTGGTACTACCCCGGCTGTGAAATTACAAAAAAGTGAAAAAAGGGATTGACAACCAAAAAGGAAGCTGTTATAATAGTCAGGTACTTGCGGCGGTGCTGGAACAGGCAGACAGGCACGTTTGAGGTGCGTGTGTCATTGACGTGTGGGTTCAAGTCCCATCCGCCGCACCAGAAATACGTCTTACAGATCAGATGGTGAATTTGGTTTGTAGGACGTTTTATTTTGTGTGTTTTTGTTTATCATTACCCATATTTAAAACTTATCATTCGATTAAAGCGCAATTATTGTTTGCCTTGAAAATCCGGGGCAAATTTCCAAATTCGGCAAATTGGGGCATATTTTGGCATAACTTTTCCAAAAATGGTGTAGTAAATGGTGTAGTAAAATCCAGTCAGACGCCGGCATCATCACAGTCCCTCCACCCGTTTCAACTCTTCCTGAGCAAAATTCCGATTGGTGTGCGCATACAAATTGAGGGTCATATTGATGCTGGAATGTCCCATCAGATATTGCAGCGCTTTGGGATTCATTCCAGCCTCCACTTTTGAGTGCAAAAAGTATGCCTAAGAACGTGGGGCCGGATTTCCGGGAGCGGGTTTTCCAGATGGGTCTGATTGCATCTTGCCACCAATTTTTTGAATGCCCGTTCGTACAAATCCCCTTTTCTTGGCTTTCCGTTTTCCTGGAGAAAGATAAAATTGGAATAGCCATCTACGATGGATTCCGTTTTGAGTTTCAAGCGGTTTTGCAAAATGCGTTCAAATGCCTTCTGGGCTTTGACCGTCAGCGGAATCACACGCTCTCCTGCTTTGGATTTTGGTTTGGTGATGTAAAGCTTTCCTTTCGTGCTATCGTATAACAACTGATGGTTGATGGAAACTTCATTTTTCACCAAGTCAACGTCCTGGATGGTGAGCCCGCACAGTTCGGAGATTCGCATCCCGGTTTCCAGCAAAACAACGTTTACATCATAATACCGTTTGCCGATGGGATCTGTTTGCAGAAATGTCATCCAAGCGGTTATTTCTTCCTCCGTTAAGGGGACTCTTTTTTTGCCGTTGTTTTTAATCACGCTGGAAAGCTTAAACTGAAACGGATTTTTAGTCAAGGCGCTCTCCTCCACAGCCAAATCAAAAGCGGCGGATAACACGGCTTTGATTCCACCGATGGTGCTGTAAGAATAAACACTGCTTAACCGGATCATAAATTCTTTGGCGCTGGACGCTTTCACCGACTTGATGGGCAGGTAGGAAAAATCTTGTTTCTTTAATCGGTTATATTCGAGCTGATATTTGGATGTATCCTAAAAAAGTGG
>DBRF01000014.1 GCA_002305795.1 Ruminococcaceae bacterium UBA1375
TGTTTAATTTTCAAGATCCATTTTCGCTTCCCTCTCTCGAGGACAGCTTTTATATTTTATCACAACTTTCCGCTTTTGTCAAGCCCTTTTTCAAAAGTTTTTTTGAAATCTGCTTGATTTTTTTTGGTTCGTCGTGACAACGTAGGCTATCTTACCATGATCTTTCTCTCTTGTCAACACTTTTGAGAAAAATGGGTCGGATTTTCTTGAATTTTACAGGAACAAATCTTAAATTTGATTATTTTCCGAAGAAAACACCCCATCGGCAATTTCTTGGAGAAACAACCGGCTTTGAAACAGCTGCTGGGGAGACTGATAACTGTTCTGGTACAGTTCCACAATCCCATCCCCGGCGTAACCCTTTTCTTTTAAGATGGAGAAGTAACCGGCAAAATCAAAATCCCCCTCCCCCGGAGGCAGGCAGTCCCGGCCGGGAGCGGAATCGGAAAGATGCAGCTGCACCACCCGGTCTCCCAGCGCCCTTGCCATTTCCATGGGGTCCTGTCCGCCCCGAAGAGCCTGCTTATTATCCAGTACAAACTCCACTTCATCTCCCAGGTATCGCCGCATCTCCACCAAAAAGGTAAGGTCCTGGCTGCAATGGGCGTACACATTCTCCTGAGCTAAAACAATCCCCATCTCTTTGGCGGCCTGCCGCAGCCGGGCGAACCGCTCATAATACCGCTGGGGCGGACGGCTGGTATTCCGATGGTTGCCGTGAAATACCAAAATCTTCGCCCCCATCTGGGCGGCATAATCAAAATAACGGCGGTACAGCTCCACCCCATCCTCAAACCGCCGGGTATAGCTGGTAAAAAACAGGGAGGATTCCAGCACACTGGTAAAGGGGTGCACCGACACCGCCCGGATGGAACTCTGCTCCAACTGGGACTTCACCTTCTCCCGCAGGGCCGGGGAAAGCTCGCTGAAGGTATTGAGAAACAACTCCGCCACCGGGACCTGCTGTTCAATCAGCTGGGCCAACGCATCCTCCAGCAAGGTGGGATATAAGGAAGCGGTGGAAATGCCAATCTCCATAAAATGCCCTCCTGAACCATTCTTGCAATGAGTGTACCACAACTCCATCCGGGAATCAAGCAGGACGGTTGCGCCTGGGTGGAAAGGTTGTTATAATGAGAGCAGAGCAATCATACCTGAGAACACGCTTCGATCGGAAAGGGGGAGCTTTCCATGCAGGAAAACATTTTTGCCGGGGTGGAGCCGGGAGGCTACCACGACCCCGCCACGGTGCGGGTGCTGCTCTGCTGGCTGCTGGAGCAGTGCGGGCGGCAGATGGAGCTGAGCCGGCTGATGCGCTCGGTACAGAGCACCGGATTGGTGAACTACTTCACCCTTTGCTGTTCTTTGGACCAGCTGCGGCAGAACGGCCTGGTCCTGGAGCAGGAGGGGGTGCTGACCCTCACCGCCAAAGGCACCCAGGCCGTACAGGAGCTTTCCGGCAGCTTTCCGCCCTCGGTGCGGGAAGCCTTATTGGAGGCAGCCTGCAAGCAGCCGGAACAGGTGGAAAACCCTGCCAGCTACACCCTGATGCCTGCCTCCAACGGGGTTTTGGTGCGGCTGACCTTGCAGGAGCAGGACTACTGCCCTATGGAGCTGACCTTATACACCCCGGATGAAGCCTCCGCCCGGCAGGCGGCCAAGCGGTATCTGGAAGACCCCGTCCGGCTGTACCAGGCCATCTTGGAGCAACTGATGTAAGACAAAAACAAGAAACCGCCGGAATGTTCCGACGGTCCCTTGCTGGAAAAAAGAGAAAAAAGGAGAATAATGAAAGTGATCCTTTCAGCAGTCAACAGAGGGTCAATCTGTTTGACTACGGTTATACTGTACCATGAATTTTTGAACATCCTTTGAACAGGAATGGGAAGGAATTTGAAAAAACGGTGAAATGCACTGTCACAGTTTTGGGCCCGGCAGACAGCAGCGGGAATAATTCCTCCGATTTCGGGCAGACTTTTCCGGAATCTATCTTTGGGAGGAATGGGTATGAACCAACCTGATACCGTCAACCTGCTGCAGGAATGCGACGCCGGCATCCGCATGGGCCTGGACTCCATCCGGGACATGATGGACAGCGCCACCCAGCCTTTGCGCCAACAGTTGCAGGAGTACCGCATGGAACACGAAGAATTGCAGCAGCGCACCGAACAGCTTCTGGGCCAGTACCGGAAACCGGGCAAGGAACCGGCGGTGATGGCCAAGGGGATGTCATGGGTGAAAACCAACATGAAGCTGGCCATGGAGCCCACCGACGCTTCCATCGCCGAGCTGGTCACCGACGGGTGCAACATGGGGATCAAATCCCTGAACAAATACCTCAACCAATATCCCCAGGCAGACGCTTCTTCCAGAGAGGTGGCCAACCGGCTCATCGACCTGGAACAGCGGATGGTCAAAGAAATGCAGCCCCTGCTGTAACCCCACAACCAAACAACGCAAAACAAGCAGCCGTTCCCGGTTTGGGGCGGCTGCTTGCTGCATCTATGATGAATCCCCGCAGGTGCGGAGAGAATTTTTGGTCTGCCTGCCAAAAGAGACAGCGGCTTCTTTTGCGCCCGGCAGTAAAGAGTCCAAAAAGAGAGAGGTTGATTTTGGATTCGTGCACAGTATACCCCGGGATTTTGAATGGGGTTTGGCAAAGATATGGCGAAATCCTGAAAAAACAGAAACCATTTTGCATCTGTTTTCCCGCAGCCCGGACCATGGTGCAGCCCTCCTGAAAGCAGCAAAAAACCGCCGGTTTTACCCAGCGGCCTTTTGCTTGAGAAAAGAGAAAAAAGGAGAAAAAGAAAAGAGAGGGTCATGTTTTACAATCCAAAGCGTCTTGGGAAAACGCTGCTCTTTTTGGATTGCAAGGATAGTATACAAAACAAAAATAACGGCATCTTGAAGAAACGGTTTCTAATTTGTATTTCCTTTGTGTGCAATTTGTGAACCCTACCGGGAAGTGCTGCCGAAGCCCCCGTTGCGCACCCCCTGGGCGTCGTCATCCACCGTAATGCCGTACTCCAAAAAAATGCCCTGGGCAAAGCCGTCCCATTGGTTGAGGGCCAGGGTCTTGCCGGATTTGGAGTCATTGGTGATTTTAATAAAGATATGGCCCTCATTGTCAGAATAATAATAATCGCTGTCGATGATGCCTACGGTGTTGTCCAGCTGGAGCCGGTAGCGGAAACCCAGGCCGCTGCGGGGATAGAGGTGCAGCACCCAGTTCTGCTCCATCTTCACCCGGATGCCGGTGGGGATTTTTTTGGTTTCCCCGGGAGCCAGGGTCACCGGGCCGGGGGTGAAGAAGTCGTACCCGGCGCTGCCGGAGGTGGCCCGGCGGGGGAGTTTTAAGTTCTGATACACCTGCTCAGCCTGGGCGGAAGTTCCCCCGAAGGCTTCCTGATAAGCGGGGAGAAACTGCTCCCGGCTGACGGTTTCAAATTGTGCAATGCGTTTCATAAGTCACTCTCCGTTCCAATGCTTTTGATGGCAGATGATTCGGTTATTTCCACTCCGTATTCCCCGACGGTAACGTAAAATGCTCCTCTACCTGCAAAGAATCCATCACATACAGGGCTATCTCCCCGGAAGAAAGTTCCAGTTGATCGTTATCCATTCCAACCACCATATATTGTGGGATGTCCTCCCGGAAACAGCGCACTTCGGTACTAGAAACGGTTCCATAGGCAACCGTGTCCCGTACCAGGATCAAAGTGCCGTTTCTTCCCTGATAGTAGCTGCAGGAAAAATCGGTCATCTGAAGAGTAACACCCAAATACTCTTGGGAAATCTCATTATCCATGGCAAACATGGTTTCCAACATCTCTCGATAGGGCTGGGGATCCCCGGCAAAAAGGCTTTGATAGGCCTTCTGCTCCTCTTGAGAGGGGGTCAAGCTGTCGTGGTAGTAGTTGACAATCTGCACAGCGTGGGAATAAATCAAAATATCCTCGGGCCTTTCCAGATCCGGATTGCTTTGATCGGCGCCGCTCACTGCAAAAGCACCTTCCGCCGAAGTGACCCAGTCTTCCGGGATCTCAAAGGTATAGGTTACATACCCGTCCTGGCTGTCCTGGGTCACGGTTTTCATGGCCACCGGGCTCTCCCCCACCGGGGTTTGATTTGCGCTTTCCGGTTCCTGCTGCGGCTGCCGGCTTTGGCAGGCAGTGAGGGTGAACAGTATCGCCGCCGACAACAATAGTGCAGCAAGTCTTTTCCCTTTTGGCATACGGCTTCCTCCCTTTAACTCCGGTTTTCCGGTTCCAGTATACCATGTTCGGGAAAGCAGGGCAAGAAAAAACCGGGGCAGGAAAATCCTATCCCGGAAGGGCGAAATGCCGCCCACAATCTATGGGCGGCAAGGCGAGAGCCATCATTCCCCTGGATTTCCCTCGATTTTTGCGAAGCAAAATGGCCGGCCGGAAGAAACATCCTTGGATGTTTCGTGGTCAAGCCAAGAGGGGAATCGTAATCGCAGCATTTGCCTTGGGCAAAAGCTGCTGATTCCTACCTTTGCGGCCAAACAGCATGGCCGCAACTTTGCTTTCGCAAAGACCGGTAGAAATCTTGACTCCGCCAATCATTATACGACATCATTTTTGCGGAAGAAGAGGGAGATGCACCACAAGGCCGCAATCCCCACAATGGTAAAGATAATCCGGCTGACAATGGCTCCCTGACCACCGAACAGCCAGCCTACCAAGTCAAAGCCGAACAGGCCGATAAGCCCCCAGTTGATGCCGCCGATGATGACCAGCGCCAATGCGATTTTATCCAACATAGTTACTGCCTTCCTTTCGGAGTTTGAAAATTTTTCGTGAATAGTATGGGGATTCTTTTCAAATTTATTCCCGTGTGTTATACTGAATGGGACAAGAAAATCAAAAACCGGCAAAACGGTCGGGATTGGGAGGAAGTAAATTGGATCAAACAAGCATTATTCTCTGGGCGCTGGCTGCTGTGGTCATTTTGGCAGTGGTGCTGTATGTAGTCATCAAGCGCAACCGGGAAGCCGCTAAAAACGCCGCCAAAGGCCGCCGGGGAGAAGCGGCCGTGGCCCGGAAGCTGGGCTCCATCTGCCGCAGCAAAGGCTTTGCCCTGCTCAACAACGTCTACCTGCCCCTTTACGACACCACCACCCAAATCGACCACATTGTGGTTGGCCCCTTTGGCATTGTAGTGGTGGAAACCAAGGCGGACCAGGGGGAAATCTACGGCAGCCCCAAAGATGAAAACTGGGTGCAGATCATCGGCAGCGCCAGAAACAAGCACTACAACCCCTTAAAGCAGAACAAAACCCACTGCGATAATCTGCGTCACAACCTGAAAAAGAAAAATTTGTATGTGGTAAAAATTGAAAGTTTGGTGGTGTACGCCGCCAAAAACGTCCAGCTTTACACCACCGGCAACGCCCCGGTAGTCACCATGAAGCAGTTAAAGAAATTCTTCCGCCAGCCTTTGTTCAGCGAAAACAACAAGGTGAATGTGGACAAAGTGGTGGACACCATCAACGAAATCCGAGTCAAGGACAAACGCACCATCTCCGCCCATGTGGCCGGGGTGAAGCAGATGTCCCACGGACAGCACCCCAAAAAGTAAAGGAGGGGTTTCATGGCCTTCCGAAAACAAGATCCTTCCCAAAAACAAAAAGACGGCAAAAAGCCCCGGAACGAAAACCAGCCTTCCCCGCTGAAGATTTTGCTGTACTGCTTTGCCATTACCGCATTCTTTTTGATTTTGGGACTGCTGAACACCTATGTGTTTTGAGACAAAGAAAGAGCGTACTGCACAAAACCGGCAGTGCGCTCTTTTTTGGGTTTCTTCTTATTCCGCTGCAATGGGTTTGATGACCCTGGCAGGCACCCCGCCTACCATCACGTTGGGAGGTACGTCCTTGGTGACCACCGCCCCCGCCGCCACAATGGAGTTTTCCCCAATAGTAACCCCGGGCAGAATGGTGGCGTGGGAGCCAACCCACACCCTCTGTTTCAGGTGGATGGGGGCGAAGTGGTTGTCTCCCCGATGGGCCGGGTCCCGGCCGTGGTTGATGGTGGCAAACTCCACCTGGGCGCCGATGAGGCAGCCGTCCTCGATGGTGACGCCACCCTGGTCCTGAAAATGGCAGCCGCTGTTGATGAACACGTTTTTGCCGATGGTGATGTTTCGGCCGCAGTCGGTGTAAAAGGGCGGGAACAGCCGGAAGGTTTCGTCCACCGGCTTGCCGATGATCTCACTCATGATTTGGCGGATTTCCTCCGGGGTGTGGTAGGCGCTGTTCAGCTTAGCGGTGAGCCGCTGGGCTTGGTCCGCCAAACGGTGCATCCATTCATGGCCTTCGCTGCTTCCCGTCACCGGTTCTCCCCGACCCATAGCAGCTAAAAATTCATCCAGTTCCATACTCTCTCCTCCAACGTCAGGCCGCCGCCCCTCAGCGGTAGGCCTTTTCAAATACCCCGGCGCAGTCCTCATCGTTCATTTCGCAGGGGTTGGCCAAGAACAGGCCGCCCATGGTTTCCCGTGCGTTGACTGCCAGGGTCATGCACTCCTCTTTCTGAATGCCGTAGTCGCTCATCTTCAGATCCGCCACGCCGCAGTCCTGTTGCAGCTTCACCAGGGCGGTGACGAAATCTTCCGGCTTATCCGCATCGGGCTTACCCATGACACGAGCCATCTTCACAAACTGCTCATCGCAGGCATGGCGCTCAATGAAGTATTCCGCAAAGGCTTTGGAAATCAGAATCAAACCGGCGCCGTGGGGCAGGTTGGGGTGATAGGCGCTCATGGCGTGCTCCATGGAGTGCTGGGCGGTGGTGGAGGTGAGCTGCATGGTGACGCCCGCCATGGTGCTGCCGTAGGCCACATGCTCCCGGGCTTCCAGGTCATTGCCGTCGGCCACCGCTTTGGGCAGGTACTTGGCGATGTGTTCAATGGCGGACAGGGCGATGGTTTCGCTGAGGATATTGACCCCTTTGCTCATCATCACTTCGGTGTTGTGGAACAGAGCGTCAAATCCCTGATAGGCGGTGTACTTGGGGGGAACGGTCTTCATCAGTTCCGGGTCCACAATGGCCAGCACCGGCACCAGGCGGGGGTCGCCCCCAAAGCCGATTTTTTCGTGGGTGTCCAGCTTGCTGATAACACCCCAGTTATTGATTTCCGAACCGGTTCCGGCGGTGAGGGTGATGGTGACGATGGGCAGAGGGTCGTTGGCCAAGGGCTGGGCCTTGCCGGTGCCGCCTACCACATAGTCCCACAAATCCCCGGGGTTGGTGGCCATAGCCGCCACCGCCACGGAAGAGTCCAGCACAGCGCCGCCCCCCAGAGCCACAATAAAGTCACAGCCCTTTTCCCGGGCCACACCGGCGGCTTCCATCACCAGATCCTTGGTGGGGTTTTCCTTGATGATGGCGCAGGGGACGTATTCCACCCCCGCCTTTTCCAGCTGCTCCTGGGTTTTATCCAGTGCGCCGGACACCTTAGCGGATTTTCCGGCGGAAAGCAGCAGCAGCGCCTTTTTGCCGGGCATGGTCTGGCTGCCCAGCTGCTGCAAGCTGCCGGCGCCGAAAAGCAGGTTGGTAGGGGAATTTAAGTTAAAGTTCATGGTCATGGCAATTACCTCCAAACTATTTTTGTTGTTCCATCTGATAGATCAAAAAGTCCAGACAATCAATCTGCTTCTGATCTTGGTGGAGGCGGTCCAGCAGCGCCGCTCGGTGCCGGTACAGCAGCTGCAGTTGCTCCTTGGCGTTGCCCGCTTCCGCCAGGCGAAAATACTGCCGGATGGTCTCTTGACTGCATCCGGCGTCCTGCAAATGTTCCGGGAGAAGCCGGGGTTGGGCGAGCTTCATGGCGCCGCCTCCTTCCTGTGATTTTAGTGTAACACAGAAAGGGAGCCATCGCAAATACTTAGTTTTTATGCGGCAGAATGCTTTACAGGTATGGCAAAACCGGGTATAATTTAGGATAAAAAGGAGGGATTTCCATGGAACAAAGGGTTTTGCGCTACTTTTTGGCGGTAGCTCGGGAGGGCAGCATCACCGGAGCGGCCAACTATCTCCACCTCACCCAGCCCACCCTCTCCCGGCAGATCCGGGATTTGGAGGAGGAACTGGGGCGGCCTTTGCTGCACCGGGAAAACCACCGCATCACCCTGACCCCGGAAGGGATGCTGCTCCGCCGCCGGGCGGAGGAAATCGTGTCCATGGCGGATAAAACCCAGGCGGAGTTTTCGGCGCTGGAACATTCCGTCAGCGGGGACATCTACCTGGGTGGGGGCGAAACCCAGGCCATCCGCCCCATCGCCAAAATCCTAAAGCAGCTGCGGGAAGACTATCCCGGCATCCGTTATCACCTGTTCAGCGGCAACGCCGCCGACGTCACCGAACGGCTGGATAAGGGGTTGTTGGATTTCGGCATTTTAATCCAGCCTGCGGACCTGTCCAAGTACAACCACCTGACCCTCCCCGCCAAAGACCTCTGGGGGGTGCTGCTACCCAAAAGCGACCCCTTATCCGCCAAAGAAGCCTTCCAAAAAGAGGACTTACGGGACCTGCCCCTGATCTGCTCCCGGCAGGCCATTGCCCCCAATCATGCCGGCAACGAGTTTGCCGACTGGTTCGGGGAGGATTTTCAATCCCTGAACATCGTCACCACCTTCAACCTGGTATACAACGCCGCCATGCTGGTAGAGGCGGGGGTGGGGTACGCCATTACCATCGACAAGCTGGCGGACACCGGACCGGACAGCCCCCTCTGCTTCCGGCCTTTGTCCCCCAGGCTGGAATCGGGATTGGACCTCATCTGGAAAAAGTACCAGGTCTTTTCCCCGGCGGCCCAGCTTTTTTTGGAACGGCTGGAAGACGCCGTTTCCGCAAAGCAATAAAAATCGCCTTGACCGCATGGAACACGGCCAAGGCTTTTTATTGTATCAGGAAAGTTTCGGCTGTTTTACCGCCCAGCGGTAGACCAAAAGGGACAAGACAGCGGATAGCAGTTCAGTGACCCAAAAGGCGTGCCACACCCCTTCCGGCCCAAAAGCCAGGCTCAGCAGCCAAGCAGCCGGAAGGATTACCACCAAATACCGGGACAGAGAGATAGCCAGGCTGGGCAGCCCCTTTCCCAGTCCTTCCAAAGCACCGGAAGAGGTCACCGACACAGCGGACACCACAAACCCGGCGCTGATAATCCCCAGGGCCCGTCCCCCCATTTCTATGGTTTCCGGGTTCTGGGTAAAGAGGCTCATCAAAGTTTCCGGGATGGCCAGGCAGAGGATGGTGCCCAGCAGCATAATCCCCCCGCTCATACAAAGCACCCAGAAGTAAATCTGCTTCAACCGCCGGTACTCCCCTGCCCCGAAGTTAAAGCCCATCAAGGGGCGCATCCCCTGAACCAGGCCGTTGGCGGGCAGGTACAGGAAGGTTTGCAGCTTATAATAAATGCCCAAAATCAGGATGTACACCTGGGAGTAGGCCGCCAAAATGGCGTTGAGGGCGCTGATTAGCAACGACGGCAGAGCCAGGTTCAGGACGGCGGGAATGCCGATGGCGTAGAGCCGACCCACCGTCTTCCCTTCCGGGCGGAAGTCCTTCCAATGGAGCCGCACCCGGATGGGCCACACCCGGTACACCACCAGGTAGATCACAAAGGACAGGGTCTGCCCAATGCCGGTAGCCAGGGCCGCACCCTCAATTCCCAAGGCGGGAAAGGGGCCGAAGCCGAAGATCATCATGGGGTCCAGGATAATATTGGCCACGCAGCCCGCCATCAAGCTCACCATGGTGGTTTTCATCCGGCCCACCGCCTGGAAAATCTTTTCAAAGGCCACCCCCAAGCCCAGCATCAGGGTGAAGAGGAACACCACGTTGGAGTAGCGCACCCCCAAATCAATCACCGTCTGGGACTGGGTGAACAGGCTCAAAAACCAGGGCATCAGCAGAATCCCCCCAATGGTCATCACCACGCCGTGAACCGTCACCAGCAGCAGTCCCTGGGCGGCGGCACGGTTGGCTTTATCCTCTTTTCCCCCGCCCAGGTGGATGGCGATGACGGCGTTGATGCCGATGCCGAAACCGATGCCCACAGCGTTGATCAAGTTCTGCACCGGGTACACCAAAGACAGGGCGGTCATGGCATCCTCGCTGATCTGAGCCACAAACAGGCTGTCCACAATATTATACAGGGAATTGACCAGCATGGACAACACATTGGGCAGCGCCATGGAAAGCAGCAGGGGCAGCACCGGCCGCTCTTTCATAAAATCTTGATTCATCTTCTCCCTCCAAAATGGATGTGGAACCCTTCTCGCAAAAAGGCCACGCAATGCTCCCGGCAAAAGGAACACTGCGTGGCGAAAAAATCAGAATCCTGATGAAAAATCCACACCAAGTTTTAGCAAGGATAGGATAGCACGGTTTGAGAGGGGTGTCAAGGGGGAAAAAGCCAAAAAGGAAAAAGCGGCCGAAAAAGCTACAATTCTTTTCGTGTTACAGGAGAGTGTCGTTCCGTTTCTGATAGCAGACAATCTGGGGATCTGCCCCATTGCAGCCATAGCTGCACACCAACAGATACTGCTCATCCCCCACCACGCCGTAACAACGCTCACTTCCCGGTATCTCAATCTGATTGCCCAGATACACCTTATGGTCTTCCAGCAGCTTGACCTTCTGCCCATTGGCCAAGGTGTATTCCAAATTGACGTAAAAGCCGTTGAGCAGGTTCAGGTCACTTACTGCAAGGTGGGGAACGCCTAGGGCGTTGATCTCCTGAATTAAGGCGTTTTTGAAGTTCAAAAATCCCGCCATCCCGCCTTGTTGAATCTGCTGGGCAGCCGTGCAGCTTCCGCCAAAGGGATGCCCGCCGGTCTGGACGCAGCCGCCGCAGGCTTCCCTCTGGCCGCATCCCATACAACAATCGGTTCCGCAAAGAGAAAGCATGGATGCAGCTCCGTTTTTTCGGTTTCTTTGGGTTTATTGTAACACAGTTTTCCTTCCGACGCCAGAGGAAAAGAAAAAATCTCAAAAAAATCAATTTAAAAAACAGTGGTGAAAAGAGTGTCGAAGCAGGAAACAGCAAGGCAAAAATGTTATTTGACTTCACAGAAAAAGCCGTACACTGCCAAAAACCGAACTTCTTGAATGGAGTGGAGTCCATTTTTATGTTCCAAAGAGAGCACACCCAAAATTGCCAGTATTTTTGGGGAGAAGGAGGCGAAACGTCCGCAAAGCAGACGTTTCTCACCCAACTCTTTTTGGCCAAAAGCAGGGCCGAAATTTCGCCTGACGGCGAAAACCGAGTTGGGCGAAGGTCGGAGCAGTGACGACTGCAAAGCCCCGAAGGGGCGGGGCCCCCGAAAAAGCCTGCTTTTTTGGGGAGAAGGAGGAGAAACGTCCGCAAAGCAGACGTTTCTCACCCAACTCT
>DBRF01000021.1 GCA_002305795.1 Ruminococcaceae bacterium UBA1375
TTTGTTCATGCCACCCGTTGAACGGGTGGTCATGACTTGGCAAAAAGGTGGCGCACCTTGTTTCTGGGGAACATACTATGAATTTTCCTTTTCCCTGGCATCTGGAGTCGGTTTTTTTCCCAAATTAGGACAGCGGCGTCCCCATGCGGATGTGGATTTGCTGTAAAATGTCCAGCGCCGCCTGCTCCAGCTCCCGTTCCGGCGACGCCACGCAGGCGGGGTCCACCCAGATAGGGGTTTGGGGACAGGCGGTCCGGGCCAGAATGCCATTGGCCAGTACGCAGAGGTGGCTCACCACCCCCGCCAGCTCAATGGAGGCGTAGCTTGTCCGGCGCAGATGGTCCAGCAGCGCCGCTGAACCGAAGGTGTCCTTCACAAAGCAGAGGTCCTCCCGCCGCTTTTCCTGCTCCACCCTGCCGTAAAGGGTGCGGCCCAGGGCTTTGGGGGGAAGGGGAGTGGAGCTGCCCCCAGTGTCCAGGGTAAAGAGCACCGCACCCCCGGCGGCACGGTAACGGCGGATTCGCTCTACCAGTACCGGCTCCAGGGCTTTGGCGGCGGGAAACCCTTGGGGCCCGGCTACAAAATCCTGCTGGTAGTCAATGACAATGAAACACGGCTGCATCATCTTCCTCTTTTCCTTGTTTTTTCTAGTCTGCCCCCCAGAAAAGCAGATACCCTTGGAATGACCGGTGGGGAAACCGGAAGAATAACGGAAAAGGGTTTGCAATTTCAAGCGAAAGATGGTATTCTGTTGGAATAAAGGGAATTTTGGCCTTTTGGGAGGAAAACATATGGAAGGCAGAAAATCAAAGAAAACATGGCTGGGCATTCTGTCCGTCACCCTGGCGGTGCTGCTGCTGATCTGCGGGGTCACTGCCTGCGCATCTCAGGGGGAGGTTGGGGAAACCTCTTCCCGGGCAGCAAGCAGCGGGACGGTGGAACCTGTTTCGTCGGCGGCGGGGTCCGGCAGCAGCCGGGTGGAGCCGGTGTCGGAAGTCTCCCAGCCTTCGGAGACGTCGCAGGTTTCGGAGACCTCCCAGGTGTCGGAGGTGTCCCAGCCCGCTCAGCCGGTACAGGTCACCGGCATTACCTTGACCACCTACGCCGTCACCCTGGATCTGGGCCAGAGCCAGATGCCCATTGTCACCATGACTCCGGCGGATGCGGCGGACAAAGGGGAGATCTGGACCTCCTCTGACCCCAGCGTGGCCACGGTGGACAGTCTGGGGCGGATTACCGGAGTGGCAGCGGGAAGCTGCACCGTGACGGTGACCAGCACCTCCAATCCGGCGGTGAGCGCTGCGGTGGCGGTGACGGTGAACAACCGGGTGTCCACCGGGGTTTATTCCAACGGCAATCCCTACTATTTGGTGGTGAACAAGTCCACCAATACGGTGACGGTGTACCAGGCGGACAGCACCGGGGAATACTGCATCCCGGTGAAGAGCATGATCTGCTCCTGCGGCAACGGCACCCCTTCCGGCACCTACACCACCAGCGACCAGTACCGCTGGCGGTACTTGGTGGGGGACGTGTACGGCCAGTACGCCACCCGGATTACCAGACACATCCTCTTCCGTTCGGTACCCTATACCCGGCAGAGCGAGGACAGCTTGCAGTATGAGGAGTACAACAAGCTGGGTACCACCGCTTCCCACGGCTGCATCCGGCTGACGGTGGCGGACAGTTTGTGGATTTACCAGAACTGCCCCTCCGGCACGAAGGTGACCCTCACAAATAGCCCCTCCATGGGGGACCCCCTGGGCCGCCCCGCCGCCCAGACCATTTCCGCCGACAGCCCCAACCGTGGCTGGGACCCCACCGACCCGGCGGAGGGGAATCCGTGGAGGGCATGAATAGTGAATATTGAAGAATGAATAGTGAAGAATGAATAATTGTGGTTGATTCCCCCTGCGGTGGAATCTTCCATTGGAAAAATATGAAAGATTGCCCTGCCCAAAAAAGGCTTTCGGCAGCGATGCAATTCCATTTTTCACTTTTTATTTTCAGTTTCCACTGAAAAACAGACAAAAGAACTCCGAAAAATCTCTCCATACAAAGGGAAGAGAGTTGACCAACGGGCAACTCTCAACCATAATTATTCACGATTCATTTTTCACTTTTCATTCCAAACAATATCCCCTTGCCGGTTTTTTCTTCCGACAAGGGGCTTTTTCTATTTTATGGGCCGCCTATGCGGTCCCGGGGATTGTTTGGTAAGGACAGTACATCCTATGCCGTCAGTCCTCCCAAGGTTCCTCCGTTTGGGCTTCTAATACCTCTTTGGCCAGCTGCTTGGCGTCCTCATAGCTGGACAGGCTGCCGCATTTTCCTCGGAACCGGCTGGCCTGGGCCAGTCCCTTGACGTAAAATCCGGCGATTTTCCGGCCTTCCCGCATCCCGGCCCGCTCTCCTTTGTAGGTGCAGATCAGGGAGAGGTGGCGGAGCATCACCTCCATCTTTTCTTCCGGAGAGGGCTCCGGGGGAAGGGTGCCGGTGTTCAGGTACTGGGTGATTTCCGAGAAAATCCAGGGACGGCCGTAGCTGCCCCGGGCCACCGCCACCAAATCGCAGCCGGTTTGGCGGTACATCTCTGCCGCATCCTGAGCGCACATCACATCCCCGTTGCCAATGACCGGGATGGACACCGCTTCCTTCACCTGCTTGATGATCTCCCAGTCCGCCCCCGGCTGGTAGAGCTGGGCCTTGGTGCGGCCGTGGATGGTGATGGCGGCGGCCCCTTCCGCCTCGCAGAGCTTGGCCAGCTCCGGGGCGTTGGCGTCCTCGGCGTGATAACCTTTGCGCATCTTCACGGTAATGGGGATGTCCACCGCTTCCACACAAGCCCGGACAATCTGGGCAGCTTTTTGAGGGGTGGTCATCAGCCGGCTCCCCGCCCCGGTGGACACTACCTTGTGTACCGGGCAGCCCATGTTGATGTCGATGAAGGCGGGGTGGTACTGCGCCGCAATCTTGGCAGCCTTGGCGAAAAAGGCCGGGTCGTCCCCGAACAGCTGCACCCCCATGGGATACTCTTCCGGGGTGCAGGTGAGCAGTTCGGCGGTTTTCCGGTCGGAGTAACAAAGTCCCTTCACCGACGCCATCTCCCCCACTACCAGCACCGCACCGTACTCCTTGCAGAGCTGCCGGTAAGCACGGTCGGCAATGCCTGCCATGGGGGCCAGCATAGCGGTGCGGGGGAGGGTAATCCCAAACAGGGACAAGTCTTTCATAAATCTTCTCCTTCCACGCCCCTTCCTTGCGTAGGGGGGCGGCGGTGTGCTATAATGATTGCTGAAATCAGCAGCGTTTGCGAAAAGCAAAGGCTGCGATTACGGTTCCCCTCTCGGTGGGAACCGAACACGGCTTGGAATGTTTCCCTTCAGTCCGGCCATTTTATTTTGTAATAACGGAGGGAACCGGATTACCGGTAAGTCCGGTGATTCGGCGTCCTATTGGTAAACAGCGCTGGTCCGGCGCAGCGAAACCATTATACCCAATTTCTTCAGATTGTCAAGTTCAGAATCGCCGGCACCGCAATTCTCAGAATAGAGTTCCCTTGACCCTTGCATAGCAAGGTGCCGCCCATCCTTTACGGGCGGCAAAAGGGGACGCAAGCCAATCAGCGCAGATGATTGGCTGTGTCAACCGGGGCGGAGAAAGGATTTTTGCTATGAAACTTTTGGCCATCGACGGCAACAGCATCATCAACCGGGCCTTTTTTGGGGTGCGGGCTTTGTCCACCCAGTCCGGCCAGCCCACCAACGCCATCTTCGGCTTTCTCAATATCCTGTTAAAGCTGAAAAAGGACTGGGAGCCGGATCAAATCGTCTTTACCTTTGACCGCCACGCCCCCACCTTCCGCTACAAGCAGTACCCGGAGTACAAGGCCAATCGCAAGGGAATGCCCCAGGAGCTGTTCTCCCAGATGCAGCCCCTGAAAGACATCCTCTTCGCTTTGGGCTACGCCATTCTGGAACAGGACGGCTATGAAGCGGACGATTTACTGGGTACCCTGTCTCGGCTGGCTGGGGAGCAGGGGGGGAGCTGCGTCATCGCCACCGGGGACCGGGACAGCTTCCAGCTGGTCAGTGATTCCACCACCGTCTGCCTGGTGAAAACCAAGGAGCAGATTCCCTACACCCCGGAAAAAATCCGGGAGGATTACGGGGTGGAGCCCAAACAGATGATCGAGATCAAGGCCCTGATGGGGGATTCCAGCGATAACATCCCCGGGGTGAAGGGCATCGGGGAAAAGACCGCCGTGAGCCTGATTCAGCAGTTCGGCAGCCTGGATGAGCTGTACGCCCATTTGGAGGAAGCCAAGCTCACCCCCCGGGTGAAAAAGCTGCTCACCGAAGGAAAGGAAAGCGCCTACCTCAGCCGGGAGCTGGGCACCATTTGCCTTACCGCTCCGGTGGAGCAGGATCTTTCCGCCTACGCCCAGAAGCCGGAACACCGGGAGGAGCTGTACCGGCTGCTCACCGGGCTGGAACTGTTTTCCATGCTGCCCAAATTCGGCTTGGAGCAGGGGGAGTACACCGCCGCCCCGGCAGAGATGACCAACCGCATGGAATATACCATGGCGCCCCCGGAGTCCCTGGAAGAAGCCAAACAGGATTTGGCCGGACTGGATACGGTGGACTATCTTCTCACCGATACCGGCCTGCTGGTGATGGGAAAACATACCGTCTACCCCTTTGCCCTCACCGCTTCCCAGGCCTTTGAAACCTTGGTGCTGGGCAGCGACAAGCCCAAGCGCACCTTTCAGGCCAAACCCAGCTATAAGCTGGCCCGGAGTTTGGGAAAGAAGCTGGACACGGTGTGGGACGGGGAGCTGGCGGCCTACCTGCTCAGCGTTTCCTCCAAGGGGTACGAGATCGAGCAGCTGGCGGTGAAGTATCTGCCCCGGCTGGAGTTTATCGGGCCGGAGGAAGGCCGGGCTATGGCCATTCTGCCCCACCTCTGCCCCGTTTTGGAGAAACTGGTGAAGGAGCAGCAGATGGAGTTTCTCCTCACCCAGATTGAACTGCCCCTCTGCCGGGTACTGGCCCAGATGGAGCAGGAGGGCTTTGGGGTGGACGCCAAGGCCTTGGAAGAATACGGAAAAGAACTGTCCGCCCAGGCGGAGGAGCTGCGGACTAAGCTGTTTGACTATGCCGGCCATGAGTTTAACCCCAATTCCACCAAGGAGCTGGGGAAGGTGTTGTTTGAAGAACTGGGGCTCCCCCCCTTGAAAAAGACCAAAACCGGCTACTCCACCTCCGCCGAGGTGCTGGAACGGTTACGGGGCAACCACCCCATTGTCCAGACCCTGCTGGACTACCGGAAGCTGACTAAGCTCACCTCCACCTACACCACCGGGCTGCTGAAGGTCATCGGCAGCGACGGGCGGGTGCATTCCACCTTCAACCAAACCGAAACCCGCACCGGACGGATCAGCTCCACCGAGCCCAACGTCCAGAACATCCCGGTGCGCACCCCCCAGGGCAGCCGGTTAAGGGAATTTTTCGTGCCTAGGGAGGACTGGATTCTGGTGGACGCCGACTACTCCCAGATCGAGCTGCGGCTGCTGGCCCATATCGCCGACGATGCGCATATGCTCCAGGCGTTCCGGGACGGGGAGGACATCCACCGCCGCACCGCTTCCCAGGTGCTGGGCATCCCCGCCAGCCAGGTGACCCCCCAGCAGAGAAGCAGCGCCAAGGCCATTAACTTCGGCATTGTCTACGGCATCAGCGCCTTTTCCCTCAGTCAGGACATCCATGTGTCGGTGCCCCAGGCCAAGGCTTATATCGACGCTTACCTGGCCAATTTTTCCGGGGTGGCAAAATATATGACCGACATTGTGGAGTTTGCCCGGGAACACGGCTATGTGGAGACCCTTTACCACCGCCGCCGGGAGCTGGGGGACATCCGCTCTTCCAACCACAACGTCCGGGAGGGGGCCAAGCGGATTGCCCTGAACACCCCCATCCAGGGTACCGCCGCCGACATCATCAAGCTGGCCATGGTGCGGGTGCACCGGCGGCTGGAGCAGGAAGGGCTGCAAGCGAAATTGATTTTGCAGGTCCACGACGAACTGATGGTGGAGTGCCCGCCTCAGGAGGAGGAGCAGGTGAAGAAGCTGCTGAAAGAAGAGATGGAGCACGCCGCCGATTTGAAGGTGAAGCTGGAAGTGGATGTGCATAGCGGGAAGAATTGGCTGGAAGCGAAGGGTTGAACCGCAGGCTCAGTCTTAGACTGTAGAAAATGGTTCCACATTGACTTGGCCCCCTCTGACGAGGGGGCTGTCAGCGAAGCTGACTGGGGGAGAGAAAACAATAAAAGCTGCACTATCCTTTCAGAGTGCAAATCATATTGTTTTCTCTCCCTCCGGCTGGCCCGAGGCCATCCACCTCCCTCATCAGAGGGAGGCAAGAATCTGATTTTTTCCTTGCGGCATAGAAATCCATTTCCGCCTAAATAAAGGAATTTCAATGAAACCATATCAAAAAGACAATATTCCTCGCGCGAAGGAATTAAGAAAAGACATGACTCCATGGGAGCGAAAGTTGTGGTACTGCTTTTTGCGGCAATATCCGGTTCGCTTTCAAAGGCAAAAGGCAATCGGAAATTATATTGTAGATTTTTATTGCGCAAAAGCCGGGCTGGTATTGGAATTGGATGGCGGAGGACATTTTACTCAGGAAGCTCAACAAAATGACCGCCGCCGGACAGCCCAATTAGAGCAAATGAATTTGAAGGTGCTGCGCATTTCCAATCTCGATGTGGATCGTAATTTTGACGGAGTTTGTCAGTGGATTGATGAAGCTGTCAAGGCAGCACTTAGCCCCCTCTGACGAGGGGGCTGTCAGCGAAGCTGACTGGGGGAGAGAAAATGATAAAAGCCGCACAATCTTTTCAGAGTGGAAACCATATTGTTTTCTCTCCCTCTGTCCAACCCTTTGCGCTGCGCTCCCATCATCAAAGGGAGACAAGACATATCTTCAAACTTCAAGTTTGAAAAGGAGTAATTTTATGAACTATCTCATTCTCTGCACCGGGAACACCTGCCGCAGCCCCATGGCGGCGGCCATTTTGCAGCAAATGTTAAAGGAAAAAGGGGACACTTCCTCGGGGGTCATCAGCGCCGGGCTGCAAACCATCGACGGCCTGCCCGCCAACCCCAACGCCGTGGCGGCTATGAAGGAGTGGGGGATGGACCTGTCCGGCCACCGCTCCCGCCAGGTGACCCCCTTTCTGTTAAAAGAGGCCCACCGGATTTTTGTCATGACCCCTACCCAGGCCCGGACCCTGGTAGGCGGGATGCCCCTGGTGGGGGATAAGGTCACCAGCCTGGACGTGGCCGACCCCTTCGGACAGGATTTGGACACCTACCGCCGCTGCCGGGATGAACTGAAAGAAAAGCTGGAAAAGTTGGTGAACCTATGACCCATTGGGACATCCGCCCGGTGACGGCGGCGGATCTGGATGCGGTCTACGCTATTTTCGCCGCCTGCATCTCCCCCTGCTGGAAAAAAGAAACCTTTGCCGCCCGGCTGGACCACCCCTGCGCCGTGGTGCTGGCGGCCTGGCAGGAGGGAAAGCCGGTGGGTTTTGCGGACGGGGAGTGCGCTTTCGGGCTGTGCGAATTGAACAACATCGCCGTGCTGCCCCAGTACCGCTGCCGGGGGGCGGGCAACGCCCTGCTGCTGGCCCTGGGCCGGGCAGCGAAACAGCGGGACTGCGTTGCCATCCAGCTGGAGGTGCGGCAGTCCAACCAAGCCGCCCTGGCCTTTTACCGGGAAAACGGCTTTGTCCAGGTGGGGCGGCGGAAGAACTATTACACCGCCCCCACCGAAGACGCTTTGCTGCTGGACAAACACTTGCAAGAGGAGGAAAAGGATGATGAAACTGCTGGGGATTGAAAGCTCCTGCGATGAAACCGCCGCTGCGGTGGTGGAGAACGGGAGAAGGGTGCTCTCCAACATTGTGGACAGCCAGGTGGAGGAACACAGGCTGTACGGCGGGGTGGTGCCGGAAATCGCCTCCCGCCGCCACTGCGAAGCCATCTCCCAGGTGGTGAAGCTGGCTCTGGAGGAGGCGGGGTGCAGTCTGGCCGAGCTGGACGGCATCGCCGTCACCGTGGCGCCGGGGCTGATTGGGGCGCTGCTGGTGGGGGTGAACTTCGCCAAGGGGCTGGCTATGGCCAGCGGAAAGCCTTTGATCCCCGTCCACCACATCCGGGGGCATGTGGCCGCCAATTACATCGACGGAAAGGTAAAGCCCCCCTTTCTCTGCATGATTATGTCCGGCAGCCACAGTCACATTGTGGAGGTGCAGGACTACACCCACTACCGCATCATCGGCCGCACCCGGGACGACGCCGTGGGGGAAGCCTACGACAAAGCAGGCCGGGTGCTGGGATTTTCCTATCCCGCCGGAGTGGAGATGGACGCCGCCGCCCGGCAGGGAGACCCCACAGTGTACCACCTCCCCCGGCCCAAGGTGGAGGGCAGCCCCTTTGACTTTTCCTTCTCCGGGCTGAAAACCGCCATGATCAATCTGTCCCACAACGCCAAGCAGAAGGGGATTTCCCTTCAGGTTAAGGATGCCGCCGCCGCCTTCCAGCAGGCGGTCTGCGACATGATCGCCCCCCGGCTGATGGCGGCCGCCGCCGAGACGGGGTACAAGACCATCGTGTTGGCCGGGGGGGTCAGCGCCAACAGCGGCATCCGGACACGGATGGAGGCGGAGTGCCAAAAAGCAGGCTGCACCCTCATCGCCCCGCCCCTGTGCTACTGCGGGGACAACGCTGCCATGATCGCCGCCCAGGGGTATTACGAGTTTTTAGCCGAACACACCGCCAAGAGCGATTTAAACGCCATGCCCAGCTGGCCCATTGATAAGGAGTTTGCGGGGTAATCTTTGGAAGAAAATAATTTGCGCCTTCCTTCGAGAAGGCGCTTTTTGCACAGAAAATTTGACGATTTACAAAAGAAATTAGAGATTTTGCTTGCGATTCACACTCTGATATGCTATACTGTCCTTAAGAAAAGCCAGAAAATGGCGAAAAGGAGGCATGTAAAGTGAGAACATTGGCAAGAAAATCATTGGCCTGGGTGCTGGCAGTACTGCTGGCGGTGGGTGTCTGGGGTATGGCAGGGGTGAGCCTGTCCACTGTGTCAGCGGCTACCAACGGAGACTACACCTACACCACCCTGTCCGACGGCACCCTCTCCATTACCGGGTACACCGGTTCGCAGCGGGATTTGGTCATTCCCGCTCAGCTGGATGGGATTCCGGTCACTTCCATCAGCAACAACGCCTTCCAGGATAACAGTGCGCTGTATTCGGTGGTGATTCCCGAAGGGATTACCGAGATTGGCGCCCAGGCGTTTTACGGATGCGGCAATTTAGCTGACATCGACCTGCCCTCCACCCTGGAATCGGTGGCGGCCAACAGCTTTGAGGAAACGGCCTGTTTCAACAACCCGAATCGTTGGTTCAATGGATGCTTTTATCTGGAAGACGTGCTGCTCTGCGCCTACCCGGAAACCCCCACCAATTTGAAAGTGTGGGACAATACCCGAATCATTGCCGGGGGTGCGGCGGCTTACAGCACCAACCTCACCGGTCTGGTGCTGCCGGACAGCGTAGAGTTTATGGGGGAAGGGGCGTTTGCCTACTGCACCGCCTTGACTTCCGTCACCCTGTCGGACGGCATGGAGACCATTCCCGCCGCCGCCTTTGCGCTGTGCACCGAGCTGCGGGAAATCTTCCTTCCGGATTCCCTGCGGGTGATTGGGGAAAGCGCTTTTGCCGGGGATGTGAGCCTGGGCGCTATGGTTCTGCCGGACAGTTTGGAGTTGGTGGAAGCCGGGGCCTTTGAACTGTGTACCGGCCTGAGCTTTTACGGCCATGCAGGCAGCTACGGCCAGCAGTATGCCAACAACAACGGCTTCCCCTTCCTGGTGATTGCCGACGGCCTGCCCTTTATGGACGTGGCTCCCTCCGGGGTGTACTACACCGAAGCGGTGCAGTACGTCTATGGGGAAGGTTTGATGACCGGAATGAACCCCACCACCTTCGCCCCGGCGGAAAACCTGTCCCGGGCCCATTTTGCCACCATCCTCTACCGGATGGCCGGTTCCCCCAGCGTGGCGGGGATGGACAACCCCTTTGAGGATAACCAGTCCGGCGCTTTCTACTACGATGCCGCCATCTGGTGCAACAACGCAGGCATCCTCACCGGCTACTACAACCCCGACGGCAGCTTTACCGGCCGGTTCGGGCCTTCCGACAACATCACCCGGGAACAGCTGGCCACTATGCTGTACCGCTACGCCGACTACATCGGGGCGGACACCTCCGCTAGAACCTCCCTAGACGGCTTCGGGGATGGGGCGGCTGTCTCCTCCTTCGCAGTAGAGGCCCTGGAATGGGCGGCGGCGGAAGGCATCGTCAGCGGACGGCTGACCACTCCTCCCACCATTGCGCCCCAGGATAACGCTTCCCGTGCAGACACCGCCGTGATGATACAGCGGTTTTTGGTGTGATAGTGATTGGCCTTGCCAATCATTACGGTTCCCGCTTTGCCGGGGGCAACTCCAGCTTGAAGTGACGTTGGATGAGAAACGTCGGAATTCTGACGTTTCGTACCCGGCGGCGAAAAGCAGCGGCAACCTAACGGATGCTTTATCGTAAAAAGACAATCACCGCTTCGGCTTTCAAGAACCGAGGCGGTGATTGTTTTGTTTCATTCTTTCTTCAATGGTAGAGATAACCCGGCTCATGGGGATATCCATGGCTTGGCAGATGCGGTAAAAAGTTTCCAGGGTGGGTTTGCGCTCACCCCGTTCGATGGCGCTCAAATGGGTTCGGCCGATGTCCGCCAACCCGCTGAGCACTTCCTGGGAAATCCCTTTGGATTTGCGGTACTCGGCCAGTACACTCCCTACCAGGGCAGGGTCTAAAGCAGGCTGATGCATGGCAGTACCTCCATTGTTAGGATACCAGAAGATGCAGATAAAATTGAATACATATGTTGACATTTGAATACTTATGTGTTATTATAAAGACGGGAAAACATCATTTCTTCCCTAGAAAAAAATGGCCATTTTCAACAAGGAATGTTGTCCCGGCAGAATCGCTAAAGAAAAGGGAAATTCTTTGGCTACTATTCCGAAAGGATTTTCACTTAAAGTATGTTATAATGAAATGGAGGTCGAGCAGCGGGTCGGACAGCTGCTTGGAAAAAATAAAATAGGAGGTTGACACAATGAAACTCATAGGAAAGAAAACTTTGGCATGGCTGTTGAGCATCCTGCTCATCGCCGGGTGCTGCCTGGTGGCAGGGGTACCCAAGGATGTGGTATTTGCTGAAACCAGCGATGAATTCCAGTACACCCTGCTGGACGACGGCACCGCAGAAATCACCGGCTATACCGGCCCCGGTGGGAACCTGGTGCTGCCGGAAACCCTGGACGGTTATTCGGTGACCAGTGTGGGCAATGAAGCCTTTGCGGAAAACATGGATTTGACCAGCGTTGTCATTCCGGCCGGCATCACCTCGGTGGGGTATGCGGCTTTTAACGACTGCGACAATCTGGTTTCAGTGGAATTTTTGGGAGAGAATGTAACCATGACCTCCCAGTGCTTTGCGGGTTGTGATTCTTTGCGGGATGTGACCCTTCCTTCCAAGCAGGAACAGATCGGCTGGGGCCTGTTTTACGCCTGTCGTTCTTTGGAACATATCACCCTGCCGGACACCGTGACCATGATTGAAGACAGTGCGTTTTACTTCAGCGGATTGAAGGAACTGGTGGTTCCGGCTTCGGTGGAAAGCATCCTGTATTCAGCTCTGGGCGAATGCGCTCAGTTGGAAACGGTTTGTTTCTTAGGGAATACGTGGGTAACCGATGATTTATTTGCGTCTCTTCCCGGTTCTTCAGATCAGTCTGATCCCATCGTTTATCTTCAGGCAGATTCCTTTGCCCTGTCCATGGCTCAGCAGGAAGGATGGAACTACCAGATCCTTCCGGACACCGGCCTGCCCTTTATGGACGTGGC
>DBRF01000001.1:0-835 GCA_002305795.1 Ruminococcaceae bacterium UBA1375
AAACTCCCACTGTTTTTCCCGGTCCAGCTTGGGGACTTCCGCCCCCTTTCGGATTCGGTCCCCGTCCCGCCGGTACAGCTCGGTTAAGGGGCGCTGAATGCCGTCGAAGATGCTCTCTATCAGCCCCGGCGCCAACTCCACCGCCAAAGGTTCCCCAGTGGCTTCCACCGGTTCCCCGGGACCCACCCCCTGGGTGTCCTCATACACCTGCACCGAGGCACGGTCCCCCCGCAGCTCGATCACTTCGCCGATGAGCCGCTGGGTTCCCACCCGCACCACTTCGTGCATGGAGATTCCTTCCATCCCCTTTGCCACAATCAAGGGGCCTGCTACTTTTTCAATCTGTCCCACGATTTTTTCTGTCATCCGGCACCGCCTTCTTCCGTTTCATCCGCTAAACCGGCGCCGATGGCCTTTTCCAGATTGGCCTGGGCCGCTTTTTTCCCGTAACCGCTGCTCCCCTGCTCCGGGATGGGAAGGATCACCGGGTAGGGCTGGCTGCGATATTCCTGACACAACTGGGCAAGGGGTTCTCCAAAACTTTCCCCCAAAAAGATCACCTGACAGCCGTTTTCCGCCAGCTGCCGCACTGCCTGCCCCGCCTGCTGGGGAGTTTGAGCCGCCACGGAGTAAATCCCGGCAGCCCGGAACAACGCCACCGATTCCTGTTTCCCTACGGCGGCGGTTTTAGCTGCGTTCATTCTGCCTTCCCTCCTGCCGTTTTCTTTTCACAGAGCAAAAGCCCCAGGGCCTTGCGGTCCAGCTTCTTTTGCAGGAAGTACCCCGCCAGCACCCCCATGGGGTCTCCCCAGCCTGCCTGCTCCAGCGCCGCCTC
>DBRF01000001.1:940-3649 GCA_002305795.1 Ruminococcaceae bacterium UBA1375
TCGATGATGCAGCTTACCTGACAGGGGTCCTCCGTTTCCTGCAAGGGAGCCAAAGCCTGTTCCAGCTCCTCCCCCAGCAGGGAGTAATCGTTGTTTTCGCCGCAGACCCGAAGGAGGGCCGGTTCCAGGCTCCCCGGCTGCACAGGAAGTGTATCCATGTCCATTCCCGCCAAAGCCGCCTTGCGGTAGAGCTTGAGATTTAAGGCGTCCTCCTCAAAAAACAGCAGCTGAATGAGTTCCGGCTGGGGAGAGATTTCCCGGAGAAAGTCCGCCGTTTTCTGAAAGTCTTCTTCCAAGGCCTGCAAAAAGTCGGGGCCGGCTGGGTAACCCAGTTCCCGCAGCAATCCCAATGCCTGGGAAAAATCCGCGGACGCAAACCGGTTCCACTGCTCCTTGCTCAAAGGAGGGCGGGCGCTGGCCTGGACGCAGCCGATGGCGTATTCGTAGGAGATGCCTCCAAAGACCTGTTCCTGTTTCATCTTTCTCCCGCCTTCTGCCCAAAGAGGCAATCCGCCAGCTTGGTTTCCTGCTCTTCAAAGAGCTGGTCCAACAACGCCTGGGCGGAGAGGTCCACGTCGTAGGTCTCTCCCACCAACCAGATTCCCATCTCCGGGCCCCGGCCGGTGTCCAGCGTATAGGAAGCCCTTCCTCCGCTTTGAGCCTGCCAGACCCGGCAGTTTTCCTTTAGAGAATACCGTTTTGCCGTGTCCGGGGTGCAGCAGACGGTGACGGAACCGGTCATGGCCTGCTCCTTCACCAGCCGAAAGTACAAAGCGTGCCACGCCGCCGGTTCCAGTTTTCCAAAGGCTTCCAGCCCCTTTTGCTTGAGCTGCTCCAGCAGCTCCTTTTTTTGGTTCAGCAGGGCGATTTTCCCTTCCAGCCGAAGCTGCTGGGTCTGACCCAAAAGGGACTGCTCCGTCTGCTTTTGCGCGGCGAAAACCGTTGCCTGCGCTTCCTGCCGGGCCTGCTCCAGCACCTGCCTGGATTGCTGCTGGGATTGCTGCCGGGCGGTTTCCAAAATTTCCCGGCATTCCTGGTCCGACTTCTGCCGGATTTTTTCTAAAATTGTTTCCACACCCATCTGGACGCTCCTTTGCTTACAGCGTCACGCCGAACACCAGCAAAATGGAAATCAGCAGCGCCAGAATGGCGTAGGTCTCCACCAAAGCGGTCATGGTGATGCCTTTGCCGGCGGCGTCAGGCTGCTTGCCGGTGAGGTGGATGGCCGCCACGGCGGTTTTCCCCTGGGCAATGCCGGAGATCAGCCCGCACAGCCCCATAGGCAGGGCGGCAAAGAAAAACTGCCAGCCCACGGTGTCGGAAATGTCCAGAGGGCTTCCCCCCAGCAGTCCCAGCCGCACCATAATCAAAATGGCGGTCAAAAAGCCGTAGATGCCCTGGGTGCCGGGAAGGGCCTGGAGCACCAAAAGTTTGCCGAACAGCTCCGGCTTCTGGGAGGTGACTCCCGCTGCCGCTTTGCCCGCCGCCATGACACCGATGGCGGAACCACAGCCCGCCAGGGCGGCGCAAAGGGCCGCACCGAAAATTGCAATCGCCAATCCTGTCATCTTAATTTCCTCCGTCCTTTTTCAATCGAAGATAGTGAGGGTCAATGGAGAAGGGCCGAAACAGGGTTCCGCCCCCCTCATAGAATTTCCCGTAAAACTCAATATATTGCAGCCTACAGTCGTGGACATAGGCGCTGAGCAGGCTGAGGGCCAGGTTGAAGATGTGCCCCGCCGCATAGATGACCAGAGACAGAATCCAGCCAATCACCGAACCCTGAATCATCCCCGCCAGCATATTCATCACCATGCCCACCACCCCGGTGGCCAGGCTCAAAGCCAGAATCCGGGAGTAGGAAAGGATGTCGCTGAGGTAGCTGGTAATGCCGTACAGCCCGCTCAGTCCCCCCACCGCCTTGCTCACCAGGCCCTTCCGGTCCCGGCCAGCGGTAAAGAGGATAATCAATGCGCCCATGACAGCCAACACCCCGCCTACCATCTGGGTGGCGGGAAGGAACAGCAGCCCCAGCCCGGCAATCAGCAAAATCCAGGAAACCTGGTCAAACAAAGCGTCCAGCACCTTGCCCTGCTGCACATTGCGATAGATCTTCACTCCCAAGCCGGTAAAGATGTGGGCCACCCCCACCAGCAGGGTCAAAAGCAGCATGCTCACCGGGTCTTCCATGGGAGAGAACAGCAGTGGATGCCAGGTCTCCCCGAAATAGCTGCCAAACACCACCCCGCAAAGCATGGTGGTGATGGAGGAGTACAGCATGACGTTCATCAGCTTGACTCCTTCTTCCCCCAGCTTCATAAACTTCTTCACCAGCAGAATCAGCACCACCATCATGGCGCCGTACCCCACGTCCCCCATCATCATGCCGAAAATCAGCCAGTACCAGGGGGCCATAATGCCATTGGGATCCCCTTCGTGGTAGTTAGGGACGCTGAACATATTGGTAATGCCTTCAAACTGGCGCACCGTCTTGGAATTTTCCAGCAAGGTGGGCGGGGATTCCTCCGGCAGAGGGTCCCGACAGTCCAGCCCGTAGGGCAGGCCGGTTTGGTTTAACAGCTTTTCCAGCTTCTCCTGTTTCTTTTTGGGAATCCAGCCCTCCAGCAGCACCGTTTCCTGAGTGGCCACACAGGGAGCGCTTTCCCGCTGGCTTTTTGCCCGGTACTGTTCCGTCAGCCGGGCGGGCAG
>DBRF01000001.1:3805-54287 GCA_002305795.1 Ruminococcaceae bacterium UBA1375
CCTCCCAGGCTGTAGCAGGGAGAATACCCAGCCGGAACCGGGTGTACCCCAGGCCCTGTTGCAGCTCATCCCAGGTCAAATCCAAATCCCTCCAGGGGGAAAGCCGGGCCTGCTCCTGCCTTGCTTCTTCCAGGCTGCGGCGGCCCTGCTCCAGTTGTTCCAGCAGCTCTTCCATCCGCTGGGCCGCCTGTTGGTCGGTGGGGTTCACTTCTTTTAGCGCCTGGGCAGACTCCTCCGGCAGCCCGGAAAGCATCCCCCGTTTGGGGGCATAGGGCTTGAGCTGCTGCATCAGCCGCTCCATCCGCTGGACCTGTTCCCCCGCCTCAGAAGCCCCGGGCTGGGAGCCTTCCCCCTGGGTCAGCATCACCAGGCGGGAGGATTGAAGAAGGTCCAGCAGCGGGGCTTTGTCCTCCTTCATACAGGCCAGGGTAACATAACTCATGGCAACAATCATAGGACATTCCTCCTATCCCTCCGGCTGTTCCAGCAGGGACAGCAGCAGCTTCACCCCGGCATCCATCCGGCTTTGAGCCTGCTGCTCCAGCACCCGGCAGGCCTGCTCCTGCTCCTGGCGGGCGGCGTGGGACAGTGCTTCTCCCTGCTCCTGGGCCTGCCGGCGGATGGCTTGGATTTGCTGTTCGGTCTCCTCCTTTAGGGCCTGGACCTGACGGCGGCTTTCCTGGCGGGCCTGTTGACGGATGGTTTTTGCCTGGGACAAGGCTTCCTGCTTCTGCCGGGCCGCCTGTTCTTCGGCAGCTTTGATTTCGTCCAGAAATTCCATAAGGGTCCTCCTGTGCTTGTCTGGTTTCTCTTTAGAGGTTCTGCCTAAAAATTTTAAGTTCCCGTTTTAGAAACTGGCTAATTTGAAATTCCACCCCCATCATAGTCCTTTTGAATCAAAGTGTCAATGGGATTTTTCCATTTTTCCAGCTTTTTTCTTGCCTTTCAAAAATAAGCCAAAGAGACGCCCGGCCCAAACGTCTGCCCCTTATTGTTCCATCCTTCCCGCAAAAAAACCGGCAGTGCAATCTGCACCACCGGCTAACTTGTCAAAAAATGTTCGGATGTTTGCTCATTGACCCTCCCGGCCGCCCTTCCGGCAGCATTTATCTAATTTTGCAGGGAAAAGCGGAAATTTTTCCCATCTTTTAAAAAGTTGCCCAAAGGACTTTACAAATCCGGTTAGACGGAGTATACTAAGTGCAGATACCCCCACGGGGTGTGGGGGTAAAAGGAGTGTGATTCCATGCAGGAAAAATACAATATCACCGGCATGAGCTGCGCCGCCTGCTCTGCCCGGGTGGAAAAAAGCGTCTGTGCACTGCCGGGGATGAAGCAGTGCTCGGTGAATCTGTTGAAAAACAGCATGGTGGTCAACTACGACAGCAGCGCCTTAACCGGCGCCCAGATCGTCCAGGCGGTGGAAAAGGCGGGGTACGGCGCTTCTCTGCAAACCAAAGGGAAGGCCAAATCCCAGCCGGCCCAGGAAAACGACGCCCAAAAGGAATACCGCTCCATGAAGCGGCGGGTGATCTGGTCCTTTGTGTTCACCATCCCCCTGTTTTATATCTCCATGGGCCACATGATGGGCTGGCCCCTACCCGGCTTTTTCCTGGGCACCGAAAACTCCATGATCTATGCCCTGACCTTATTTTTACTGGCGCTGCCGGTGGCCATCATCAATTCCAAATATTTCCGCAACGGCTTTCAGAGCCTGCTCCACGGCTCCCCCAACATGGATTCCCTCATCGCCCTGGGGAGCGGGGCGTCGCTGGTGTACGGAGTGTACGCCCTGTACAAGATCGCCTACGGCTTCGGCTACGGGGATCTGGCCATGGTGAACCAGTTCACCCACGATTTGTACTTTGAAGGGGCGGGCACCATCCTGACCTTGATCACCCTGGGCAAGTTCTTTGAGGCCCGGGCCAAAGGGAAAACCTCCGACGCCATCAACAAACTGCTGAACCTGGCTCCCAAAACCGCCACCGTCCTCCGGGAGGGGGTGGAGCAGGTGATTCCGGCGGAGGAAGTGGAAACCGGGGACCTGCTCATCGTCAAAGCCGGGGAAGCGGTGCCGGTGGACGGGGTGCTGGTGAAGGGGAATGCCTCGGTGGACGAATCCGCCATCACCGGGGAAAGCATCCCGGTGGACAAACAGCCGGGGGACAAGGTCATCGGCGCCACCATCAACCAAAGCGGGTACTTCACCATGCAGGCCACCAAGGTAGGGGAAGACACCGCCCTGGCCCAGATCATCCGGCTGGTGGACGAAGCCACCAGCTCCAAAGCCCCCATCGCCAAGCTGGCGGACAAAGTGGCGGGGGTGTTCGTCCCCATCGTCATCGCCATTGCGGTGGTGGCAGCCATTGTCTGGCTGATCTGCGGGGCCAGTGTGGAGTTTGCCTTGACCATCGCCGTTTCGGTGCTGGTGGTATCCTGCCCCTGCGCCCTGGGCTTAGCCACCCCCACCGCCATTATGGTGGGCACCGGGCGGGGTGCTTCCAACGGCATCCTGATTAAGTCCGCCGAAGCCCTGGAAACCGCCCACTCGATCCGGACCGTGGTGCTGGACAAAACCGGCACCATCACCCAAGGCAAGCCGGTGGTCACCGACCTGATCTGCCAGCCGGGCATCACCCGCGAGCAGCTGCTTTCCATGGCCGCTTCCCTGGAAAAGCAGTCGGAACACCCTCTGGCCGCCGCCATTGTGGAAGAGGCACAAAAGGAAAATGTCTCCTTCCTGCCGGTGGATGAGTTCAAGCAGATTCCCGGCCAGGGCATTGCAGGCACCGTGGAGGGAGTGGAGTGCCTGGCAGGCAACCACAAAATGATGAGCGCCTTTTCTGTTCAGGATTCCGCCATGGATGAACTGCAAAACCGGATGGCGGAGGAAGGAAAGACTCCCCTGTACTTTGCGGCAGGAGGAACGCTTCTGGGCATGATTGCGGTGGCAGACGTGGTGAAGCCCACCAGCAAGGAAGCCATCCAGGAACTGAAGCAGATGGGCATTGAAGTGGTGATGCTCACCGGCGACCATCAGAAAACCGCCCAAGCCATCTGCAAGCAGGTGGGTGCGGACCGGGTCATTGCGGAAGTGCTGCCCCAGGACAAGGAGCAGGAGATCCGCAAGCTCCAGCAAAGGGGCAAAAAGGTGGCCATGGTGGGCGACGGCATCAACGACGCCCCGGCCCTGGCCCGTGCCGACGTGGGCATCGCCATTGGGGCCGGTACCGACGTGGCTATGGAGTCCGCCGACATTGTGCTGATGAAAAACGACCTGCTGGATGTGGTGGGCGCCATTGAACTGAGCAAGGCCACCATCCGCAACATCAAGGAAAACCTGTTCTGGGCCTTTTTCTACAACATCATCGGCATCCCCATTGCTGCGGGATGCTACTACGCCGCCTTCGGCTTATTGATGAACCCCATGGTAGCCGCCTTAGCCATGAGCTTCAGCTCGGTGTTCGTGGTGGGCAACGCCCTGCGGCTGCGCTTTTTCAAGCCAAAACACGGCTCCTCCCAGGCCGCCGCTCCTGCTGCGGCTGCCCCGGAACCTGTTTTTCATAAGACAGCCTGCCCTATCCCGGAGGGGAGGGAAAGCTGTTCCATTCGACCCCAAACCAATCCAATCTCAGGAGGTAGTAAAACCATGAAAAAGGAACTGAAAGTAGAAGGCATGATGTGCCAAAACTGCGTCAAACACGTCACCAAGGCCCTGGAAGGGGTCCCCGGCGCTACTCAAGTCAGCGTCAGCCTGGAAAACAAAACCGCCGCAGTCACCGTGCCGGACACCACCAGTGACGATGTGCTGAAAGCGGCGGTGGAAGAAGCGGGCTACGAAGTCACGGAGATCAAAGACGTATGAAGGCGGACAAGGAAAAAATTTCCCGGGCCATTAAAATCGCCCGGGGGCAGCTGGACGGGGTGCTGCGGATGATTGAAGAGGACCGCTACTGCGTGGACATCTCCAACCAGCTGCTGGCCACCCAGGCCATCCTGAAAAAAGCCAACCAGGAGATCCTCCACGCCCACATCCGCAGCTGCGTCCGGGAGGGGCTGCAAACCGACGAGCCCAACCCCAAGCTGGAAGAGGCCCTCTCCTTGCTGGAAAAATTAGTTCCGTGATTTTGCCGGGTCCGGCAGTGGGAAAATCCCTCCCACTGCCGGATTTTTCTGCCTGCGCCGGGACAAGGGGGCCGGCTTTGGGCGGCGAAAGCAAAAAATGGAAAAAACTGCCGAAACTTTTACGGAATGGTCATACAAACCACCGGCGGCTGTGCTATGATAAGGGTGTTGCAGCCGCCGCGCCGGGGCTGGCAGAACCGGGGGGAATTTCCCCCGTTTTTTCCCGGCGCAGCCTGGATTTCCCTGGGGCGGCGGCTTGCATTGTGTGGAGTATTCTAGTATAATAAGTTGTAATCTGCCGAGGGAAGGATACGGCAGTGTCCTGAAATGGAAAGGAATTATAGTATGAGTGAAGCAATTCGGCCCGGCCAAAGACTGCTGCCGGTTTTGGCCATGCGGGGCATTGTGATGTTTGAAGGTTCCCTGGCCCACTTTGACGTGGGGCGGGAGAAGAGCCTGAAGGCGTTAGATTACGCCATGCAGCACGGGCGGCGCATCCTGCTGGTGACCCAGCGGGATATTATGACCGAAAACCCCACCACCGACAACCTTTATCAATACGGCGTCCTGGCGGAAATCAAGCAGATGTTTAAGACCCAGGACGGCATCTCCCGGGTGCTGGTGGACTGCATCCAGCGAATCAAGCTGGGAAAAATCCGGGAAGAAGAGCCTTTTTTACAGTCCAACTACCGCTCCGCCCCCCTCCACCCCAGTGAAGTGGAGGAGGACCGGATGGAAGCCGCCATCCGGCTGGTGAAGTCCTTGTTTGAGGACTACTCCCAGAACGTGCCCAAAATGAACGAAGACGTGCTCATCCGGGTGATGGAGGAGCAGGAGCCCCACCAGCTGTTCTGCCTCATCGGTCAGAACACCATGCTCTCCTACGAGCAGAAGCAGGAGCTGCTGGAACAGAACACCGACTATCTGCGCTTGCAGCGTCTGGCCGCCATTCTGGATCACGAAACCAATGTGATGGTCATCGAGCAGGACCTGTTCGACACCGTCCGGGAAAACCTGGACCGGAACCAGCGGGAATACGTCCTCCGGGAACAGATGAAGGCCATCCAGCAGCAGCTGGGGGAAGACGGCTACGGCTCCGACCAGGAAGAGCTGGAGGAGCTCCAGCAGCAAATCAAGGCCATTCAGAACATCTCCGACCAGAGCCGGGAGAAGCTGTTAAAAGAATGGGGCAAGCTCAGCAAGATGCCGACCATGTCCCAGGAAGCAGGGGTGATCCGGGGCTATCTGGAAACGGTGCTGGAACTGCCTTGGGACGCTTCCACCGAAGACAACGTAGACCTCAAGCAGGCCAGAAAGATCCTCAACGAGGACCACTACGGCCTGGAAAAGGTGAAGGACCGGATTTTGGAAAGCCTGGCGGTGCGGCAGCTCAAGCCCCAGGCCCAGGGACAGATTCTCTGTCTGGTGGGACCTCCCGGGGTGGGCAAAACCAGCATCGGCAAGTCCATCGCCCGGGCCATGGGGCGCACCTATGTGCGGCTGAGCCTGGGCGGGGTCAAGGACGAAAGCGACATCCGGGGCCACCGGAAAACCTATGTGGGGGCCATGCCGGGGCGGATCATCAACGCCCTGACCCAGGCCAAGGTGAACAACCCCTTGATCCTGCTGGACGAAATCGACAAAATGGCCAACGACTTTCGGGGGGACCCTGCCTCCGCCATGCTGGAAGTGCTGGACGGGGAGCAGAACAACACCTTCCGGGACCACTACATCGAGCTGCCCTTTGATTTGAGCAAGGTGCTGTTCATTACCACCGCCAACGACCTGTCCACCGTCTCCCCGCCTTTGCTGGACCGGATGGACGTGATCGAGCTGTCCAGCTACACCCGGGAAGAAAAGTTCCACATCGCCAAGGAATATTTGGTGAAAAAGCAGATGGAAAAGCACGGCTTAACCGGCAAGGACGCCGCCTTTTCCAACCCCGGACTGTACACCCTCATCGACCGGTACACCCGGGAAGCGGGAGTCCGGACCCTGGAGCGGCGCATCGGAGACATCTGCCGGAAGATTGCCCTGGAAAAGGTCACCGAAGGGGAAGAATTTACCAAGAAGACCGTGAACGGCAAGCTCATTGAAAAGTACCTGGGCCCGAAAAAGTTCCGAGTTTCCTCCATTCCCAAAACCGACCCCATCGGCCTGGTCACCGGCCTGGCCTGGACCAGCGTGGGAGGCGAAACCCTGGAAATCGAGGTGAGCTGTGTGGAAGGCACCGGCAAGGTGGAGATTACCGGCAACCTGGGCTCCATTATGACCGAATCCGCCAAGCTGGCGGTGACCTACGTCCGGAGCATCGCCGACCGCTACCACATTCCCAAGGACTTTTACAAAACCAAGGACATCCACATTCACGCCCCGGAAGGAGCAGTGCCTAAGGACGGCCCCAGCGCCGGAGTCACCATGACCACGGCCTTGGTCAGCGCCTTGGCCAAAATCCCGGTGCGGCGCACTGTTGCCATGACCGGGGAAATTTCTCTGCGGGGCCGGGTGCTGCCCATCGGCGGGCTGAAGGAAAAGAGCATCGCCGCCTACCGGGCGGGGGTGAAGACGGTACTGATCCCGGCAGAAAACCTGCCGGATCTGGAGGAGATCGACCCCTCGGTGCGCAAGGGAATGGAATTTCTGCCCATGGAAACCATCGACCAGGTGTTGGAGCACGCCTTGGTGCTGCCGGAAAAATCCGACGCACACCGGTCTATGGACCCGCCGGTGGTGCTGGTGAAAAATCCCGCCCCCGGCGAAAACGCCACCATCCAACAATAACCAAAGGAGAACGCTATGCCACTGCCTTATCAACAAGCCGCCTACCTGAAAAGCTACGGTCTGGCCCGTCAGCTCCCCAAAAGCGACGTGCCGGAAATTGCCTTTGCCGGGCGCTCTAACGTGGGAAAGTCCTCCCTGCTGAACAAGCTGTTCGGACGGAAGAATCTGGCCCGGGTCAGCTCCATGCCGGGAAAGACCGTGACCATCAACTTTTACCAGGTGGGGCCGGTTCACTTTGTGGACCTGCCGGGGTACGGCTACGCCAAGGTGGCCAAAACCGAAAAGGACCGGTGGAGCGAGCTGATGGAGCACTACTTCACCTCAGATCGGCCGGTGGAACTGGTGGTGCAGCTGATCGACCTGCGCCATCCCCCCACCAAACAGGACTTGCAGATGGTGAACATGCTCATCGACCACGGCTTCCCCTTTGTGGTGGCCTTGACCAAGGCGGACAAACTCAACGTCACCCAGCGCAAGCAGCGCTTGGAAGCCTTACAGCAGGAACTGCCCTGTGCCGACCAGATTCAGATGGTGGTCACCTCCACCCTCACCGGAGAGGGAATGGACACCCTGCGAGGGCTGATTGACTCCCTTTTTGAAGAGGAAGAGGAGTAACAGGAGAGTATAGAACAGGAAAGGAAGTAACAGGATGTTTGTATCAAAGGATTTGGCTGTCAATGAAAAGGGACACCTGACTATCGGCGGCGTGGACACCGTAGACCTGGCAAAGGAATACGGCACCCCCCTCTACGTCATGGATGAGGACTATATCCGCCAAAACATGGCCCTGTTCCGGGACAGCATAGATAAATATTACGGGGGCAACGGCTTGGTCTGCTACGCTTCCAAGGCCTTCGCCTGCAAGGAAATGTACCGGATTGCCAAGGATGAGAACATCGGGGTGGACATCGTCTCCATCGGGGAGCTGTACACTGCCATGCAGGTGGACTTCCCCGCCGACAAAATCTGCTACCACGGCAACAACAAGACCCGCCGGGAAATCACCATGGCCCTGGAGTACGGGGTGGAAAAGCTGGTGGTGGACAATCTCATGGAGCTGGATCTGGTCAACGAGATTGCCGGCCAGCTGGGTATCACCGCCAAAATTCTGCTGCGGCTTACCCCCGGCATCGACGCCCACACCCACGACTTCATCAAAACCGGCAAGATCGACTCCAAGTTCGGCCTGACCATCCAGCTGGGAGACGCCATGGAGGGGGTCAAAAAAGCCATTGCCCTGCCCCACATCCAGCTGCTGGGCTTCCACTGCCACATCGGCAGCCAGATTCTGGAAATCTCTCCCTTTGCCCACGCTGCGGAAGTAGTGCTGGACTTCATCGCTCAGGTGAAGAAGGAGTGCGGCTACGAGCTGTCCATCCTGAACTTAGGCGGGGGCTTCGGCATCCACTACACCTTAGAGGACGACCCCGACCCCTATGACGCCTACATGGAACAGGTGAGCCGGACGGTGAAGGCTAAGACTCAGGAATTGGGTCTGAAACTGCCCTACATCATCATTGAGCCCGGCCGGTCCATTGTGGGCCCGGCAGGCATCACCCTTCACACCGTGGGAGGAATCAAGAACATCCCCGGCTACCGGAAGTACGTCAGCGTGGACGGGGGCATGACCGACAACATCCGCTACGCCCTCTACGGCAGCAAGTACGACTTCTTGCTGGCCAACAAGGCCGACCAGCCCAAGGACGATGTGGTGACCCTTGCAGGCCGGTGCTGTGAAAGCGGCGACCTTTTGGGAGAAGGGGTGCAGCTGCAAACCGCCCAGGTGGGAGACATCCTCTGCACCTGCGCCACCGGAGCCTACAACTACACCATGAGCAGCAACTACAACCGGGTCTGCACCCCGGGAGTGGTGTTCGTCAAGGGCGGCGAAAGCCGGGTAGTGATTAAGGCACAGACGTTAGAGGATTTGGTGCGAAACGATATTTAAGCATAAAGGCAAAACAAAAGCGCTGGAGGAAAAATCTCCGGCGCTTTTTCTATAGGAAAATTTTCTAATGTTTCCGGATTGACCTGCCCTCGGCTTTACGCCATCGGGCTGGTGGATTCCGGGTTGCTGTTTCCACAACTTTATTTTTAAAATAAGTTGAAAGCAAGAAATTTTAAAACAGAACAACTTTGATGCAGGGGCTTTGCCCCTTGCAACCCCACCAGCCTTTTGGAAAAAGGCTGGACCGAAAACTTTTCTTTCTTTATCACTACTTTTCCCGATACGCCTTCCGCTTGGCGATGCTCTCCGTCACCCCGGCAAAGATGCCAAAGGCAATCCCGGCGATGGGCCAGATAATCCAGGTAATCCACCAATCGAAGGTGAGAAAGCTCCAAATCAGGTAGGCGATGACAATCAGCGGCCAATAAATCTGGGCCACAATGTCCACCACGGTGGGGACCTTCTTGCCGGTTTTGACGTCCACCGGGGAAAGGGCGGGGCCGGTGTCCAATTCTCCCAGCAGCATCTTGCAGCAACTGTCCACCATCCCGACCCGGATAAACTGGTACACCCCCACCGCCACAAGGGGGAACAGAACGGACAACCCCATCAGCACGGCGCCGTCTTCAAAGGGAGCGCCGTCTGTCAGGATGCCGGTGATCAGCATAGGCACCACGCTGAGGATGCACAGCACCGCCCCCAAAGCAATCCGCAGGGGGAAGTACCGGGACTGCAACGCCTTTTGCTGCCGTGCCCAAGCCACCCCTTCCTGCTCCAACAACGCCCCATTGGTTTTCCACTTCTCGTAAGGGGAAAGCTGGGTGCCGTAAAAGATAAACAGCACCACCGCTGCCGCCACCAGCACAAACAAAGCTCCCAGCCCCAGGGCCACAGCCAGCCCTTCGGAAAGCAGTTCCAGCTCGAATAAGCCCAGCAGCACAAACAGAGGCATCACTGCAAGGATGCACAGCACCGCCCCAATCCCGATTCCCCGGGATGCCCGGCGGTAGGTGGTCAGGCACTCCTGTGCTTGGGCATAGCTCATGGGGATGCCCGCAGGCTGGGGCTGCGGGGGCGGGGCGGCGGCGTAGGGCTGCTCCAAGCCCAGGGTTTCCCGCAGCTCTTCCAGGTTGCCGAACTGGGAAATCACCGTACCGATGATCTGGTTTTCCGGCAGCCCCTGTTCTTTCAGCTCCTGGTACTTATCCTCCATCATTCCCCAAAGTTCCTCCTTGGCCCGGCGGGAAGCGGGGGTGTCCGGCAGGGTGGAAAATAAATTGTCTAAATAGGTGCGAATCACTTCCATGTGGTTACCTCCTGTTCTGGTTGGGGTTGGGCGGGCCGGACAAAGGCGGATACCACCTGCTGGGTCAGCTCCCATTCCCGGCATTTTTCCTGATAATACTCCCGCCCCGCTTGGGTGATCTGATAGTAGGTCCGCCGCTTGCCCCCGGACTGGGTGCCGTAAAAGGAAGTCACATACCCGTTTTTTTCCAGCCGGTTGAAGGCGGAATACAGGGTAGTTTCCTTGATGACATACTTCTCTTGGGTGCGGCGGGAGATCTCCTTGGAAATCTCGTAGCCATAGGACGGACCGTCCAGCAGCAGAGCCAGGATCATGGTGTCGTTGTAGCCCCGGATCACGTCACTGCTGATCAAGAAATCACCTCCCAACTATATTATCTGTCGTACTACGACTATCGTAGTAACAGTATAACACAACTACTACGACAGGTCAAGTAGTTTGGAATCATTTCCCGGAAAATTTTTGCAAAAAAAGCGCCGCCGAAACTTTCCCGGCGGTGCGCTTTCTTATTTCTGCATAAAGGGCGCCCAACAAGGCAAGGCGGCGTCTCCCAAGTCCAAACAGCGGGCAAGGGTCTGATGGTATGCCCGGATCTTGTCTTCCAGCCGGAGGGGGAGGAGTTCCGGGGGCGTGTGGCGCACCAAGGCGGTGAGTTCATAGATGGGCAGACCCATGGCGTGACGGGGAGTGTGGACGGTGGAACACCCCTGCCCCACCCCGTGGCAGAGGGCGGCGTCTCCGGGGTCTTGCAGCTGTTTAGCCATGGCGTGGACCGCCAAAATCGCCGGGCGGGCAGAGGGCATTTTCACCTTCCCCATGGCCCAGAGCCGGGCCATTTCCAGAGCTTCCCTGGGTCGGGGGTCGGTGGGATACCGCCGGGAAAGCTGCTCCACCGGCTCCTCCACACAAGCCAGCGCCCAGGCCGCCACCGTCCGTCGGTTTACCCGCTCCAACTGCTGCCACAAGGGGAAAAGGCAGACATCGGTTTTGGCAAAGAGGATCTGGTTTTTCCGTTTTTGCCGTTGTTCCATTTCAGAAAAGTTCATGGTATCACCTGGAAAGAAAGGGCCGGCCCAAACAGGTCAGCCCTCAGTTTTTTGATTCAATCTGGAAGAACCTGGGATTTACTTTTGCTTACACCCACCCGCAGAGGATGCCCAGGGTATGCACCAAAAAGGCCACAATCCAGGCCACCACACATTGGATGACGCATACCCCTACCGCCCATTTTCCCCCCAGCTCCCGGCGCACCGAGGTAATGGCCGCCACGCAGGGGGTGTACAGCAGGGTGAAGGTCAAAAACACAATGGCGGTAAAGGGGGTGAACAGACCGCTCAGCGCCGCAGTGCTTCCCCCCAGCAGCACGGTGAGGGTGCTGACCACGTTTTCCTTGGCAGCAAAGCCGCTGATTAAGGCGGTGGATACCATCCAGCTGCCCAGTCCCAAGGGAGCAAAGATGGGGGCAATCCAGCCGCCGATCATGGCCAGCAGGCTGTCGCCCTGGTCGGTGACCACGTTGAACTGGTAGTCGAAGGTCTGCAAAAACCAGATAATCACCGTGGCCACAAAGATAATGGTAAAGGCGCGGGTAACGAAATCCTTGGCTTTGTCGTAAATCAGCCGCCCTACGCTTTTGGCGCTGGGGAACCGGTAGTTGGGCAGCTCCATGACAAAGGGGATGGGCTCCCCTTTAAAAGCGGTTTTCTTCAGCAGCAAAGCGAACAGCACCCCGATGACCATGCCCCCTAAGTACAGCCCAATCATCACCAGCGCCCCGTAATCTGGGAAAAAGGCGGCGGTGAACAGGGCGTAGATGGGAAGTTTGGCCGAACAGCTCATAAAAGGGGTCAGGAGAATGGTCATTTTCCGGTCCCGCTCTGAGGAGAGGGTGCGGGTAGCCATAATGGCGGGCACCGAACAGCCGAAGCCGATGAGCATGGGCACAATACTTCGCCCGGACAGGCCGATTTTCCGCAGCAGCTTATCCATGACGAAGGCCACCCGGGCCATGTAGCCGGTGTCCTCCAGCACCGATAAGAAAAAGAACAGCACCACGATAATGGGCAAAAAGCTGAGCACCGTGCCTACCCCGGCGAACACGCCGTCGATCACAAGGGAATGGACTACCTCGTTGACCCCCCAGATGGTCAAGGCCCCGTCCACCTGGTCGGTGAGCCACTGGATTCCCATGTCCAGCAAATCGGACAGGAAGGAGCCGATGAGGCCAAAGGTGAGGTAGAACACCAGGGCCATAATCAGCACAAACACCGGGATGGCGGTCCACTTGCCGGTGAGGATCTGATCCAGCTTCCGGCTGCGGGTGTGGGCCTTGCTTTCCCGGGGCTTCACCACCGTCTGGGCGCAGACCTTTTCAATGAAGGCGTAGCGCATATCCGCCATGGCGGCCTGCCGGTCCTTGCCGGATTCATGCTCCATCTGGACAATCATGTGCTCCAGCATATCCTGTTCGTTTTGGTCCAGGTGCAGTTCCTCTAAAATCACCTGGTCGTTTTCCACAATCTTGGCGGCGGCAAACTGCACCGGGATATGATACTTTTTGGCGTGGTCCTGAATCAAATGCCGCACGGCGTGGAGACAGCGGTGGACCGCTCCCCCGTCCTCCCCGTTTTCGTCGCAGAAATCCATCCGGCCGGGCCGTTCCCGATACCGGGCCACATGGATGGCGTGCTCCACCAATTCTTCAATGCCCTCTTTTTTGGCGGCGGAGATGGGTACTACCGGGATGCCTAAAATTTCCTCCATCCGGTTCACCAGCACGGTGCCCCCGTTTTCCCGGACTTCGTCCATCATATTCAGCGCCAGCACCATGGGGATGTCCAGCTCCATAAGCTGCATGGTCAGATAGAGGTTGCGCTCCATGTTGGTGGCGTCCACAATGTTGATAATGCCTTTGGGCCGGTTCTTCAAAAAGAAGTTTCGAGTGACAATCTCCTCATCGCTGTAAGGGGACATGGAGTAGATGCCGGGCAGGTCGGTGATGACGGTGTCGGAATGGCCGATGATGCTGCCGTCCTTCCGGTCCACCGTTACCCCTGGGAAATTGCCCACATGCTGATTGGAGCCGGTGAGCTGATTGAACAGGGTGGTTTTGCCGCAGTTCTGGTTTCCCGCCAGGCCGAAGGTAATGGTCTCCCCTTCCGGAATCTCTGCGCCTTCCACCTTCACATGGTAGATGCCCATTTCGCCGGTGTGGGGGTGTGGCACTTCTTTGGGCTCCTGCGCCGCCGCTTTGGGGGCGTGGGAGGGATGGGTGTCCCTGAGCAGGATGTAGGAAGCGTCCTCTTTGCGCAGGGTCAGCTCATACCCCCGCACCCGCAGTTCCAAGGGGTCTCCCATAGGGGCTGTTTTAATCAGCGTGACCTCGGTGCCGGGGGTCAGCCCCATATCCAAAATATGTTTCCGCAGGGGGATTTCTTTGCACTGCACCTGTTCGATGTAGCCTTCCATCCCTACCTTCAAATCCGCTAATGTTGTCATGGTCTATCCTCCCGCTTGCGGTTGTTGCAGTTTGCAACAACTCTCCTTTATGGTTATACCATGTTTTTTTGTTTTTTTCAACCAAAAACGCCTCATCGGGCAAGATTGCCAAGGAAGAACAGCCCTCAGGGAAAAACCCGAAGTCCATCCCGCCCCTGCCTTTTGTCAAAATGCCGGTAACAGCAAAACACCCCTGCCGCCGAAGCAGCAGGAGTGCTGAATAATGATGGATGGACTGGTGGATGGATTACTGGTTCCGTCTCTTGGCGCGAATCCATCCGCCTGCCAAGAAGCCGATCATGGCCAGGGAAACCGCCGCACAGCCAACTGCTGCCAAGGGGTCTGCGGTATCGCCGGTCTGCACCGGAGCCGCATCCTCAATGGGAGCAGTGATTTCTGTGCCGGTGGTGGTGACGGTTTCGGTACCGGCAGGGGTGGTTCCCTCCGTGTCAACCGGGGTGGTGACATCGGTATCCGGAACATCGGTGCTGGGGTGTCGGTGGAGGGGGTGTCAGTGCCGGGCTCCTCCACTGCTTGGTAGGTCAATACCGTCAAGTCCTCCAGCATGGAGGTTTCCAGCACCGCTGCACCATTCACCACCGGGACCGGAGTATTGCCGGCGTACACCATGACCAGGTCTGCCTGCTCCACAGGCAAGGAGATGGTGAGGGTGCCGTAATAGGGATTATAAGCGCCGGTGTAATCCACATTGGTAGCGCCATGCAGCGCATTCATGGAGCTGGTGTGAATCACCGGGGTGGTGAGGGTCACGGGAGTCAGGGAGAGGCTGTAGGTGTTCCCTGCTTTCAGGGTATATCCTTCCGGTGCGGTTGTGGTGGCCGGAGTGACATTCACATTCAGCTGAGTGCCCACTGCCAAGTCGCCGCTGACGCTGATTCCGGTGGCTGCATCGGTAAGGGTGTTTTCTGCGGTATTGCCCTCAAAGGTTTCGTAGAACAGATCGCTGTACCACTTATAGTACAAGTCCGGACGGTAATCCATGGGATTGTCGTTGGTAAAGGCGCTGAGCGTGGCCAGGGACAGGTCGAAGTCCGCCGTATAAAAGGTGTCGAAGGTATCGGTGGTGTAGCTGAGATAGGGGTTGTAGCCATCGCCGTCTACATCCACATAGGGACCAAGCTGTTCGGCATAGGGAATCAGCTTGGAGGATTCCCCGGTGTTGCCGTACACAGTGGTGCCGGTGCTGCTTTCAGGATCCAGTGCAATGCAGACGCTGGCGCCGGGAAAGATGCAGGCACGGTCATTGAGCTGACCGTCAATCAAGCTGTACAGTTGGGTGTTTTCGGAATACAGCCAGCTGCTGGTGATGTCGTCTACGGTATAGCCATTGGCTGCCAGAGTATCGGTTAATTCAGCGGAAAGTTCCGGGCCGTCATAGCCAACCAGGTTGGAAGTAATCATAAAGTTGTCATCCCGGAGCATAAAGCTTTCCAGCCGGTTCTGATAACTGAGCTGCCAGCCGCCGTCTTCCACCGTGGTGCTGTTTGCCGCACCGGCGGTGCAGTTGACCACAATCCGTGCGCCCATTTCAGAATAGGTGCGCTGGAGTTCCTGGTAATTGTAGATGTCGGCGCAGATCGCCACGCCAACATAGCCAAAGGGGGTCTCAAAGATGCCGTCGTTGTCGGTGCCGTAGCTGGCCCACACCGGTTCCGGGCTGGCCAGGTTGACCTTCCGATAGGACTGGATCAGATCAGGGCCCAGGATAGCCACCGAGTTCCAATAGGTTTCCGGATCCACTTCATCCCGTTCCGGCATACCGATGAGAACGTACATATCGTAGGACTGGGCAAGCTGCTGGAGCTCCACAATCACTTCGCTGGGATTCTCTCCCCGGACGGTCTGCGCCAAAACGTGCTGCATATACTGATTGCCGAATTTTTCCTGTTCCGCAGGGGAGTAATCCGCCGGATCCACCACGGAATAACCGGTCAGAGCCATTTCCGGGAAGACCAAGAGCTGCACCCCTTCTTGGGCAGCCTGGGCCATAATAGCTTCAATGTTGGCCACGTTGGCTTCCAGATCCCCCCACTGAGGATGGAAGTTCACCGAAGCAACTCTCACCTCGTCCTGATACTGGCTCCCGGCGCCGTACGCCGGCATATCATAATCCACCAGATTGCCGTACCAATCTGCCAGCAGATTCAGCTTGCGGCTGGACATACCGGAAGCGGTGACCCGATTGCTGGCTGCAATGCTGCCGGACTGGATACCGGGCTGGGTGGTGGCGGCAGGGGCAGACATGGTGTCGTTCCCGCCAGCAATCCAGCCGTTCTGGTACCCGGTGCAGATGTGGCTTTCACCAAAGTAATCTTCGGTATACAGGTTTGCCACTGCCACATACCGGCTGTACATCCGCAAATAGGCATAGGTAGCGGTGTACAGGTCATATTCTGCTTGGCTCAAAGCCAGGGAATCTTCCGCCTGGTACGACTGCCCCACCAGAATCATCCGGCAGGCAGCGCCGTAATAATATTTCCCAAGTTCGGCCACATCGGCGAATTCATCTCCCAAGGCAATGCCGAACTTTCCGTAAGGAGTGCTCAGCACATAGGGATCGGTGCCGGCGCTGAATCCTTGGCTGTATTCTTCATCGCTTAAATGGGTTTTTTCGTACACATCAATATTTCCATCCGGATCACAGATCACCATGCCGGAATAAATATCTCCCGTTTCTTCTACCACCGCACCAAACAGAATGTACAAATCACTCTGGTCAGCGTAGTCGGAAATGGCCTGCACAGAACTGTCCTCCACCGTCACAGCGTCGTCCACGTTGCTGGTCAAGGCATATTCCGGGAAAAGAACGATTTTGTCTCCCGCTTCTTTTGCTTGCTGCGAGTAATCCAGAATTTTATCTGTGTTCACCTGCTGGGCATCTGCGCCGCTTAACTGGGCGTCGAAATTTACAACCGCCAAATCAAACGCCGCTTCTCCCGCCGGTTCTTCTGCGGCAACCGGAAGTGCTGTGGCTGTCACAGCCAGGGCCGCCGCTACTATCACGCCGAGAATGCGTTTTATAACCCGCATATTTATGTTCCCTCCTGCTCATTTTGAGATCGTTTTGCCTTTGAGCAAACCTGAAGTTTTGCTTATCCCATGGTAATAACGCAAAAAAAGAAGCCCTGCCGAAATTGGCAGGACCTCTTTGTCCTCAGGTATGAGTGCAGTATACAAAGCCCAAATGGATTTGTCAATGCGGCAGGCGCAGTTTCTTGTTTTTTCATTTCCCCGGCGGGTTTCACAAAAGAATCACAGTTGTTTTCTCAAAAATCCTTTTGTTGTTCTTTTCTTGGATTTTTCAAGAAATGTTGTTCTTTTTTGCAAAAACAATTTCAAAGCTGCGCTCCAAAAACGCAATCCAGAGAACCTTTATTTTTCCTGCTGGGCCATGGCTTCCCGCAGAGCCTTGGAGAGCTGGTCCGGGCAGGAAGTACCCCGTCCGTTGCAGTCCACCCCGGAAAGCAGGTCGATGACTTCCTGGGCCGGGTGCCCCACGCAGAGCCGGGCCACCCCCTGGGTGTTTCCGTTGCAGCCCCCGAGAAACTGTACGTTTTGAATGATATTATTTTCATCCAAATCCACCGTAATCTGCCGGGAGCAGGTGCCCTTGGTGCGGTAGGTGTAGGTCATAGTTCATTCCTCCTAAACAAAAACGGCCTGACCTTTGGTCAAGCCGCTTACAATACCATAGAATTAGCCGATCATGCTGGCAACTTCATCGGCGAAGTTGTCTTCCCGCTTTTCCAGGCCTTCGCCCTTTTCAAAGCGCACAAAGCTGACCATCTTGATGCTGCCGCCCAATTTCTTGGCGCAGTCTTCCACATACTTGCCTACGCTCATCTTGTCGTCCTTGATGAAGGGCTGTTCGGAGAGGCAGACTTCCTTGTAGAACTTGTTGATCCGTCCCATCACCATCTTTTCGGCGATGTTCTGGGGCTTGCCTTCGTTCATAGCCTGGGCAGTGAGGATTTCCTTTTCCTTGGCCACTACGTCTTCCGGCACATCTTCCTTGTTCAGGTACTGGGCAGCCGCCGCAGCGATCTGCATGGCCACGTCCTTGCCGCATTCCACAAAGCCGTCGGTGTCGGCCAGGTCGGTGTCAAACTGCACCAGCACACCGATTTTGCCGCCGCCGTGAACGTAGCTGACGCAGTCCCCTTCCAGACGGGCAAACCGGCGGATCTTCATGTTTTCGCCGATGACCAGAATCAAATCCTTCAAGGTGGCGTCTACGGTGGCGTCGGTGCCGTCGTAGTTCATGTTCATCAGAGTGTCCACATCTGCGGGGTTCTGTTCCAGAATGGTGCGAGCCACGCCGGCCACAAAGTTCTGGAATTTTTCATTCTTGGCCACAAAGTCGGTTTCGGCGTTGACTTCCAGCAGCACGCCAACCTTCTTTTCCCGGTCCACAATGGCAGTGACCATGCCTTCGGCCGCAATCCGGCCAGCCTTTTTGGCAGCCACAGCCAGTCCCTTTTCCCGGAGCAGTTCGATTGCCTTGTCCATGTCGCCGTCTGCGCTGACCAGGGCCTTTTTGCAGTCCATCATGCCAACGCCGGTGCGGTCACGGAGTTCCTTTACATCTTTTGCAGTAAAACCAGCCATACTCATATCCTCCTGTGTTACATTTTGCCAACTTCAACAACAGCCCGATCCGGCCTGAGGGGGATAGGGCTGTCCAGATTGAGAAATTACGCTTCTGCGCTCTCCCCGGCAGCTTCTTCGGCGGCGGGAGCTTCCTCTTCACCGGCTTCTTCCAGGGTATCCTGGCCCTGCTTGGCTTCCAGCACAGCGTTGGCCATGGTGCCGGCCAGCAGCTTTACGGCGCGGATGGCGTCGTCGTTGCCGGGGATCACATAGTCCACTTCATCGGGATCGCAGTTGGTGTCCACGATAGCCACGATCGGGATGCCCAGGTTCCGGGCTTCCGCCACGGCGATGTGTTCCTTGCGGGGGTCCACGATGAACAGAGCAGCGGGGAGCTGCTTCATGTTCTTAATGCCGCCCATAAACTTTTCCAGCTTTTCGATTTCCAGCTGCAGCTTCACCACTTCCTTCTTGGGAAGCAGTTCAAAAGTGCCGTCGGCTTCCATCTTGCGCAGCTGTTCCAGACGCTTAATGCGCTGTTTGATGGTCTTAAAGTTGGTGAGCATACCGCCCAGCCAGCGCACATTGACGTAGTGCATACCGCAGCGGGTGGCTTCGTCACGAATGGAATCGCTTGCCTGCTTCTTGGTGCCCACGAACAGGATTTCACCGCCGTCCGCCACGGTGTCACGGACGAAGTTGTAGGCTTCCTCCAGCTTTTTCACCGTTTTCTGCAGGTCGATGATATAGATGCCGTTGCGTTCGGTGAAGATATACTCCGCCATTTTGGGGTTCCACCGACGGGTCTGGTGGCCGAAGTGANNTGTTTCATAGATACGACTGCCATTGAAATTTTCCTCCTAAAATCATTTGGTTCATTCCTCTACCCGTAGACGGGGCTTCGCCAAAGGCGCACCGGGCCCCGCCGCCTACAGGGTATGCGTAATGCTATGGTATTATAGCACAATTCCCGCCGGGATGCAAGTATTTTTTTCCTTTTTTGGCCTTCTTTCTTTCCCGAAGATGTGTCCTAAAAGGGACATCCCGGATGGTATCCTGATCCTAAATTCCTTTCTTCTCACCGGAAACGGAGAGAAACACCACATTTTTCCCGCTTCATCCATAGAATGCGGATTATTCTATGCAATATGCAAGACTGTTACTCATATTGTAGGAAATGCTTGTCATTTTTAAGCGGATTGTGTAAAATATAAGAAAGGAATTAAATTACAGGGACATAAAGGAGGGTACCCATGAAATTTGGCACGGTTCTGCGCAAGCTCATTGAAGAGCATGGTATCACCCAAAAAAGTCTGGCTGCGAAATTAAATCTTGCGCCTTCTACCTTGGGCAGCTATGTACAAAATACCAGAGAGCCGGATTTTGAATTGCTCAAAAAAATCGCATCTTACTTTCAGGTAACCACAGATTATCTTTTGGATTACCGCAGTGATGCGGGAAAAAGCACCCAGGAAGACGAGCTGCTTCAGGTGTTCCGTTTGCTGACACCAAAGCAGCAGGCGGTCTATCTGGAGCAGGGAAAAGCCTTCATTCGTCTGGGGGGACAAGATAAACAAGATGTCACCCCCCCCCCCCGAAAACAACCTTAAAACTCGATGAATTCCAGAAACTCTAATGAAAGCAAAGACCCGGCGTTTTTCCAACGCCGGGTCTGATTCATTTATTTTTCCGTTTCATCCCGCTGCGCCATAGAACAATATTCCTTTCTGGGGCAGACGTTCATGTAAGACGGACGGATAATCTTGCTCCGATTGGACAGTTCCTCCAACCGGTGAGCACTCCATCCGGCGATTCGAGCAATGGCAAAGATTGGGGTGTACAGCTCCAAAGGCAGATCCAGCATCCGGTACACAAAGCCGCTGTAAAAGTCCACGTTGGCGGAAACCCCTTTGTAGATTTTCCGCTCCTTGGCGATGACCTGAGGCGCCAGCCGCTCCACGTTTTCGTACAGCTGATATTCCTTTTGCAGTCCCTTTTCGTCGGAGAGTTTCTTCACAAACCGCTTAAACACCCCGGCACGGGGGTCGGACAGGCTGTACACAGCGTGGCCCATGCCGTAGATCAAACCGGCGTGGTCAAAGGCTTCTTTGTGGAGCAGCCGAGTCAGATAGGCGCTGACCTGGTCGTCGTCATTCCAGTCCTCCACCTGCTGCTTCATCTCGTCAAACATCTGCACTACCTTCAGGTTGGCGCCGCCGTGACGGGGACCTTTCAGGGAGCCCAGCGCCGCCGCAATCACCGAATAGGTGTCAGTGCCGGAGCTGGTTACTACATGGGTGGTGAAGGAAGAGTTGTTGCCGCCGCCGTGTTCCGCATGGAGCACCAAAGCGATGTCCAGCAGCCGGGCTTCCAGCTTGGTGTAGCTGTGATCCGGGCGGAGACAGTAGAGAATATTTTCCGCCGTGCTCAGCTGGGGCTGGGGCTGGTGGATAAACAGGCTCTGTCCGCAGACGTAGTGGTTGTAGGCCTGATAGCCGTACACCGACAACATGGGGAACAGGGCAATCAGCTCCAAACACTGCCGCAGCACGTTGGGCAGGGAAATGTCGTTGGCGTTGTCATCGTAAGAATACAGAGTCAGCACACTCCGGGCCAGGGTGTTCATCATGTCCGGACTGGGCGCTTTCATAATAATGTCCCGGACGAAACTGGTGGGCAGGGTGCGGTAGCTGGCCAAAACGTCCTCAAATTCTTCCAGCTGGTGTTTGGTGGGCATTTTGCCAAAAATCAGCAGGTAAGCGGTTTCTTCAAAGCCAAACCGATCCTCCTGCACAAAGCCGTTGACAATATCTTCTACGTCATAGCCCCGGTAATAGAGCTTTCCGTCACAAGGCACCGATTTCCCGTCCACTATTTTGCTGGAACAAATCTCTGAAATGTTGGTTAAACCGGTGAGGACGCCTTTTCCGTTCAGGTCCCGCAGGCCCCGTTTCACGTCGTACTGCCGGTAAAGCTCCTCACTGATGGACTGGCCGATACTGGAGGCTTCAAATAAATCCATGATTTCATCCATGGTTTTTTTCGGGGTTTGATTCAGCATCGTATTCCTCCTTCTTAATTTTATGGCCGCTGGGCAGGCAAAAAACTTCAGCGATTACAATTATTATAACAAAATTTCATGAACAGCATATCCAAAAACTTTGAATAAATTGTGATAGCCCTCTGCCTTTAGCAAGCCGAATATTTGAAAAAAATTCAGGATCCCAGGCAACATTCCAAGGACCCTGAAGGGATACGGTTAAGGAAGTTTTGTATTCAACTGACCCAGCTCTTCCTTGATGGTGCGGTTTTGGGCGTCTTGGGAAAATTTTTCTTCCCTGCTCCGGCGCTTATCCAGGTACTTGAGCAGGATAAACCCAATCAAAAACGCAGCCTGTACTCCAAAGCTGAAATAGGCCCACCAGGCATCCTCCATCAGATACCCCATCATGGTGCAGGGGGCCCAAACCGCCAGCAGCAGCCGGTACGCCTTGGGCTCACACCAAAAGCGAAACAGGAAAAACCCGGCGGCAATGATAACAAACATCGTGTGATAGGGCAATGACATGAAAGACACCTGACCTTACTGGAAAATAACAAAACTCTCTGTGGGCGGGACTCACTCTTCTACCGGACGGGCGGGACGATAAAGCAGCAGCAAGCCGGTTTCCCGGTCCACATTCACCACCCGCTCCTTCCAGGTGCAAACGCCGCCTAACTGATACAGCACCTGCACTTCCTCCTCCATCCAGGGAAGGGTGTATTCCACGCTGTGGTTGGAGGGGTTGAGGATGACGATAATGTCCTCCTCTTCATTCTTGCGGCGGTACACCAAAGGATAGGGCTCCACCCGTCCCGCCAAAAACTCCACCGGGGCGTTGCTTTGCAGCACCGGATGGGCCAGGCGCAGGTTAATCAGCTTCTGCACCGTGTGGTACAAAGAACCGGGCGCCACCTGCTGGCTCTGCACTGTGGGGCGGAAGGGGTTGGGGTCGATGGGAAGATAGAGCTCCTCCGGGGAGGCAGTGGAAAATCCGGCGTTGACCCCATTGTCCCACTGCATGGGGGTACGGGAACCGGTGCGGTGGTAGCCTCCCTCTTTGGAGGGCAGACCTTCCTGATAGCGCATGCCGATTTCGTCTCCATAGTAAATAAAGGGAGCGCCGGGCATGGTGAGCAAAAACAGGAACGCCAGCTTGCACTCTTCTTCATCCAGGAAATAGGAGATGCGTTCCATATCGTGGTTGCCGCTGGGCAGGCAGATCAAGCCCTGTCCCCCGCATTCCCGAATAAATTCCTCATACCGGCTCAGGAAAGTGCCGATCTCCCCAGTGCCTTTCCGGGAGAAATAGGGGGAATCGGAGCGGAACAGTTCCCAGTACCGGGAGGGGCCGAAGTGGAGCAGAAAGTCCATGTGGAAGCCTCCCCGCAGCGCCCGGCCGGGATTTCCCCATTCCGAAATCATGGCGGCATCGGGGTAGTTTTCGTCCAGGAAAGCCCGGACCTTCTGCCAAAGGCGGATGGTGGCTTCCTGGCCGGGATCGTTTTTCACCAAGCTTCCCGCCATGTCCACCCGGAACCCGTCACAGCCCATCTTCAGCCAGAAGTCCATCACCTGGATCATGGCGTTGAGGGTAGCCTGGGCTTCGGGAGAATCGGAGGATTTCTGCCAGGGCTTTTCCGGGTCGGGGTTGGCAAAGCCGTAGTTTAAGGCAGGCTGGGTGGAGAAGAAATTCACCGCGCAGCTTCCGTTCCGGGCAGAGATGCCCCGCAGGCAGCCGGTGGTGTTTTCCACTCCGTTAAAGTCCTCCCAAATCGAATCGGTCCAGAGATAGCGGTGGGTGTACTCATTTTCTTCCGGCTTCATGGACTCCAAAAACCAAGGGTGCTCCACCGAGGTGTGGCCGGGGACCAAATCCAGAATCAGCCGCATTTTCCGGCGGTGGACCTGCTCCAAAAGCTGTTTCATATCTTGATTGGTGCCGTACCGGGGAGCGATGCGGCAGTAGTTTTTTACATCATATCCTGCATCCGCAAAGGGGGAATCAAAACAGGGGTTGAGCCAAATGGCGTTGCAGCCCAACTGCTGAATGTAGTCCAGGCGCTGGATAATACCCTGAAGATCACCGATGCCGTCCCCGTTGCTGTCCTGGAAGGACTGGGGATAGATCTCATAAAAGATTGCGTTGTCAAGCCAATTAGGCATAAAAGAACCTCCTCTGTCACTTTTCTTCTAGTATACCTGTTCGGTGTGCGGATTGCAAGCAAAATTACGCAAAGGGGTCTTCCTGCCATTCCATGGGAAGGTAAGGGGTACCGTTGGGCCGGTAGACCCGAACCGGGGTGTTGGTTTTCCGGCACTGCTCCATCACATAGCGGGTACCCCGGGAAGCGCCGTCCCACACCGCCAGCACCAAATCCGCTTCCTTTACAATCTCCCGGTCCCGAATCAGGGGGGGCGCGCCGCCCGAACCTGCCGTAATCCGGCAGCAGCTCAATGCAGGTGATCCCCTTGCGCTGGGCAATCTCCCAGGCCATCTGGTCCACTCCTCTGGCCCCGCCGGACACAATGGCCGTGCAGTCCTTAGGTACCAGCGCTTCCAGCCAGGACAGCCGGGACAGGTCCACCTCCCGGCTTCCCACAATGGCCACCTTCATGGTATCCTTCCTTTCTTCCGGGTTTTCCATAAGAAAAACGGACCTGAACAAGCAGGTCCGCTTTGAAAAACAAGGTGGATTATTCGCCAAACACCGCTTTGTAGTCCTTCTGGAACTTGTCGATGCCCTGATCGGTCAGGGGGTGCTTGATCATCTGCATCAGCACTTTGTAGGGAACGGTGGCGATGTCAGCGCCGGCAGCTGCGCAGTCGATCACATGGATGGGGTTGCGCACACTGGCGGAGATGATCTGGCAGTCGATGTCATGCACCGCAAAGATCTCGGCAATGGAGCGGATCAGGTCGATGCCGGGCATGGAAATATCATCCAAACGGCCCAGGAAGGGGGAAACATAGGTGGCTCCGGCGCGGGCGGCCAGCAGAGCCTGGGCGGCGCTGAACACCAGGGTCACATTGGTCTTGATGCCTTCGGAATGCAGCACCTTGACTGCCTTCAAGCCTTCGGCGGTCATGGGGATTTTCACTACCATGTTGGGGTGGATGGCAGCAATTTCCCGGCCTTCTTTAATCATGCCGGCAGCGTCGGTGGTGGTGGCTTTCACTTCGCCGCTGATGGGACCGTCTACGATGCTGGTGATTTCCTTGATGACTTCGTTGAAGTCACGGCCTTCCTTGGCAATCAGGGAAGGGTTGGTGGTTACGCCGCAGATAATGCCCATGTCATTGGCTTCACGGATTTCATTTACGTCCGCAGTGTCAATAAAAAATCTCATTGTTCGGTTCCTCCTGTTTTTTAAGCCGTGGCAGTACCAAAGCTGAATGTAACTTTATTATAGTACCTTTGGAGCCATTCGTCAAGTAAAAGGAAGGATTTCGTGAAAATTTTATCCAATACTTACAATCGCTCCGGGAATTTGTTTCCAAACAGCAAAAGCGGCCCTCCTGAGAGAGCCGCCCAGCTTGTCGAAAAAGGTTCCAGATGTTTCCGGATTGACCCGCCCTCGGCTCTACGCCGTTGGGCGGGCGGATTCCAAAAGAAGGTTCCACTACGGGCCGAAAAACATCAGATGGGTGTAAAGGGGAAAGGATGAAAGATTTACTGTGCAGGGGCGTTGCCCCTTAGAATCCACTGCGTGGGATTCGTATCCACTGCGTGGGATTCGACCCCACCAGTTTTTTGTAGAAAAGCGAAACAAACCTTCGGTGTGTTTCTGACTAAAAACTTTTATGTTATTCCCCAATGGGTTCAAAATCCACCGCCCCGTGCTTGCACAGCGGGCAGATGAAATCTTCGGGGAGCTCCTCCCCTTCGTAGATATATCCGCAGACCTTGCAGACAAAGCCCTTCTTCCCTTCGGTCTGGGGTTTGGGCTTGACGTTGTTCAAATAGTAGGTGTAGGTCATGGTGTCCCGGTCGCTCATCACCCGGGCTTCGGTCACCGAGCAGATAAACATACCGTGGGTGCCCAAATCCACATACTGCTCCACCTTCAAAGAAAAGGCGGCGTTGATATACTTGGGCAGGATAATCAGTCCGTTGTCAGAACGGACGGTGTCCCAGCCGGCAAACTTGTCCGCACTGCGGCCGCTTTGGAAGCCGAAGTTCTCAAAGACGGAGAAGGGGGCGTCGATGGACAGGCAGTTGACGTTCATCTTGCCGGTCTGCTTGATGATGTGGTGGGAGTAGTTGGTCTTGTTGATGTTCACAGCCACCAGGTTGGGGTTGTCGGAAACCTGGGTCACGGTGTTGACAATCAGGCCGTTGTCCTTTTTGCCGTCGTTGGAGGTGACCACATACAGCCCGTAGCCGATCTTAAACAGGGCGGTCATATCGCTTTTATCCGCACTCTCGGAGGAATGGGCGATATATTCCCGGCAGAGCTCCTCCGCCATAGCTTCCAGCTCCTCCTGGCTCTGGGTGTTTAGGGCGGACTTGATCTTCACGGTGGTGTTCAGCCAGTTGATCTTCTTGCAGCCTTCCAGCTTCTGCTTCATGATCTTAGCGGCCAAGGGGGCCCAGGAGCCGTTTTCCATCAAACCGATGGTGCGGTTCTGGAAATTGCGCTCGGTGAGGTGGTCGATAAACTGCTTCATAAAGGGGAAGATGTCGGCGTTGTAGGTAGTGGTGGCCAGCACCAGCTTGTTGTACTGGAAAGCGCTGCTCACCGCTTCGGCCATATCGCACCGGGCCAGATCATACACCAGCACCTGGGGGCAGCCCTTCCGCGTTAGCTTTTCCGCCAGCTGTTCCACCGCCCGCTTGGTGTGGCCGTACACCGAGGTATAGGCAATCACCACGCCTTCCGATTCCGGGGTGTAGGAGGACCAGAGGCTGTACTTTTCCAGGTAGTGACCCAGATTCTCCTTCAGCACCGGGCCGTGGAGCGGGCAGATCATGGCGATGTCCAGTCCGGCAGCCTTTTTCAGCAGGTTCTGCACCTGGGCGCCGTACTTGCCCACAATGCCGATATAGTACCGGCGGGCTTCATCGTCCCAGTCTTCCTCCACGTCCAGCGCACCGAACTTGCCGAAGCCGTCGGCGGAAAACAACACTTTATCGGTGCTGTCATAGGTGACGATCACTTCCGGCCAGTGCACCATGGGGGCGGTGACAAAGGTGAGCTGGTGCTTACCCAGAGAAAGGGTATCTCCTTCCCCCACCACCAGTTTCTGGTCCTCCAGAGTGGCACCGAAAAAGCTCTCGATCATGGCGAAGGCTTTGGCGGAAGCCACCACCTTGGTGCCGGGATAGACGGACAGGAAGTTCTGGATATTGGCGGAATGGTCCGGTTCCATGTGCTGGACGATCAGGTAGTCCGGCTTTCTGCCGTCCAGGATACCCTCCAGGTTATCCAGCCATTCGTGGGTGAATTTAATGTCCACCGTATCCATCACTGCGATTTTGTCGTCCAAAATCACATAGGAGTTATAGGACATCCCGTTGGGGACCGTGTACTGCCCCTCGAAGAGATCCACCAGATGATCATTGACACCTGCATACTTGATGCTGTCGGTTACGGTTACCATTTGCAAAAACCCTCCATTCTATTTCCAAAGGCGGCAAGCCGCCCACTTTTTCCTTTAGTATACCATTTTTTTCTTCCATTCGCTACTGGGAGGGTGTAAAAAAACTGTAAATCAAAGAAAACGGCAGAAACCTGCTTGCACCGGCCGACGAAGCCGGGAAACTTTTGCATCCTTGCTGTGAATCTGGGGCTTTGGAGGAAGAAAAAATTTTTCAGCAGGTTGGTTTCCAGCAGCACGATTGACTCTTTTTGTGCGGTAGAGTATAATTAGGATGTTAGTTACCAAAAGAAAGAATTGGAAAGGAGCCGCCTACATGAGTGAAGAAAAAACCGTAAAAGAATTGCCGGCCTGCCCGGTGGAAACCACCCTGACCCTCATCGGGGACAAATGGAAGGTGCTGATTTTAAGGGATCTGCTCCCCGGCACCAAGCGGTTCGGCGAACTGAAAAAGTCCATCGGCAAAGTCTCCCAAAAAGTGCTCACCGCCCAGCTTCGGGACATGGAGCAAAACGGGCTGGTCCACCGAAAGGTGTACCCGGAAGTTCCCCCCAGAGTGGAATACTCCTTGACCCCCCTGGGCATGAGCCTCAAGCCCATTTTGGACGCCATGTGGAACTGGGGCCAGGAGTACAAAGCCCAAAACGCTCAGGGCTGATTCCCACAAAGAAAAGGCAGCAGGGGTCTTTCCTGCTGCTTTCTTATTTTCCTCCCATTTCCTCACGGCTGGGGCTGGGTGGCCCGGCGGATGACGATGCCCGGCTCCAGCTTGGTTTCACAGGGCAGCCAGGCCACCATTTCCGCATGGCAGGCGTTGGGGATGGGGTTGCGGTCCTCGTCCTCCAGAGCCGTCACCGGGATGGACAGGAAATGCTGTCCGGGGATTACCGCTTCCAGGGTCTCCCCCACCGAAAACTTATTGCGCTGAGCCACCTTCAGCCAGCCTTCCTGCCAGTCCAGGGTCACGGCGGCGGACTCGTAGCCCCGGATGTACCCCACTTTATCGTAATACTGGTCGGGCTTGCCGAAGTAAAAGCCGGTGGAGTACCTTCGATGGCTCACCTTCCGTACTTCGTCGCCCAGCCATGCCGGGAGGGTCCAGTTTTGGGGATGGGCCAGATAGTCCTCCAGCCCCATCCGGTAGGCGTTGGTCACCACCGCCACATAGTAGGCGGACTTGGCCCGGCCCTCGATTTTCAGGCTGGATACCCCGGCCTGCACCAGTTTATCCAGATGCTCGATCATGCACAGATCCTTGGCGTTGAGGATGTAGGCCCCGCCATCCGGCTCCTCTACAATGGGAAAGTATTCCCCGGGGCGCTTTTCCTCCACCAAATGGTATCTCCACCGGCAGGGCTGGGCGCACTGGCCCCGGTTGGCGTCCCGGTCGGTGAGGTAGTTGGAAATCAGGCACCGCCCGGAGATGGACATACACATGGCTCCATGGACGAACACCTCCAATTCCAGATCGGCGGGGGTTTTGGCCCGGATTTCTGCAATCTCCTCCAGGCTCAGCTCCCTGGCCAGCACCACCCGTTTGGCTCCCAGTTCATAGAAGGCCCGGGCGGTTTGGAAGTTGGTGATACCGGATTGGGTGGAGATGTGCAGCTCCATGCCGGGGGCGTACTGCTTGGTGAGCATCAGCGCCCCCATATCGTTGATAATCACCGCATCCACCCCGATCTGCTGCAAATAGGACACAAACTGGGGATACCGCTGGATTTCGTCGTTGCGCTGCAAGGTATTGGCGGTGACGTACACCTTCGCTCCTTTTCGGTGGGCCAGCTGCACCCCCTGGGCCAGCTGCTCCGGGTCAAAGTTGGGCACGCCGCCCCGCATTCCAAATTCCTTCCCCGCCAGATACACCGCATCGGCGCCGTATTGCAGGGCTGCTTGCAACCGCCCCAGGTCCCCGGCAGGGGCCAGCACTTCCGGGCGGGTTTGAGCTTTTTGTTCCATCTTTCTTCTCCTATCGTAATCTGCCACAAGAAAACCGGAAGCAGGGCTTCCGGTCATCTGAATCTGTTTGCTTTCTTCCTCTGGCTCGGGTCTTACCCGGTGGTAATCCCCACCTGCTCACAGTTGGCCAAGTGGGTGCGGTAATCGCTGGCGTACAGGAAGGTCGCCCCATCGGAGGAGGTGACGAAGTAGGTGTAGTCGGTGTCTGCCGGCTGAGCCGCCGCCAAAATCGCCGCAATGCCGGGATTGTTGATGGCACCGGCAGGCAGGCCGGAACCGGCGTAGGTGTTATAGCTGTCCAGCAGGGCCTGTTCCGTTTCGTCAATGGCGCCGTCCTCCTGGAGGAAGGGCTTAATCACGTTCTCCGCATAGAGGATGGTGGGGTCGCTTTGCAGGTTGGGGTAGCTGCCGGAATCGGAAAGCCGGTTGTGGTACACGCTGGACACATTGGCCATCTGCTCGGTGTTGCCGGAAGCCTCCGCTTCCACCACCGAGGCCAGCACCACAATCTGGTCTAAACTCATGCCGCTGCTTTCCACCGCCTGCCGGACTTCGCTGGTGTAGTGGTCGGCGAAGTTATCCAGCATGGTCTCCACCACATCGCTGGCGTGCTCGTTGACGTAGAAGTCATAGGTGTCCGGGAACAGGTAGCCTTCCAGCAGGAAATACCGGCTGGTGTTGCTGAGCACTTCTTCGGTGAGGAAGGAATACTGATAATCGGTGCGGTTCACGGCGTCGTAGAAGTCCTGCACCGTGCAGACCCGGTTATCCTCCAAAATCCGGGCAATCTCCACCACCGTGCTCCCTTCCGGAATGGTGACCCGCACCACCTGGTCGGAGCGGTTATAGGTGCTGAGCACCTGGATGATCTCGTCATATCCCATGTCGGAGGACAGGTCAAACTCTCCGAACTGGATGGTGACGTTGTCGTCGGCCATAAACCGGACGTAGAACTTAAACAAATCCGGGTAGTCGATGACCCCCGCTTCGTGGAGGGTTTCGCTGACTTCGTTGAGACCGGTGTTAGGCTCCACCGTTACGGTAATGGGGTCGCTGTTGCCGTTGACCCCCATCATATCCCCCAAAAACAGAATCAAGACGGTGCAGACAAATCCCACCACCGCCAGCAGCACCAGGGTGATGGTGACCTTCAGCCAGCCCCATTTTCGTTTGGGCTTGACCGCCTCTGCCGATTGGGGCTCCACCGGCTGGGTGGGCAGCAATTCCCCAAACTCCTCAAAGGCGTCTTCCTGGAAGTTTACCTGAAATGCCGGGGGCTTTTCCTTCTGGGGCTCTTCCGGCGGAGAAACGGCAACCGGTTCCTGTGCCGGTTGTGTCTCTTTCCCTTCCGGCTGGGAAGGGACGGCTGGTTCCTGTGCCGGTTCCGGGTTGGGGGAAGCGGCCCGGTCCTCCTCAGCCGGAGCGTCCTGCCGGGGCTGCTTTTCTTCTTCCGGAGAACGGTTTTGTTCCACGCAAATCACCTTTCTTTCAGTTTGGGTAAGGGGGCGTCGGGGGGAGCCAGACGCCGCACATAACGCTCGGTAAAGAGATAGTCCACCGGCCGGTCGTACCGGCCATGGGGCAGGGACTGGGTGGTGCAGCAATGATAGCAAGCCCCTGCGGTGACCCCGGAAAACCGGGAGAGGAACCGGTCGTAATAGCCTTTGCCGAAGCCCAACCGGTAGCCCTTGGCGTCAAAGGAAAACCCCGGCACCAGGCAGAAATCGGTTGGTTGGAAGGTTTGAATGCAGGGGCACCGCTCCGGGTCCGGTTCCAGCAAGCCGTACAGGCCGGGCACCAAGTCCTCCCAGCTTTGTATGGCAAAAAACTCCATGTGGCCCTGCTCGTTCAGGCACCTTGGCAGCAGCACCTGCTTGCCCTGCTGCAATGCGGTGCGAATCAGGGAGTGGGTATCAATCTCAATGGGTTTGGAGACAAAAAGCAACACCCGCTTGGCTTTCCGGTAACGGGGAGAGCGGAGCAGATTTGCAGTGATGCGCCGGTCCCAGGCAGCTTTCTCCTGGGGGTCCATGGCCAGGCGGATTTCCCGGAATTTCTTCCGCAGTCCCCGCTTTACCTGGCGGATGTCGGTAACGGGACGTCCGGCACCCATCACTCCATCCAAACCACCTGCTGCATCAGCTTCTGGGCGGCATCCTTTCCGTAAAGTTCCTCCACCAGGGTAAAGGCAAACTGCTGGGCGCAGCCAGCCCCCCGAGCGGTGATAAAGTTGTCGTCTACCTCCACGGCATCCTTGCTGATTCTTGCTCCCTTGAGTTCCCGTTCAAAGCCGGGATAGCAGCAGGCTTTCCGGCCGTCCAGCAGCCCCTTTTTCCCTAAGATGGAGGGGGCGGCGCAGATGGCAGCAATTTTGATGTCATTGTCGGCGCAGTAGTCAATCACATCGTGGAGCTTATCGCTTTTGTCCAGATTTTTGGTGCCGGGCATTCCGCCGGGAAGGATGATCATCTCAATGTCGTCAAAGCTGATCTCATCCATATGCAGATCCGTTTGCAGGGTCACCCCGTGGGAACCGGTGACTTCGGTGTCGTACACGCCAACCGTGTTGATGTTGTGCCCGTCCACCCGGCGCAGGTAGTCCAGGGGCGTCAAGGCTTCCACTTCTTCAAAGCCGTCCGCCAAAAACAAGTAGATCATGTGATTTTCGATTCCTTTCTGCCCGAAACCGGGCAAGTTACAAAATGAATGCTCTATCTTAACCGGATTCATTGATCCAGCATCAGATTCATATAAGGCTGGGGGTACTTTTCCCCAGGCAGGGCCAGTTTGTCCTCCGGGGGAAGGTACATCCCGTAGGGGGAAAGCTCCTGCCGGGTTCCGGCATAACAGGGATGTCCGGTGAGCAGTACCTGTTTGGCCCCAAACCGCTGGGCCAGGGAGGTGATGATGCTGTAAAAGCAGGTGGGGTCCATGGCGGCTTCCCAGATTTCCATGGTGTCCCGGCGCTGGGTAAACACCACACAGCCATGGCCGTAGCGGCACTGGACGGAAATCATCCGGCAGCCCGCATCCTTCAAATCCTGATACAGGATGGTTTGCAGGGTGCCGTCAAACTGCACCGAAAGGTCCAAGCCGGACAGATAGAGCTGCCGCAGCTTGATGTAGTACCCTTCCCCAATCTCCTCCATGGTGCAGAGCACCTGCCGGTCCTCATAGTCCAAGGGGTTCAGCTTCTTTTGGGTGCGGTAAAACAAGGTTTCATAGCCCAGGCTCCGGTACAGGGAAAACAGCTTTTCCCCCTCCGGCACCAGGCACAAAAACTGCCGGTTCTGGCTTTTGGCTTCCTCTTTGGCCCGCTCCATCAGTTGATGGAAATACCCCTGTCCCCGGAAATCCGGGTGGGTGCAGACCCCATAAAGGTAGCTGCCCTTATAAATGTTGGTGTTGGTGTGCATCATCACCGGCAGCATGGTGAGCATGGCGGCCGGCCTTCCATTGGGCTGCAAAACCACCAGACCGTATTCCGGCCGCAGCACCTGATCCAAAAACCGAGCCACATCCTCCTGGGCATCGGAAAAGCAGTCGGACCACAACTCAGCCAGCTGGGGAATCTCCTCCCGCCGGGGATGGCGAAGGATCATGAGGCATCACCACCTTGGGAAAACAAGGGGGTGACCAGATCCCAAAGCCGCTGGGTGATCTCTTCCATGGGAAGGGCTTTTCCGTCTTGAGAGCAGGTTATCCTGTTCCAATGCCAGTATTCAGCAGCATACTCGGCGCTGATGCGGCACTGCTCCAGATACGCCCGGTCTCGTTCATGGATATCCCGGCGGGACGCATCTCCCTGATAGCGGGCATCCAAAAGCTGTTCCGATACCTTACGGTCCATCTGAAGATAACAGACCAAATCCGGCTTAGGCAGGGCCAGTTTTTCATATTCAAAATCTTCCAGCCAGTCCAAAAATTCCTTCCATTCTCCTTGGGGGAGCTTGCCCATTTGGTGAATGGCGTTGGAGGTGGTGTACCGGGCGGCTACAATGAAGTGGCCCTGCCGGTACCACTCCCCCCAGTGGCGGACATAGCCTGCATACCGGTCCACCGCATAGAAGGTGGAGGCGGCGTAGGCGTTGACCCCTTCCGGATGGGCGGAAAAATCCCCGCCCAAGTACATCTTCACCAAGGCGGAAGAGGGGCTGTCATAATCGGGATAGGAAATCAGGTGAACCCGGCCGGGAAAGACCTCTTCCAGCCGTCGGGTCAGCCGCTCGGCCTGGGTGGATTTTCCGCAGCCGTCCAACCCGTCCAGCACCAGCAGTTTTCCTTTCATCAAGGTCCCTCCTTAGGGTTCGGGGGTTTGACGGTTGTGGAGCATGGTGTAAAAAGCCCGCACCTGGGCGGCTTTTCCGCAGCTCATTTTCCCTTCCGAGCAGCTTCCGTGGTAGCAGGAAGGGCCTGCCGCCGCAAACAGGGTGGGGGCCACGGCGCAGACCTGGCGGAGCATTTCGTCCGCCACTGCCTTGATCTCCCACTGGGCCCGGTTGCAGCAGCGCAGCTTAAAGAAGTTCAGCAGGCTGCGGGCGTTCATGGTCAGGATCATCTTGGTGGCGCAGGCGTTGGGCAGCACAAACCGTGCGTCTTCAATGGCCTTCTTTTCCGCCTTGCGCTTGGCTTCCTTTTCCGGCAGTCCCGCTTCCAGGAAGCTCTGTTCATGGCGCTTTTGCAGCAGGTCGGCTAAGGTGTTGTAGTCCTCCACCGCCCGTTCCATGGACTTTAAAAACACTTCATGGGCAGCCGGGTCGGCAGCAATTTCCGGCGGAGTGACAAAGGAAAAATCCGATTCCTTTACATACCGCTGGCTCTGTACGCTAAAGGACGCCAGCCGGTGCCGGGTGATCTGTGCCAGCAGGGAGCGGGACACCCCTTCCAGAGCAAAGGTAAAGCTGGCGTGTTCGATAGGGCTTTCATGGCCGATTTCCGCCAGCATCTGCACAAAATCCGATGCTTTTTCGTTGGTCAGGCCTTCATATAACTGATCTACACCGCTGGCGCTGTAGCAGAGCTTGGCAGCGCAGGCCACGGTTTTCTCCGGCTGCGGGGTGTAGGTGAGCAAAGTCACAGTCATTACATTTCCTCCCGGAACAGTATCGTGCTATGGATATGAAAAGGTTTCCACCGGTGTTCGCCGTCCGGCCAACTACCGCCCTGCTTTTGGCGGCAAGGTGGGAACCACAATTCGCAGCATTTGCTTGATACAAAAGCTGTACTTTCAGCAATCGTTATACTATTAAGATATACGATAGTTTCCCTCGGTTTTTGCGAAGCAAAATGGCCGGCCGGGCATTGTGCCGGCCAAGAGGGGAACTACAATGGTTGCTTCTAGCAACCATTGTACCATAGCAAGGCGAAAAAAGCAAATCCTCCGATTTTTCTCCCGTTCTGTCCCATATTTTTTCCGTTTTCACCTTTGTTCTGCCATTTTTTGCCCTTCTGAAATTTTTTTTGAAAAAACCCTTGACATTCCGCCGACTGTCCGGTATAATAGTCAACGTTGTCGAGAGCGGTAAGCTCAACCGACAAGAAAAACTTCATCTGCTGCTATGGCTCAGTAGGCAGAGCACGTCCTTGGTAAGGACGAGGTCACCAGTTCGAATCTGGTTAGCAGCTCCAAAGAAAAGCACCGAAAACCCCAGTATTTATGCGGGTTGACGGTGCTTTTTCTGTTTTATAGGGCGCAATCTGTTTTTGGGGAAAAGGGCGGGTAAACAGTCTGGCAAGTGGCTCAACTCCCGCCTTAATTTATCTAAAAACACTTTGTTGCCGCAGGCTTCTTTAAAATTTATCCGAAATCCCCTCCGAAAGAAAAACACAGCGGCTGCTATCCAAAAAAAACCAAGTAGCCGCCCAAATAAAGTCCATCTATTTCAAATTTGCATTGACATCCTGCCGGTTTGCAGCTACCATACCCCCTGTAATCACATCTTGCACCGTGATTGAAGGAGGAGTCCCATGAGTGAAACGCAAAATCAAATGGTGATCACCCAAACCTGCGTGGACCTGCAGTTTACCGGTCAAAAGCCGCCGGTGCTCCAATGTATGCAGTACGACACCAATCTGCGGCTGCTGGAGATCCGCCTGCAAAAAGACGGCGCCGACTGGCCGGTGCCGGAGGGCTGGGCGGTGAACCTGCGGATGAAAAAATCCGACGGCACCAGCATCTACCAAGCCGCCACCTACGAGGGCTGCCTGGTTTACCTAATCCTCACCGGGCAGATGTGCTGCGTGGCGGGAGAACACAGCTTTGTGCTGGAAATTGCAGGAGAGGACCAGGTCATCCAAACCCCGGTGCTGCTGCTGAAGGTCTGGAAAAACCCCATCTCCAGCCGGGAATTTACCAGCCAGTCCGACTACCAAATCCTCCGGGATATGGTGGAGGAAGTCCAGCAGTCCGTGGAAGCCGCCCAAAGCTCCGCTCAATCGGCGGCGGAAAGCGCGGCCTCCCTTTCCCAAAGTGCAGCGGCTGCCGCCAACCACGCCGCCGCTGCGGCAGCCAGCGCCGCCTCCGCCCAGGAAGACGCCGGCGAATCTCAAACCAACGCAGACCAGGCCTACAACTGGAACCAAAACTGCATTACCCTCTATCATGCTGTGGAAGAACTCCACACCCAGATCGCCCAGCAGCTTCAGCAGATCCAATCGGTGGACGTCAATCAAAATATGCAGGTGCTTTCCCAAGCCCAGTACGACGCCTTGACGCCCCCCAACCCCAAGCGGCTGTACCTGGCGGAAAGCAGCCACCCCAACAACCATCTGGTCAGCTACTTTCCCTTGCAGGAGGATTGGAAGGATCGGCTCGACCCTACCTTTGCCGCCACTCCGGTGGGCGGGCAGGGTTTGGGCAGCTGGGACGACACCGGCAAAAGCTGCCGCACCCTTCCCGCTGCCGGCGCCGCCATGACCATGGAAAGCTTGGTAAACCTGACCTCCACCCAGTCCATCCAGCTTTACGACAACGGCTACATTCTTCTCCCCCGCACCGAGGGCAGCAGCGCCTATGTGGCGGTCTCTCTGCGCAGCCCCTCCCCCTTCCAGGCGGGTGTGAGCTATACCTTTGCCATGACTTCCCAAATCCCCACCAGTCAGAGCGCCACCCCCTGTTACGGAAACGCCGGACACCTGGCGCTGGCAAAAGCAGATGGAACCATCTTGGATTTGGGCACCGCCATTTCCTCTTCCTCCAGCGGGAGCAGCGGTTCCATTGCCTTTACGGCTCCGGAGGACATTGTAGAGTATACCCAAATCTATTTCTACTACGACAACCCCGCCTACCACCAGTACATCACCCTGCGCATTACCCGCACCGCTTCCCCCACCATCCGGCAAAACTACCTGACCCTCCCTGCCGGATTGTTTGCCGGGAAGGATTTTTCCGGCGGCATTTCCTTTGCTTTAGACATCAAGCCGGACAACCTGGCAGACTGGACACGGATCTTCCAATTCTATGCCCCGGCCGCCCAGGAGACCGGCGAAGGAGATCTGTATGCCACCCAGGGCGTGACGGCCACGGGCTTTTGGGAAAGTCTCACCGTGCAGCAGATGGGATTGGGCAACTACCAGTGCGTCACTCCCGGGGTCTGGCACACCTTTGTCTTTACCGTTTCCCCCACCCAGCTGTGCATCTATCTGGACGGGGCTCTGAAAACCGCCGCCAACGATACCGGTTCCACCCTCAGCGGCCTGCTGTCCCACCTGGACTGCTTTACCCAAAACTATCTGGGGTATTCCCGGTTTGAGGACAACGACTACGCCGGGCTGCTGAAAAACTTCCGCATCTATGACAAGGCCCTTTCCCCTTCCGAAGCCGCCCAGGTGGGCACCACCCCTTCCGCACGGCTTTACTGGGGCAGCCTGCTGTTGGCGGACTCCCAGGAGGAAACATGAACGCAGAAATTGTCATCGCCCTGCTGAGCCTAGCAGGCACCCTCATCGGCAGCTTATCCGGGGTGCTGGCCGCCAACCGCCTCACCAACTACCGCATCCAGGAGCTGGAAAAAAAGGTGGAAAAGCACAACACTATGGTGGAGCGCACCTTTCGCCTGGAGGAAATGATGAAGGTGGCCAACAACCGGCTGTGCGATTTGGAGCGCCACGAAGAACAGGAATGGAAGCAGCGGTAATCAAACCAAAAAAGGAACGTCCGGCAACGGGCGTTCCTTTCTGCGTATGGGGGTCAACCGTGGAGGCCTCTTGCCTGACGGTCCATATCCTCAATGACAATATCGTAGATACTGCCCAAACCGGCGCAGTATTCCAGCACCTTCCAGGGCTGATTGGTATGGAAGTGGATCTTGATTAAATCCTCATCCCCCACCGCCAGCAGGCAGTCCCCTTGGAAATGCTCCTGAAAATAGTCGTTGATTTCATCTTCATCCAGTCCTTCTCCTTCGATGAGAAGCTGGGTGTCGTATTTGTATTCCAGCATGGTTTCACCTCCTGTCCTTTGGCTTTTAAAAGGGAGTCTCCTGCAAATTGCAGAGCACCACCCCCAGATTCAAATACCCGGCAAAGGCAGTCCAAACAAGGTAGGGAACCAGCAGCCAGCCCGCCGCCCGGTTCAGCTGGAGAAAACGCAGCAGGGTGGTCAAAATCAGCGCCCACAGCACCACCAGCCAAACAAACGCCCCTAACCGCCATTGCAGGGTAAAGAAAAACAGGGGCCAAAAAAAATTCATGCCCAGCTGCAGCCCGTACAGCCGCAGCGCCCCCCGAACCGCTCCTTTGTCCTTCCCGTAATTCCAAACCAGCCAGCTGGCCAATCCCATGAGCAGATAAAGGATGGCCCAAGCCACAGCAAACACCCAGTCCGGCGGGGTCAGCGGGGGTTTGGCCAACTGGTCAAAGGCAGCCATCCCCGGCCCATTCACCAAGCCGCTGAGCCCGCCCACCCCCAAAGGGATAAGCAGACAGACCAGCAGCGATTTCCACGGAAACTTCAAGCCCATCACCTCATCCAAAGGATAGGCGAAAACCTTGAAGATTATTCTTCCCCGGCGTCCTTTTCCCGGAAAAAAGTCAGAATCTCCTCCAGCATCCTGGACTGATCGGCTCCGCAAAGGCCATGGTCTAAATCTTCCAGCAGCACCAAACGGCAGTGCTTCAGCTCTTTGGCATAGCGCTTGGAGGCGGACACATCCACGATCCGGTCATGGATGCCGTGGACATCCAGCAACGGGCCGGGAAACTGCGCGGTGATTTCATAGATAGGCAGGGATCGGGCAATGCGGAAATACTTGCCCCCTACCACATGGAACCCGTCCACGTTCACCGAATCCGGGATGTGAGCCGGGTTGTAGTGGGCCGCCATGCACCGGCCGGTCTGGGCGTCGGTTTTTAAGGTGGCTGCGGGAGCCAGCAGGCAGAGCTTGTGGATGAAATCCGGGCAGTACCCCGCCAGCATCCCGCCGATGACCCCGCCCTGGGAATGGCCCAGAATGGAGATGGTGGTGACAAAATCCAAAGTGCGGACGTAATCCAGCACCCCAAAGGCATCCTCCAATTCGTTGAAGGGGTCCATCTGGGTAAAATCCCCGTCGCTTTTGCCGTGGCCGTTGAAGTCAAACCGCACCACAACCTGCCCCGCCTCCACCAGCATTTCGGTGATGCGCTGGTAGATTTCTCCCGGGCGGTCGCCGATGTCCCCGGCAAAACCGTGAAAGAGGATCACGGCGGGGGCGGGGAGGGCGTGGGGACAGTCGATTCGCCCCCGCAGGGTCAGTCCGTCCCGCCGGATAGAAATTTCCCTGGTGGATGCCATTACGGTTCCTCCTTTGAATTCTGTTCATCCGATCCTGATTTTGAAATGGGATTGCCTTGTTCATCAAACTGCCGCTTTAACGCCCGCTCCACCGGGACAATGGAGCCCAGCAGCACTGCCACCTGGACGCCCAGCAGAATCACCGCAGCCATGCTGCCGGCAGTATCCCCGCCAAGCAGGAACACCGGCGCCAGCACCGCTGCGGAAAATGCCAGCAAAATTGCCCCCAGCCAGGTCCAGAGCCTGCCGCAATAGCGGTGGGCAAAGTCCCAGGCGGCCTGACTTTTCATGGAGCGGGCAGTGCGGTAACCGTACCAGCAGTTGATGGTTTTGGGCGGGTGCTTCCTGGAAATCAGCCCAAACCCCAGCATCAGCAGGGGGCAGAGCAGCCCGGAAACCAGCAAAATGATGCAGATTGCCAGATCCATTTCGTCACTTCCTTATTCCTGCTCCCCCAGCACCACCCGGCGGATGATTCGGGTCACCCCGTAGTCCTCATTGGAAGGGGCGGTGTGGTTTCCGTAGGCGAACATTTCCGGGCGGGCGTTGGCCATGACGTAGCTTTCCCCCGCCTGCCCCAGCAATTCAATGTCGTTGTAGTAATCCCCAAAGGCCATGGTTTCTTCCTTGGTCACACCCAGATACTGCTGCATCTGCTGTAAGGCCCAGCCCTTGTTCACCTGGGGGTTCATCATGTCCATCCAGTAATCCCCGCTGACCACCACATTCAGCCGACTGCCGAAGATGGGCTCCAGGGCGGCGTGGGTGGTGCGGATGTCCTTCAGATTACAGATGGCTACCTTTAAGATGGGATCGGTGACCTGGTGCAGATCCGTTAACACCTGATGTTGGACGTAATAGCATTGCAGGTGGGGGGTGTACTCCGCCGGGGGCTGCTTGTGGTAGGCCCGGTCTTTGCCGCAAAGCACCAGCTGGGCGTCGGGCAGTTTCTCACAGCAGTCAATGATCTCGCTGACCACCTCCGGGTCCAAGGAGTCCATGGAAATCACCTTGCCGCCGCAGGACACAAAGGCCCCGTTTTCGCAGAGGTAATCCAGCCGGTCCTCATAGGGGGCAAAGTTTTCCCGCAGGGTGTAGTAAGCCCGGCCGCTGGCCGCCGCAAACCGAATGCCCCGCTGATGGAGCTGTTCCAGCACCTGAAAAAAGTCCGGGGGCAGGCGTTTGTCGTTGGTGAGCAGGCTGCCGTCCATATCCGAAGCGATGAGTTTAATGGCCATGTTCTTCTTCCTCCAACTGAGACAGGATTTCTTTTTCGGGGGCAGAAGTTTGGGCCTGCTGCCTTAGCAGGTCCCGGATTTCGGTGAGCAGTTCCAACTGGGGGTCCGGCTTGGCCTGCTCTTTTTTCTCCTCCTCTTCCTTTTTGGCACGGGAGCGCAAAAAGTTGACCCCCTTCACCAAAAAGAACACCGCCACGGCGATAATGAGAAAGCTCACCACCGCTTCCACCAGGGCGCTGAGTTGAATGGTGCCGTTGAGGAAATGGATGTCCAGAAAGCTGGTGTCCGGTTCCCCCCAGATGTTAAAGCAGCTGATGAGGCTCCGCAAAAAGGACACCAGCGCCGTCACCACGGCGGTGAAGGCACTGCCCACAATCAGGCCTACGGCCATGTCCAGCACATTGCCTTTGGAAATAAACTCTTTAAATTCGGCGATGATTTTTTTCATGCTGCACCCTCCTTTGGTTCCGGTGTGCTTTGAAACATGAGAAATGATTTCTTTCGCAACCAGTGTACCACAAAACCGGCGGCATTTCCACAATTTTCTGGAAAAAGCAGTCAGGCATCCAAACATCCTCCAAAATTTTACCAATTCTTAAATTTCCGTTCCTACGATTGCCTAACCGGTACAAGGGTGGTATACTGGTACTGCATTGAAATTAAGGGAGAGACCAGTATCATGAACCAACAGTCCTACCAGCCGGACCGGCCCAAATCCCGTCCTTTTGACTACGATTTGTCTTCCGGCCAGTCCAAACCGGCTCCCAGCCCCGAATTTGAAGAAATTTTCCGCCGGGCCAAGCAGCGCCAGCAGCAAACCCGGCCGTCCCAGCCCCCGACACCTAAATCTGCCGGCGAGCCCACTCGTCCTTATGACCCGCTGCCCTTCCCCGCCGCCACCAAGCGAACCAAGCCGGTCCACCTGGAAACAGGAAAAACCCAGTTGGAGCGGGACACCACCGCAGCCGTGCTGGAAAACGTCCAACGGCGATACGGCGGGGCTTCCCAGACCGAAGAACATTCCCAAAGCGTTTCCGCAGGGATTTCCGCCTATTCCGCCGCCCCTTCCTCCCGGCGGACCTTCCCCCAGCAAAGCAGAGGGGAAGGGCAGCAGCCTCCCCGGCAGCAAACGGCAGCTGTCCCAGAGCAGTACCAATACGCCATGGAGCAGTACCAAGCCCAGCAGCAAAAGCAAAACCAAAGCGGCGCCAAAGTGAAAAATCCGGCGGCTGATTCCTGGGAGGAACCGGCAGAGGTTTCCCCCAAGGAAAAAAGCAATAAAAAGAAAAAAAAGAAAAAGCACCGTAAAATCACCTGCTGTTTGATTCCCTTCCTACTTTTGGTGGCGCTGGTGGTGGCGGGAATCTTTGCCTTCCAATACTACTTCGGCGGGCTGCAAACCGACCACACCCAATACACCGACGAAGAACTGGGCATCAACTCCGCCGGGCTAGCGCTGGATGAGCAAAACATCACCAACATCGCCCTGTTCGGGGTAGACAGCCGGGAAGGGGACGACTCCGGCCGCAGCGACGCCACCATTATCCTGTCCATCGACCAGGAGCACGGCAAAATCAAGCTCACCTCCATCGCCCGGGACACCTACTGCCAAGTGCCGGGGCACGGTGAAACCAAAATCTGCCACGCCTATTTCTACGGCGGCCCCCAGCTGGCCATGGAAACCTTAAACAGCAACTTTGATTTGAACATCCGGGACTACGCCACCGTAAACTTCGACCAGATGGCGGACATCATCGACGCCGTGGGCGGGGTGGATATTGAGGTGGACGAAAACGAGCTGTTTTACACCAACTCCCTGCAAAACTACTATGTGGAAACCGAAGGACGTCAGCCCAATCCCATCCAGTCCACCGGATTAGTTACCCTGGACGGGGAACAGGCGGTGTGCTACTCCCGGATCCGGAAGGAAAGCGGCGGGGATGACGCCCGGACCAACCGCCAGCGGGAGGTGCTGGAAGCGCTGCTGGCCAAGATCAAGACCCAGCCCATCTGGACCTGGCCGGATCTCTGCCGCCAGCTGCTGCCCATGATGGAAACCAGCCTGGACTATACCGACATTATGTGGCTGTCCATCTCCCTACTGGGGGATGTGCAGATGGAGATGACCAGCTTCCCCAACGAAAACTCCGACGCTTCCGGGGAAACCATCAGCGGCACCTGGTATTACGTCTACGACCTGGATGTGGCCAAACAGCAGATCTACGACTTTATCTACAACGACATCCTGCCGGTGCAGCCGGACACGGAAGAATAACAAAGGAAAACGAGGTAAGAGTCCCAAGGGATGGTCTTACCTCGTTTTTTATGACTTATTGCAGCCGGAAATTGCGGGGGAAAACAGGGGGTTACAGCGCCACGCCGTTGCCCAGCTCGTCCTCAAAAATCACCCGCTTGCGCTTTAAGGTTGCGCTTTTGATCCGCCATTTGCCGTCCAGCTTCTCGTACTCGTCGTAGTAGTAGCCGTACCCTGCGGTGGCAATGACTCCAGGGAGCAGCAGCCGGTCGGAGAAGGGGATGATGCCTTTGGCGGTGGTGTCGGAAAGCAGCTCAATCTCCCCGGTGTGGCCCATATGGCAGCTTTGCAGCGCCGGAGGCAGCCCGTCGATGATTCCCTGGACCACCGCTTCCCTGCCCCGGGAAATGGGGGCGATGGGAAAGCCGGGATACTGCCCCTTAATGGGGTCCTTCACTGCGTCCTGGGAATCAAACCAGGCGTCGGGGGTAAACAACTCTTCCAGCTGGTCAAATTCCTTGGCGTCGATCACCCGGAAATACTTGGGGCGGAGCTGGCGGATTTCTTCGATGGCCAGCAGCTTTTCCAGATCAGTCATACTAAAACTACCTCCTTGGGTTACTCCATCACCCGAATGGCGTGATAGCCTTCGTGGATGGCATTGAGAATCTTCCGGGGACCTACCGCATCACCGATGACGGTGACGTTGTCGTAGTTGTCTTCCAGCAGGTCTTCCAACTGGTTGTTGGCCTTAAATCCGGCGGCGTTGAGGATGGTGTCGCAGGGGATGGTGACGGTTTGGCCATCCTTTTCGTAGGTGACGGAATCGGCGGTGATATTGGTGACCTTGGCGCCGGCCGCCACCTTCACCCCCCGGTCACGGACCATGTTCCGCAGTTGCTGGTCGTTGTTCAAGCAGTGGGCTGCGGTGTACAGGATGTCCGGGAGCATTTCCACAATGGTGACTTCCTCGGCGTTGGGGGCGATGTCGCAGGCCGCTTCAGTACCTGCCAAGCCGCCGCCGATAATCACTACCTTTTTGCCCACTCCCACCTTGTGGGTGAGATAATCCGACACCAGCTGGGCATGTTCAATGCCGGGGATGGGAGGAACGGCAGGAGAAGCGCCGGCCGCCAAAATTACCTTATCATAGTGGCCGCCCAGCACGTTTTCCGCCGTGGCGGTTTTGTTGTAGCACACCTTCACCCCCAGCTTTTCGCACTGGGTCTTCATGTACTGGATGGATTTGAGGATGTCCGCCTTAAAGTCCGGGCCGCCGGCTGCCCAAAGGGTGCCGCCCAGACGGTCGGATTTCTCCCAAAGCTCCACATCCCAGCCCCGCTGACGGGCGGTGATAGCGGCGCTCATGCCGCCGGGGCCGCCGCCGATGACCAGGATGGACTTTTTGGAGCCGTCGGGTTTGGGCAGGGCGTAATCCTTTTCGGCATAGCAGGTGGGGTTCACGGCGCAGTAGTAGTGCTTGCCGGAAAATCCCGCCAGCAGGCATTCGTTGCAGCCGATGCAGGGACGGATGTCCTCGTACCGGCCTTCCTTCATTTTAGTGGGCCAGTAGGGGTCCGCCAGCATTTCGTGGGCCAGGCCCAGATAATCCAGGGTGCCGTCTGCAATGACCTTCTTGGCCAATTCGGGGTCATACAGCTTGCCGTCTCCCAGCACCGGGATGTTCACGGCGTTCTTAATGGCCTGCTGCACGTCCAGCTTGTGGCCGGGCTTGGAATAGATGGTGGTAATGGCCTGGTACCATTCTTCGTAACAGCCGGTGTCCACATGGAGGGCGGTGATGCCGCTCTTTTCCAGAATCTTGGCCATTTCAATGCCTTCGTCCAGGGTGCGGAAGCCCTTCACCCGCTGGTCGGGGGTGAACTTCACCAAAATGGGGAAGCCCTTGGGCACGTTCTGCTGGATGGCCTGGATACATTCCAAGGTGAAGCGCATCCGGTTTTCCAAGCTGCCGCCGTACTCGTCGGTGCGGTTGTTCCACTGCTTGGACTGGAACTGATCCAGCAGGTAGCCGCCGTAGGCGTGCAGCTCCACGGCGTCCGCCCCGGCGCTGATGGCCAGGCTGGCGGAGTAGCCTACCTTTTCCACCAGATATTGGATGTCCTCTTTGGCAAAGGGCTTGCAGATCAAATCCGGGAACCAGAAAGCCCCCACCGAACCGGCGGAATAAGGAGGGGTGAAGGGGTCGGTGAACTGCTGGCGGCCCAGACCGGGGGAAAGCTGGACACACACCTTGGCGCCGTAATTGTGGCAGCGCTCGATCAGCATATTCAACCGTTCCACATGGTGGAAGTTGGAAAGTTCGGTACAGGGCCGGGGTTCGTATTTGGTGGAAATCACATTGGCGCCGGTGATAATCAGTCCGGCTCCGCCTTTGGCCCGTTCCATGAAATAGTTGATTCCGTCAATGCAGTAGGCGCCGTCCGCTTCCCCGGTGGTGCCCATGGGGGACATGAAGATCCGGTTTTTCAGCTTCATGGTGCCAAGTTGAGTTTTGTCAAACAATCCGTGCATACACATACTCCTTTACCTAAATTTCGACGCAGGGTTGGGGGAAAATTCCCCTATTTACCTAAAACAATTATACCGGACGGCAAAATATCTGTCAATATGTAACAAATTTCTCAAATATTGAACCGTCTTGTCAGTAAAAAAGAAGTCCTATCTTCCCTTTTTCCTGAATTTGAGGAAAATCCCGACCCCTTTTCCATCCTTGCCGCCGAAAATCCCCTCCTATCTTCCAAAACGTCGTTTTAAAGCAGATTTTGCGAAGAAAACAGCATGAAAAGACTATTGCAATTTTCAAATTCCATGGTATAATATCTTTGTTCGGCAATCGGCGGATTGCCCTTTGCCCGCTCCAATTTGGAGATGTAGCGAAGTGGTCGTAACGCGAACGACTCGAAATCGTTTGAGGGCTTATAAACCCTCCGTGGGTTCGAATCCCACCATCTCCGCCATATTGCCGTTTGTTGTGATTATGAAGGCGTAGCTCAGTTGGTTAGAGTACCTGCTTGACATGCAGGGGGTCGGTGGTTCAAGTCCACTCGTCTTCACCACGTCGTGACAAGCGACGCAGAACCCTCAGCCAAAGGCTGAGGGTTTTTGTTTTGTCCAACTTTCCCCTGTCCCGGCAAAGCCGGTTGCAATTTCCCGGGCAATGGAGTATACTAAATCTTGTCCGGTGCGGAGCGAGAGGATTCTTTCTCCAAACCCAATTCATTGATTCTTACTGCAAAGAGCGGGAATTCCCTATCTGCACAGCGAGGCCAGAATCTGTCCTGTTTGGTTTTGTCCGTGCCCTTGGGGTGCGGCTTTTTTTGCGCAAGGAAAGGAGCAAAACCATGCAGCAGCGGGTAGCCCTCATCGGAATCCTGGTGGAAAACAAGGATTCGGTAGAAAAGATCAATTCCCTTCTCCACCAGTGGGAGCAGTACATCATCGGACGGATGGGCATTCCCCACCGGGAACGGGGGGTTTCCATCATCAGCATCGCCATGGACGCCCCCCAGGACGCCATCAGCGCCCTGTCCGGCAAGCTGGGAAGCCTCCCCGGCGTCAGCTCCAAAGTCATCTACACCAAAGCATAAAAAGGAAGGAAGCGCTATGTACAATCCAAATTCCATGAAAGCGGAGGAATTTATCGACCACCAGGAAATTTTGGACACCCTGGAGTACGCCGCCGCCCACAAACACGATGAAGCCCTCATTGACGAAATCTTAAACAAAGCCCGGCTGCGCAAAGGGCTGTCCCACCGGGACGCCGCGGTGCTGCTGGACTGCGACATTCCCGAAAAGAACAGGGAAATCGAAGAACTGGCCCGCCAGATTAAGCTGGATTTCTACGGCAACCGGATCGTCATGTTCGCCCCCCTGTACCTGTCCAACTACTGCGTCAACGGCTGCGTCTACTGTCCCTACCACCATCAAAACCACCACATCCCCCGGAAAAAATTAACCCAGGAGGAAATCCGCAAGGAGGTCATCGCCTTGCAGGACATGGGCCACAAGCGGCTGGCGCTGGAAACCGGGGAGGACCCGGTGAACAACCCCATTGAGTATGTGCTGGAATCCATCAAGACCATCTATTCCATTAAGCACAAAAACGGGGCCATCCGCCGGGTGAACGTGAACATTGCCGCCACCACCGTGGAAAACTACCGCAAGCTGAAAGAAGCGGGCATCGGCACCTACATCCTGTTCCAGGAAACCTACCACAAGGAAAGCTACGAAAAGCTCCATCCGGTAGGACCCAAGCACAACTACGCCTACCACACCGAAGCCATGGACCGCGCCATGGAGGGCGGCATCGACGACGTGGGGCTGGGAGTGCTGTTCGGCCTGGAGCTGTACCGGTATGAATTTGCCGGGTTGTTGATGCACGCCGAACACCTGGAAGCGGTTCACGGGGTGGGCCCCCACACCATCAGCGTACCCCGCATCCGCCGGGCGGACGACATCGACCCAAGTGCCTTCGACAACGGCATCGACGACGACACCTTCGCCAAAATCGTGGCCTGCATCCGCATTGCGGTGCCCTACACCGGCATGATCGTCTCCACCCGGGAAAACCAGAAGTGCCGGGAACGGGTGCTGGGGCTGGGCATCAGCCAGATCTCCGGGGGCAGCCGCACCAGCGTGGGGGGCTACTGCGAGCCGGAACCGGAAGACGAGGATTCCTCCCAGTTTGAAGTCTCCGACAACCGCACTTTGGATCAGGTGGTGAACTGGCTGATGCGGCTTGGCTACATCCCCTCTTTCTGCACCGCCTGCTACCGGGAAGGCCGCACCGGCGACCGGTTCATGAGCCTGTGCAAAGCGGGACAAATCCAGAACTGCTGCCACCCCAACGCCTTGATGACCTTGCAGGAGTACCTGGAGGACTACGCTTCCCCGGACACCAAGGCTATTGGGGAAGCGCTGGTTCACCGGGAAATGGCCAACATCCCCAAGGAAAAGGTGCGCCAAATTGCCTTAGATCACATCAAGCACATCAAAATGGGAGAACGGGATTTCCGGTTCTGAATTTAAAGTTTAGGTCAATCCTTTTTAAAGGATTGTGGGGTTGCAAGGGGCGACGCCCCTGCAAGAATTGAATCCGAAAGACGAAGGACACAGTGATTAAGCTGTGTCCTTTTGTTATATTCAGAAAACAAAAGAGACCGGGCAAAGCCGGTCTCGATTACCATAGCAGGGGCTTTGCCCCTAGAATCCACTGCGTGGGATTCGTATCCACTGTGTGGGATTCGTATCCACTGCGTGGGATTCGACCCCAGCAGCTTTTTGAAAAAAGCTGCACCAAAAACTTTTAAGTTGGCTTTTTCTCCAGCCTGACAAGCCTTCGGCATGTTTCTGACTAAAAACTTTAAATTACCCTCTCCAAAACTCCTCTACCGTTTTTTCCACCAACTCTTCCAGCAGGCCCAAATCGTCCATGAGCTGCAACCCGGTGTACCGGCTGCGGATCTCCTTGGCGTCCCGAAGGATGGCCTTCCACATCTCCTTGCTGTGGGGATAGGGGGCGAAGTCGGTGTAACCGTCCAAGCTCTGCATCAGCTGGGTGCTGCCGGAAAGCTGTTCCAAGGCCTGAGCGATGCCTTGGTTGATTTCGTCCTTATGGGCGAAGTAGGCTTCGATCCGCCGAATGGTAACTTCCGGGGCGTGGCGCTGTTCCTTCTGCTCCAGCTCCAGCACCGCCGGGGCGCCCTTTTGGTACAAAGCTTCCATCCGGGCTTGGTAGTCCTTCCTGTCAAAGGCTTTGGCGTGGGCCATGGCTTTGTCTTTGTCCGGGGTGCAGGCCAAAAAATTCCGGTACAACGAGCCCATCACCAGGGTGCCCAGACCCACGTTGATGCCGTGAAGTTCCCCGTATTCCCCGGCGAAGATGGACTGCATCTCCAGGCAGTGGGCGATGTGGTGTTCCCCGGAGGAAGCGGGGCGGGAATTTCCCGCAAAGGCCATGGCAATGCCCGCCAGTACCAGGGCTTCCATCAGCTGTTCCAGTGCCTTGCTGTCCCGCTTTTGCAGCCCCGGCACCGCCTGTTTGCACCGGTCCACAGCCTGGTTCATCAAGGCGGCGATTTCGGGGCAGTAGTATTCCCCCAGCAGCTGGTGGCTCATTTCCCAGTCGTGGACGCTCCACACCTTGCCCAGCACATCCCCCAGTCCGGCGGCCAGCATCCGGTCAGGGCAGGTGGCCAGCAGGTCGGTGTCCCCGATGATGCAGTCGGCGCAGTGGGCCTCAAAAGTCTGCTTCAAATCGTCCACCACCAGAGGGCTTACCGTGGAAGCAAAACCGTCCATGCTGGGGGCGGTGGCGATGATGTAGTAGGGCAGGGCCTTTTGATAGGAAGCGTACCGGGACAGGTCGTTGACGGTGCCGCTGCCCACCGCCAGCAGCAGTCCGGTGGCCGGAGTAATGTCCTTCATCAGCTCTTGGGCCAGGGCCATGGTGGCGTGGGGCTGAGACTGGGCAAAGCAGTGCATCCGCACCTTCCAGCCTTCCTGGGTCAGACGCTGGGCCAGAGTGTCCCCGAACACCTTGCGGGTGTTGGGGTCGCAGACGATGAGCAGTTCATCCATGGCTTGTTCCAGCATCCGGCCTTTGGTGGGCTGGGCGGCCAAAAACTCTCCAATCCGGCTGGTGACCCCTTTGCCGATGCAAACCTGGCGGATGTCCGCCAAATGGGTGCGGCCGCAATCGCATGCAAAGGGGGTTTGAATCAGCTGCGAAATGGGCAGAGATGCAAATTTCATGATCATCACCTCAAATGAAATGTAACAAAATTTCCCTTCTATGGGTATACTACCACGAATCGAGGCGGCTGTAAAGCATCCCTTTCTTGCGCTGATCCACTCCGGTCTGTTATACTAAAACTGATTCTAAAAAAGGAGCCGATCCCATGCAAACTAACCGCATCGACCATGGAAAGCCCTTCGATTGGGGCCGCACCTCCTCCCTTTACGCCCAATACCGGGACCTCTATCCCCCGGCTTTTTATGAAAAACTGGTGGAACTGGGGGTGGGCCTGCCGGGACAGAACATTTTAGACCTAGGCACCGGCACCGGCGTGCTTCCCCGAAACATGGCCCGGTTTGGAGGGGACTGGGTGGGAACGGACAGTTCCCCGGCGCAAATTGCCCAAGCCAAACAGCTGGCCCAGCAGCAGGGGTTATCCATCCCCTTTTTCTGCCTTTCCGCGGAAGAAACGATGTTTCCGCCCCGTTCCTTTGACGTCATCACCGCCTGCCAGTGCTTTCATTACTTTGATCATGAAAAGCTGGCGCCCAAAGTTTCCCAAATGCTGAAGCCCGGCGGACGGATGGCGGTGCTGTACCTCAACTGGCTGCCTTATGAAGATGAAATTGCCCAAAAAACAGAAGAGCTGGTGCTGAAATACAATCCCCAGTGGACCGGCGGCGGGGAAACCCGGCATCCACTGACCATCCCGGAAGCCTATTCCCTCTATTTTGAGGCGGAACCTCAGATTTTGTTTGATCTTCCCGTCCCCTTCACCCGGGAAAGCTGGGCGGGACGGATTCTGGCCTGCCGGGGCATCGGGGCGTCCCTTTCCCCGGAGGAAATCCGGGCCTTTGACCGAGAGCACCGACTGCTGTTGGAACAGATTGCGCCGGAGCGGTTTACGGTGCTGCATCTGGCGGTGATGGCGTGTTTGAAGAAAAAAGGATAACAAAAAACGGCATGGAACGAGACTGCACCGCTCCAAATTGTGCGGACAGTACAAAAACAGCTGGTATGGTAAAAAGAATTAAATTTTAAGCAACATACTGACTTCGTTTTTCAAGCGGAGTCAGTTTTGTTTTTAGTTGGATACGCTGATGATTGTAGAAGTGAATGTACTCATCTATGAGAAGGCGAGCTTCCTCATAGGTTTGAAGTTTGATGCGATAAATGCATTCTGTTTTGAGAATGGAGAAGAAATTTTCTGCTAAAGCGTTGTCATATGGATTACTGCGTCTTGACATTGAGGGCGTAATGCCGTATGATTGTGTTAGCTTAAAGTACGCTTGTGATGTATACTGAAAGCCTTGGTCACTGTGGAGTTGCAGCTCTGCGGTGACCTTCTCTTTTCTTTTGGCTTCTTTGATAGTACTCAAAACAAGATTGACATTTTGCTCAGTGCCTGTTTTGTAAGCAACAATACTGTTGTCATACAAATCTCTAATGATGGACAAATAGAGTACACCTTGCTTAGTGTGTATGTATGAAATATCCGTAACTGGATGTATCCTAAAAAAGTGGACAAGTGTGTTAGAATAAGAGACAAGAAAAAACAGAAAGGAAAAACACACATGTCTAACAAAAA
>DBRF01000004.1 GCA_002305795.1 Ruminococcaceae bacterium UBA1375
TATTTGTCGTGCATATAGTGGATGATGTTCAGGGTGTTGACGTAAAGACCCGCCAACCATTCCATCATCTGCTCGTACTTTTCCATCACGTCGTCGTAGTCCAAGTAATCCCCTTCCACCGCACGGTATTTGGGGGCCACCTGAATCTTCAGCCGTTCGTCCACCCCGCCGTTGATAGCGTAAAGCAGGCACTTGGCCAGGTTGGCCCGGGCGCCGAAGAACTGCATCTCCTTGCCCACCCGCATGGAGGACACACAGCAGGCAATGGCGTAGTCATCGCCGTGGATGGGGCGCATCAAGTCGTCGTTCTCATACTGGATGGAGGAGCACTTGATGGACATCTTGGCGCAGTATTCCTTGAACTTCCGGGGCAGCTTTTTAGCCCACAGCACCGTCATGTTGGGTTCCGGGGCGGGGCCCAGGTTGTCCAGGGTGTGGAGGTAGCGGAAGGAGTTCTTAGTGACCATGTGGTTGCCGTTGACGTCCACACCGCCGATGGATTCGGTGACCCAGGTGGGGTCGCCACTGAACAGCTCGTTGTATTCCGGGGTCCGGGCGAACTTCACCAGCCGCAGCTTCATAATGAAGTGGTCGATGAGCTCCTGAGCCTGCTGCTCGGTGAGGATGCCCTTGTCCAGGTCACGCTGGATATAGATGTCCAGGAAGGTGGAGGTGCGGCCCAGGCTCATGGCGGCGCCGTTCTGTTCCTTCACAGCGGCCAGGTAGCCGAAGTACAGCCACTGCACCGCTTCCTTGGCGTTTTTCGCCGGCTGGGAGATATCGAGCCCGTAGATCTCGCCCAACTTTTTCAGGTCGTGGAGGGCGTTGATCTGGTCGGTGAGCTCTTCCCGCAGACGGATGTTTTCGCTGGTCATCCGCACCAGGGAGGTATCCTTCTGATTCTGCTTGTCCTCAATCAGGCGGTCCACTCCGTACAGGGCCACCCGGCGGTAGTCCCCGATGATCCGGCCCCGACCGTAAGCATCCGGCAGGCCGGTGATAATGGCGCTTTTCCGGGCCAGCCGCATTTCCGGGGTGTACACGTCAAACACGCCCTGGTTGTGGGTTTTGCGGTACTTGGTGAAGATCTCCACCACTTCCGGGTCCACATGGTAGCCGTTGGTTTCACAGGCGTTCATGGCCATGCGGATGCCGCCGAAGGGCTGCAAAGAACGCTTAAAGGGCTTATCCGTCTGGAAGCCCACAATCTGTTCCAGGTCTTTATTCAAATATCCGGGGCCGTGGCTGGTGATGGTGGAGACAATTTTGGTATCCATATCCAGCACACCGCCGGCTTCCCGCTCCTTCTTGGACAGCTCCATCACCTGGTCCCACAGGGTCTTGGTAGCCTGAGTGGGCGGGGCGAGGAAGGATTCATCCCCATCGTAGGGGGTGATGTTTCGCAGGATAAAGTCCCGCACGTTGATGGTGTGGTCCCATTTGCCGGGGGTAAAACCTTCCCATTCCGGGCAGAATTGGTGCTTCATTGGCCATTCACTCCTTTGATTTCAAAAGGCGGATAAATTGTAGTCTTGTTGCAGAATGCTACAAGATATTGTATCCTTTGGTGAATCCGATTATACCATACTAAAACAGTGTAGTCAACTCAATTTCCCAAAAACCAGCAGATTTCCAAAAATTTCCCATCCAAGGGGAAGATTTTTCGCTATCTTCTTTTTCCAAAAAAATCCCCGGAACCGCTCGGCTCCGGGAAACAAGGATGGAAGATGGCTTCCCGTCTCCGAGGGGAGAAGAGGAAACGCCTTAGTTGGAAGTGTTTTCCTGACCCTTTTCTTCTTTCACAGGCTGCACCAAGAACCACTGGGCGGAAAAGGCAGGCAGGTCCAGCACCACCGAATGGTCAAACCCCTTTTGGGGGATGGGCCGGGACGCCAGGGGCCGGGTGTCTTCTACCTCTTCCCCGCCCCAGCACTGCCAGCTGCTGGAAATCAGGGGGGTGAGGGTGCAGGCCTGTTCCAGCCCCAGGGGGAAGTCCTTCCAGGGCACGTCGCAGAAGTTTAACACCACCGCCACCGTCTGTCCCTGGGCAGAGCGGCGGAAGGCGAAGACGCTTTGATTCGGGGCGTCCACCTCCAGCCAGCGGAAGCAGGCGCTGTTGTATTCCCCGTCGTACAGGGCGGGAAGCTGCCGGTAGAGCTGGTTCAACCGGGAAAAGTAGTGGAGAAAGCCGTCGTGCATGGGGTAGCTTAACAGGCTCCAGTCCTGCTCCTTGGCCTCGTCCCATTCCCGGAACTGGGCGATTTCGTTGCCCATGAAGTTCAGCTTTTTGCCGGGGTGGGCGAACATATAGCCGTACAGCGCCCGGCACTGGGCAAACTTCTGCTCATAGTTGTCCCCCCACATCTTCTGGACAATGGTGGCTTTGCCGTGAACCACCTCATCGTGGGAGAAGGGCAGCAGGAACAGCTCGTTGTAGAAATACTGCATGGAGAAGGTGATGTCGTTGTAGTGGTACTGCCGGGCCAAAGGTTCCAGCTTGAAGTAATTTAAGGTGTCGTTCATCCAGCCCATGTCCCACTTGTAGTCAAAGCCCAGGCCGTCGTACTCCACCGGGGCGGTAACCTTCAGAAAGTCGGAGGAATCCTCCGCCATGAGCATACAGGTGGGGTGGAGCCGGTTCAAACCCAGGTTCATCTGCTGGATAAACTTCACCCCCCGGTCGTTGACCCCCCGGTCCGGGTTGCCCAGCCAATAGATGGCGTTGCAGATGGCATCCATGCGGATGCCGTCAAAGTGGTACACGTCCAGCCAGTAGTTGGCGGCGCTTTGCAGCAGGCTCCGGGTCTCCCCTTTGGCCAGATTGAAATTATGGCTACCCCACTCGCTGTAGCCGGTATCCCCGTCGGGATACTCATAGAGGGGAGTGCCGTCGAAGCGGTGGAGGCCGTAAGCATCAATGGCGAAATGCACCGGCACAAAGTCGGTGATCACCCCGATTCCCTGCTGGTGGCACTGATTCACCAGACTCATCAGCTGGATGGGGGTGCCGTACCGGGAGGTGGGGGCGAAAAAGCCGGTGGTCTGGTAGCCCCAGCTGTTGTCCGAGGGGTGTTCGCTGATGGGCAGCAGCTCCAGGTGGGTGAAGCCGTGCTCCTTGCAATGGGCGATGAGCTTGGGGGCCAGGGCTTCGTAGCTGTACCAGCCGTTGGGATCGTCGGGGTTTTGGACAAAGCTGCCCAGGTGCACCTCGTAGATGCTCACCGGGCGGTTGTAGTTTTTGTCCCGCTGCGCCATCCACTCTTCATCGGAAAAGGTGAAGCGGGAAAGGTCGCAAACAATGGAAGCGGAGTCCGGCCGCAGCTGGGTGAAAAAGCCGAAGGGGTCGTTGTGGTCCACCACCGAACCGTCGGCGCCAGTGATTTTGTATTTATACAGCATCCCGGTCCAGGCCTGGGGCAGGGTCACCGTCCAGCAGCCCTGTTCTTCCCGGTACATCTCCTCCCCCTGCCAATGGTTGCACTCCCCAATCAGCTGCACGAAGCGGGCGTTTGGCGCATAGACCCGGAACCGCACCCCGTCCCGGGTGGGATGGGCGCCGAAGTGGGTGTAGCAGTCAAAGGCTTCACCGCTTAAAAATTCACGCATAGTCATGGTAAGATCACCTCATCAGACATTTTCCGGCATCGTTTCCGCCAAAACCGGTTTACTTTTATTATACTGAAACCGGCAGAAGTTGACAAGAAACAAAGTCTTGACTTTTGGTGCATAATAAACATATAATGAGATTATGTCGAGAAACGGAGGGAGTTTTATGGAAAAAAAGCCGGACCGCCGGGTGAAGCGCACCTGCGACGCCTTGCAACAGTCTTTGCTCAGCTTAATGCAGCATCAGCCCTTGGAGCAGATTACCGTCCGGGAGCTCTGCCAGAAGGCGGACATCAACCGGGGTACCTTTTATCTGCACTACCACGATGTATACGAACTGTACGACGCCGTCCAGATGGGGATTATGGACGAGTTGGCCCGCACGGTGGAAACCCACTGCGCCCAGGTCCGGGAAGACGAAGACCCCGCCCCCTCCATCATTCTGGACATCTTCGACTACTTCACCCAGAACTACCAGGCCTGTGTGGTGATCTTCCAGCAGGACCGCTCCAATGTGTTCCTGCGGCGAATCCGCAGCGTGCTGCGTCCCCGGCTGATTCACCGATTCGTCCGGGACTACCGGGCCAGCGAAGAAGCGGCGGATTACTACTACAACTATCTGGTCAACGGCTGCATCGGCATCATGCAGCACTGGCTGCTTACCGGCCGGAAGCAGTCCGCCCAAACCCTGGCCAAAATGACCATGGCCTTTGTGGACCACGGGGCGGAAGCGTTTCTCACCCTCTCCATGGACCGGCCGGCCCAGGAGGAAGGGGAGCCGGAAAAATAAAAAAATCGAATTTACCCTCTTGACATTCCCTCGAAAGTGTGGTATTATCAATGCGTTGTCAGTTCGCTGCACAGCGTTTCTCGGAGAGATGTCCGAGCGGTTTAAGGAGCTGGTCTTGAAAACCAGTGATACGGCAACGTACCGTGGGTTCGAATCCCACTCTCTCCGCCAATCTCTGGGGCGCAGCTGCTTTGCTGCGAATGGAATATATGCCTTTGGCACGTCAACGCTTGGAGAAGTACTCAAGTTGGTGACGAGGCGCCCCTGCTAAGGGCGTAGGTCGGGTTAAACCGGCGCAGGAGTTCGAGTCTCCTCTTCTCCGCCAAAAGAAAGTCTGGATGCGAATCTGCATTCAGGCTTCTTTTTTTATTCTTTTTCAAATCAGGAGGGATTCTGGCCATGTGGATTTTATTTCTCATTTTGGTTGTGGTGTTCGTCCTTTTGGGGCTGGCCAAAAAGAAATAATGCCTGCCTGATTTTTGCAAAACGCCGTCTGCGCCCCGCCCTGTTCCGGAGCGGCAGGGTGAAACGACCCAACGAAAGGAGCGGTTCTGCCATGGAACAAAACACCCATGCACCCGGAGAGATCGTGATCCGGGGCGCCAAGGTGCACAATCTGAAAAACATTGATGTTTCGGTGCCCTTAAACCAAATCGTAGGCATCGCCGGGGTGTCCGGCTCCGGCAAGTCCTCCCTGGCCTTAGGAGTGCTGTACGCCGAAGGCTCCCGGCGGTACCTGGAAGCCCTCTCCACCTACACCCGGCGGCGGATGACCCAGGCGGCCAAGGCGGAGGTGGATGAGGTGCTGTACGTCCCGGCGGCGCTGGCCCTGCACCAGCGGCCGGGGGTACCCGGCATCCGCAGCACCTTCGGCGCCGGTACCGAGCTGCTCAACAGCCTGCGGCTGATGTTCTCCCGTCTGGCCAGCCACCGCTGCCCCAACGGCCATTACCTGCCCCCTACCCTGAAGGTGGCGGCGGGACAGGAGCTGGTCTGCCCGGCGTGCGGGGCCCGCTTTTACGCTCCAGGGGCGGAAGAACTGGCCTTCAACAGCCAGGGGGCCTGCCGCACCTGCGGGGGCACCGGCATTGTCCGGGGAGTGGACCTGTCCACCCTGGTGCCGGACGACTCTTTGACCATTGAGCAGGGAGCGGTGGCTCCCTGGAACAGCCTTATGTGGTCGCTGATGGTGGACGTCTGCCGGGAAATGGGGGTGCGCACCGATGTGCCTTTCCGGGAGCTGACGGAGCGGGAAAAGGAAATCGTCTACCACGGCCCGGCGGAAAAGAAGCACATCCTCTACCACTCCTCCAAAACCAACCAAGCCACCGAACTCGATTTCACCTACTACAGCGCCGTCTACACCGTGGAAAACGCCCTGTCCAAGGTCAAGGACGAAAAGGGCATGAAGCGGGTGGAAAAATTCCTCAAGGAGGACATCTGCCCCGACTGCGGCGGCACCCGTCTCTCGGCGGCGGCCAGGGCCCCCAAGCTCCGAGGTATCGGGCTGGAAGAAGCCTGCCAAATGACCCTGACCCAGCTGGCGGAGTGGGTGGAGGGGGTGCCCGCCTCCCTGCCGGAAGAGATGCGCCCCATGGCCCAAAGCATCTGCCAGTCCTTCCAAACGGTGGCCCAGCGGCTGATGGAGCTGGGACTGGGATATTTGACCCTGGACCGGGCCGCCTCCACCCTCTCCACCGGGGAGCGGCAGCGAATGCAGCTGGCCCGTGCAGTACGCAACCGCACCACCGGGGTGCTGTATGTGCTGGACGAGCCCTCCATCGGGCTGCACCCCTCCAACATTGTGGGACTGGTGCGGGTGATGGAGGATTTGGTGGCCGACGGCAATTCGGTGCTGCTGGTGGACCACGACACCCAAATCCTCTCCCAGTCGGACTGGCTCATTGAAATGGGTCCCGGCGCCGGGGCGGCAGGGGGAACTGTGGTGGCCCAGGGAACAGTGAACCAGCTGGCCCAAACCCCAGGCTCCCTCATCGGGCCCTTTCTGTCCGGAAGGCCCCAGCCGCCGGTGCGGCAGACTGCCCAGCGAGACCAGTTATTTGAGCAGGGGACCATCCACCTTTCCACCGGGGCCATCCACACGGTGAAGCCCCTGGAAGTGGACATCCCCAAAGGCAGGCTGACGGTGGTCACCGGGGTGTCCGGCTCCGGCAAAACCACCCTGATTCTGGAAAGCCTGATTCCCGGACTGGAAGCGGCCATTGCCAGGAAAAAGCTGCCGGAACACCTCCGCAGCGTGGAGGCGGAAGGCATCAGCCGGGTGAAGCTCATCGACGCCACCCCCATCGGCATCAACGTCCGCTCCACGGTGGCCACCTACGCCAACGTCCACGACGAGCTGCGGAAAATTTTCGCCAAAACCCCGGACGCCAAAAGCCGGGGATACAAGGCCGGGGACTTTTCCTACAACACCGGGAAGCTGCGCTGCCCCACCTGCGATGGCACCGGCAGCATCAGCCTGGACGTGCAGTTTCTGCCGGACGTGGACATCCCCTGCCCCGACTGCCGGGGGGCGCGGTACGCCAAGGAAGCGGAGCAGGTGCGCTGCCACACCAAGGCGGGAAAGGACTACGCCCTCCCCCACCTCATGGCCATGGATATCCACACCGCCCTGTCCGCCTGCGCCGACTGGAAGGTAGTCCGGCAGCGGTTGCAGGTGCTGGAAGATTTGGGGCTGGGCTACCTCACCCTGGGGGAAGCCACCCCCAGCTTATCCGGCGGGGAAGCCCAGCGGCTGAAGCTGGCCAGCGAGATGGGCCGGAGGCAGTCGGACTCGGTGTTCGTCTTCGATGAGCCCACCATCGGCCTGCACCCCTTAGACGTGCGCACCCTGCTGGGGGTGTTTGAGACCTTGATCCAGCAGGGAGCCACGGTGATTGTTATTGAACACGATCTGGATGTCATGGCCAACGCCGACTACCTCATCGACCTGGGGCCTGGGGGCGGCGAAGAAGGGGGACGGATCGTGGCTGCCGGTACTCCCGCCGAAATTGCCGCCAATCCCCAGAGCATCACCGGGAAGTATTTGGGGCCGGTTTTGGGAGACCGGAAATGAATTGAATTGAAGGGATAAGAAATCACCGGCAGCCTGCGCCAGCAGAAAATCGAGGACATCAACAGCCGGCTGGCCATCCTGGAACGACAGAAGAACGCTGTTTGCGTCTGCATTCATCAGAACAAGTTCACCGATTCGGAGCAGCACGGCGCCCAGATGTTTTACGGGATTCAGAACCCAACCAGCGAAGGCCTGGCAAAGAGTATGCAGTCCGCCTTCGTCAGCCAGCTCCAGCCGGACCACACTCGCCAAATCAAGCGGGGAGATTCCTCGGTTTATCTGCTCACCCAGTCCCCCATTCCCATTGTGCTCAGCGAATGCGGGTTTTTGTCCAATGAGGAAGAGTGTGAAAAGCTCTCCGGAGGGGAGTACCAGTCCCAGGTGGCCTTTACCCTGCTGACGAGACTGGTGAACTGGCAGAGCGGAGTGGAATAGAAGAGTAAATTAGACGGAACCTCCGGGATGGGGGTTCCGTTTTTGTTGTTTGCGGTTAGCCTTTGCGCCGCCGCATCATCAAAATTACCGTGACAGCGATCCCGGCTAGAACAACGGCCCCTACCGTAACGAAAATGGGAACAAAAGGGGCGGAACTGCTTTCGTCCGAAGAGGCTGAAACAGTGGCGTTTTCTTCACCGGAAATTGTGCCATCACTGACTTCTTCAGAAGCAGGGAGAATGCTGTTGTAGTGGATGGTGGCATTGAGGAGATTATCGTTTCCATCTAAAATCTCAATCTGATTCCATTGTTCTTCAGTGCCAGAGTAATACACGTCCGTTAAATTTTCACAACCATTTCCTGTTAAGCTTGCACTACCATCAAAAACATTATAACTAATACTTATCACGCTCTCTGGAATTCCAATACTGACTAAGCCAGTACAATCTGTAAAAATTCCATTGATGGTCGTAAGGCCGTCCGGAAGATCAATGTTACGTAAACTAGTGCAACCCTGAAATGCTCCCGTTCGAATATTAGCAACACTGTTTGAGATAGTAATATTAGTTAAATTAGTACAACCAGCAAAAGCATACTCTCCAATACTAGTAACATTGTCAGTAACAGCAACCTCGATTAAATCAGTACAACCTAGAAATGCACCGTCCTCAATATAAATTGTACTGTTTGGAACGGTGTAAACACTGTCTTTATCTGGATAAGAAATCAATTTGCTTTTATCTTTATTAAACAAAACTCCGTCATAAGAAGAAAACACACTATTATTTTCTGAAACTTGTATTGAAACCAAATTATCACAACCATCAAAAGGAGTCCCAACGATGGTAGTAACACTATCTGGAATAACAATCTCTGTCAAATATGTACAACCACAAAACGCATCATCTTCAATACTAGTTACATAATCCGGAATTACATAAGAGCTGTCTTTTTTCCCACGAGGATATGCAATCAATATGCTCATATCTTTACTAAATAGAACCCCTTCTTTAGAGCAATAAGATGGATTGTTCTCATCAACTAAAATTTCAACTAAATTAGTTAAGCTTTCCGAACCAGAACTTGCAAAAGTACTGGCACCGATACTAGTGATGGTTTCTGGAATGGTGATACTGGTCAAGGTATTACATCCATAAAAAGGTGAACCTTCCATAACATTAATACTGGTCACAGTCCTCCCATCCAATGTTGATGGAATGCTTAACTCTGTAGCTAAACCAGCATATCTATCAATGTCTATTGTTCCATCATTTAAAAGTGAATAACCAAAATCCCCGCTGGTCTCTGCAGACACCATCATCTTCGGCAACCCCATTGTCAACCAGCATCCAGCCAACAACAGCATACTCAGCACCCAAGACAACATCTTCTTTCCAATGCTTTTCATTGTGTCAACCTCCTGTTTTCTTTATTTTTGGCATTTCAGCCAAAACAATAACTTTTAGTGATAGTATAACACAAATAGTTTGTGTATGCAACCAGAAATTTTATCTATACTAACCGTAAGAAAACCAAACCAACAGGAGGCCCTTTTCTTTGGATTACAGCAGTATCGGTAAAAACATCCGTCAATGCCGCCAGGAGCGCCGTCTCAGCCAGGAACAGCTGGCTGAGCGGGTCAACGTCAGCGCAAATTACATCGGCATGATTGAGCGGGGGGAAAAGGCCCCCTCCCTGGAAACCTTCCTGGCTCTGGCCAACGCCCTGGAAACCAGCGCCGACCGGCTGCTGTGGGAAGTACTGAAGGTGGGGTACCAAGAAAAATCTTCCCAGTTAAGCCAGCAGCTGGCTTCCCTGTCCCCCAAAGACCGCCAGCGGATTTTAGCGGTGGTGGATACTTTAATTGCATACTCCAATCCCTAAACACACATAAGCATACAAAAACCGGCTGCCCGAAGACAGCCGGTTAACTATTGGATAAAGGCTCCAAATATTCCATGGTCAGATTAAGACGGGAGTGAAAAACGACCCAGGAAGTTTCTTTGTCACCCTTGCAGCCTTGCCATTTTCTTGAAAAGAACGAACCATGCCTTCAGCATGGTTCTCACCAAAATATAATATTTGGCTTTTTCTGCAGCTTCTGGCATAGACCGAAATTTCCATGCCGACGCTTTTTTGATTTGGTTACTGCTTGGGATTCACCAGTTTCCAGTTTTTCACCAGATACTCCGATCCGCTGTACACCGCCAGCGCCGCCGTGATCCACATTAAGATCTGACTGACCAGCATGGTGGGCAGCTCCATGCCAGTGATCTGGGTAATGGAGCACATCAAAAGCACCGCCACGATGGACACCATCTGGCTGGCAGTTTTGGCCTTGCCGGACCAGCCCGCCGCCAGCACAATGCCCTGTGCCGCCGCCACCAGCCGCAGGGAAGATACCATAAACTCCCGTGCCGCCACAATGATGACCACCACCGGGCTGCAAAAATCGGGAATCAAGCAGATCATGGCGCTGAGCACCAGCACTTTATCCGCCATGGGGTCCAAAAATTTGCCGAAATTGGTGACCAGATCCCGGTCACGGGCAATTTTGCCGTCGAAAAAGTCGGTGAGGGAGGCGGCCACAAACACCAACAGCGCCCAAAGATAAGAAAAAGGAATGGCATCGCAGAGCAGAAACAGCACCAGAAAAGGCACCAGCACCATGCGCAGCAGAGTGAGACGATTGGGCAGGTTCATCCTTGTTTCCCCCTTTTGGGCAGTCCGGCTTCCCGACCCAGCAGGTCGCCGTCCATGGTATCGGTGATTTCCACCTGGATAATCTCTCCGGTGTGGTGGTGCCCCTGTGCTTGGAAGAACACCTTGCAGTCGATGTCCGGGGCGTCGGCCTCACTGCGGCCGTAGCAGCAGCGGTTCATCCGGTCGTACCCTTCCAGCATCACCGGAATTGTGGAGCCGATCTTCCGCTTGCTCAGCCGGTCCATGATCCGGCCCTGGTACTCCATCACCAGTTCCGCCCGGCGCTGCTTCACCTCTTCCTCCAGCTGCTCCGGCAGCTTGGCGGCGGGGGTGCCTTCCTCCTGGGAGTAGGCAAAGCAGCCCAGCCGGTCGAATTTCATTTCCTTGACAAACCGGCAGAGCTGTTCAAACTCCTGCTCCGTCTCTCCGGGGAAACCGGCAATGAGAGTGGTGCGCAGGGTGATGTTTGGCACAGTTTGGCGGATATGGGCCAGCAGCTGTTTGGTTTCTTCTCCCAACATGGGGCGGTGCATCCGCTTTAACACCCCGTCGGCGCAGTGCTGCAAGGGCAAATCCAGATAGGGCAGCAGGGGATTGTCCCCCTTCATCAGCTCCAGCAGCTCGTCGGTGATTTTATCCGGGTAGCAGTACAGCAGCCGAATCCAGGAAAATTCCTTGATTTCAAACAGTTGTTTTAACAAATCGGTGAGGGCGTAGCGGCCGTACAGGTCGCTGCCATAGTTGGTGGTGTCCTGGGCCACCAAAATCAGCTCTTTCACTCCCTGGGCAGCCAGGGTCTTGGCTTCTTCTACAATATTTTCCATGGGGCGGCTGCGGAAAGGGCCCCGGATGGAGGGAATGGCGCAGTAGGTGCAGTGGTTGCTGCACCCTTCCGCAATCTTTAAATAGGCGGTGTAGGGGGGCGTGGAGAGGAGCCGTTCCCCTTCCAGAGAAAGGGCGGTCTTTTCCCCGTACTGCTCCAGGTGGGTCTTCCCTTCCAGCACCTGCTCCACAATCTCCGGGATGCTCTGGTTGGCGCCGATGCCCACCACCGCATCCACTTCCGGGATCTCTTCCAAAATCTGCTGGCGGTAGCGCTCGGAAAGACATCCGGTAACCACCACCCCTTTGATTCTGCCCTCTTCCTTTAACTGGGCGAACTCCAGGATGTTTTCAATGGCTTCCGCCTTGGCGGCGTCGATAAAGCCGCAGGTGTTGATGATGACTACATCGCAGTCCGCCGCCTGGGAGGCAATGGTGTACCCTTTTCCCTTTAAGTCGGCCAAAATGTGTTCCGCATCAATCTGATTTTTCGGGCATCCCAGGGATACCATTCCGATTTTTCGTTCCATTTACTCGTCCTCGTTTTCTTCCCAGTTGTATTCTGAAAGGGCTGTCTTTATGTCTTCGTAGTCAAACCCCAGCCGGGCCAAGGCGGCAAACACCTTCTGCCGGCCTTCTTTCCCCTGCCCCAGCTTTTTGGCATAACGCTTTTGGATGATCTTCTCCAACTGCTCTACGGGGTCGGCCTGCACTGCCTTTAGGCTTTCCTTGGCCAGCTGCCGGTCCAGGCCCTTTTTGCCCATCTCCATCAGCGCCCGGCGGAAGGAAAACAGCTTGCGGTTGAGGTAATACTCCGCCAGCTTTTTGGCGTAGGCGGCATCGTCCAGCAGACCGTACTCCTTGCACTTGGCTACCGCTTCGGCGGCGATGGGGCCGGGATAATGGCGGCACAGCTTCTGGTACAGCTCCCCCTCGGAATGGTCCCGGTACTCCAGTAGGTAGTAAGCCCGTTCCCTGGCCTTCCGGCGGAGGGCGTCGTTTTTGCACCGCTCCAACTCTTCCGGGTCAATTTCCTGCCCTACCTTCAAATGGTGCCGGGCCACAATCTCCCCGTGGAGAATCAAATCCTTCCCCTCATCCAAGGCGATGAGGTAAAAACCCTTGTCTTTTTCACGAATCTCTTGAATCTTCATAAAGATTACAGGTCGTCGTCAGTGGGGTCGATGTCCAAAAATCCTTCCGGCAGATCCTCCGGCACCGGTTCTGCGGGAGCAGGAGCCGGGGCAGCAGCGGGGGTACTGTGGGAAGCGGAGCCGGTCCGGGCAGCGGCCGCAGCGTCCAGGGCTTCCTGATGGCGGGCGTATACCTGAGAGGCGATCTCTTCCCGCAGGGCCTCGTTTTCCCGCAAAAGCTGCTTGACCTTATCCCGGCCCTGTCCCAACCGTTCGCCCTTGTAGCTAAACCAGGCGCCGGACTTTTCGATGATGTCCAAATCCACGGCGTAGTCCACGATTTCCCCTTCCCGGGAAACCCCCTCGCCGTACATAATATCAAAAATGGCTTCCTTAAAGGGCGGGGCCACCTTGTTTTTCACAATCTTACACTTGGTCTTGTTGCCGATGATTTCGCTGCCACGCTTGATGGCTTCTCCCTTGCGCACCTCAATCCGCACCGAAGAATAGAACTTCAGCGCCCGGCCGCCGGGGGTGGTTTCCGGGTTGCCGTACATAACGCCAATCTTTTCCCGAACCTGGTTGATGAAGATCGCCACGGTGCCGGCCTTGCTCACCACGCCGGTGAGCTTGCGCATGGCCTGGCTCATCAAACGGGCCTGCAAGCCCACATGGCTGTCCCCCATCTCCCCGTCGATTTCGCTGCGGGTGACCATGGCGGCCACACTGTCCAGCACCACCACGTCAATGGCGCCGCTGCGCACCAGGGCTTCCATGATTTCCAGGGCGTCTTCCCCGGTATCCGGCTGGCTCACCAACAAAGAGTCAATATCCACTCCCAGGGCTTTGGCGTACACCGGGTCCAGGGCGTGTTCCACGTCGATGAAAGCGGCTTCGCCCCCTTCTTTCTGGGCCTGGGCCACAATTTGCAGGGCCACGGTGGTTTTACCGGAGGATTCCGGGCCGTAGATTTCGATGATCCGTCCCCGGGGCACCCCGCCGATGCCCAGGGCCATGTCCAGCCCCAGGCTGCCGGTGGAGATATGCTCCACATTCATGGTGGTGGCTTCCCCCAGCTTCATAACGCTGCCTTTGCCGAACTGTTTTTCAATCTGGCTGATGGCGGTTTCCAGGGCTTTCTTTTTTTCTTCGTTAGTCAGGGGCTGCTGGGCCCCGGTTGCTTTTTGAGTTTTCTGTTTTGCTGCCATAATGCTCTCCCTACTTCAATGAAATTACTGCATCGGTTTCCGCCCGGCTACCACCCGGACAATGCCGCTTAAATCTTCTTTCCAATGGATTTGTTCCAGCCCTTCCTGCCGCAGGATTTGGGTCACATCCTCCTGCTGCCCCATGCCGATTTCATAGGCCAGCAGTCCCCCAGAAACCAGCCGGTCTTTCCACACCGCCGTCAGCCGGCGGTAAAAGTCCAGGCCGTCTTCCCCGCCGTCCAGGGCGCTGGGGGGTTCGTAGCGCACCTCGGTTTGCAGACTTTCCATGTCCTCCCCGGTGAGGTAAGGGGGATTGCAGAGGATCAGATCCAACCGGTCCGCCTCCGGGCCGGGAGCCAGACCGTCCTGGTGCAGGGGCATGATCCGGCTTTCATAAGCGGCCAGGTTTTCCTTGAGATAGAAAAAGGCCGCTTCCTCCTTTTCCAGGGCGTACAGCGCCGAAATGTTCTTGGCGTTCTGCTCCACCGCCAGCCCCACGCAGCCGGTACCGGCGCAAAGGTCCAGCACCCGGCAGCCGGTTCTGCCTTTTAAGTAGGACAATCCTGCTTCCACCAGGGTCTCGGTGTCCGGCCGGGGAATCAGCACTCCCGGCCCCACCTTCAAGGTCAAGCCGTAAAATTCCCACTCTCCCAGCAGGTACTGCAAGGGCTCTCCCTCCAGGCGGCGGGAGGCCAGCTGCCGCAGCTGTTCCTGCTGCTGTTGAGTGAGGACCCCACGGCCTTCCAAAATCCGGATTTTGGAATATCCCAGGCTTTGCAGCATCTGAAGGGCTTCAAAATCCGGGGCCTCGATGCCGTTTTCCTCCAAGTAATGGGTCAGACGGCGCAGGGCCGCTCCCACTGTGATTTCTTCTACCATTGGTCCTTCTCCCGATCCTCCGGAATACAGGGGGTAATCGCCTCGATAGCGCATTCAATCATCCCATCGTCCGGCTCCAGCACCGTCAGCCGTTGCAACCACAAGCCGGGGGCGGAGATGATCTTGGTCAACAGGTTGTCGTGCCGCCCGGCAAACTGGATCAGCTCAAAGGAAATCCCCATGATAAGGGGCAGCACCAGAATCTTCAGCACCACCCGCAGCCAAAGGGTATCCCAGGTCACCAGGCTGGACACCAAAATGCTCACCAGCAGGGTCAAAATCAAAAAGCTGGTGCCGCAGCGGGGATGGAACCGGCGCTGCTTGCGGATGTTTTCCACCGTCAGGGGCAGGCCGTTTTCCAAACAGAAAATGGTTTTGTGCTCGGCGCCGTGGTAGCGGTATGTCTTTTTGATCTCCCCGATGAGCCCTACCAAGAATAGATAGCCCACCAGAATCAGAATTTTGATTCCACCTTCCACCACGGCTTTCCAGTAGCCCAAATCCACCAGCTGGTTGAGCCCCATTACCGCCAGGGAAGGCAGGTACATAAACAGCACCACCGCCAAAACCACGCCCAGCACCGTTCCCACCACCGTGGCGCCGTGGATCAGTTTGTCGCCGAAGTGGTCTAAAATCCATTGGGTCACCCGGCCGGTTTCCTCTTCTTCCTCCTCTTCCAAATCGGAGGTCAGCTCCGCACTTTTCATCATGCAGCGGTATCCGGAGAGGATGCTCTGTACAAAGCTGATGCAGCCCCGGACAATGGGGATTTTCCGCCAAACCGGCTTCTTCTTGCTGGGGTTGGTGTCCCACACCTCCCGGTAGATGGAACCGTCCGGCATCCGGCAGGCCATGGCGCTTTTCTCCACCCCCCGCATCATAATGCCGTCAATCAACGCCTGCCCGCCGATTTTGCTGCGGTAGGTACCAGACTGTTTGTCCTTGTCTTTTTTGCTCATAGGCCTTTCTTCATTACTCCTCGCTGTTGTTTTTACCGGAAGGGAGCTGTCCGTGGGTACCGTACACCGGGAAGGTGATGGTCACCTGGGTGCCTTCCCCTAATTTGCTTTCCAGCTCCAACGTCCCCCCATGAAGACTGACAATCTCATTGACCACTGCCAGCCCGATGCCGGAACCCCGGCGGGTGGCGTTGGCTTTATAGAATTTCTCCTTCACATGGGGCAGGTCTTCCGGCGCAATGCCGCAGCCGGTGTCCTTCACCACAACGGTGATGGTGTCCCCTTCCTGGGAAGCGGTGACGGTGACAGTGTCCCCGGGATCGGAATATTTCAGGGCGTTGTCGATGACATTGATGAACACCTGCTTAATCCGGTTTTTGTCCCCGTAAATCATATCCATGTAATCCGGCTCTTCAAACACCAGATTTTTCTTGTCCCGGCTGGCCCGCTGGGTGTAGATCAACACGGCGTCCTCCAGCTCTGCCAGCAAATCCATCTTGGTTTTCACCAAGGTAAACCGGCCGTTTTGGATCCGGGAAAAGTCCAGCAGCTCCTCCACCATATCGCTGAGGCGCTGGGTCTCGGCGGAGATGACGTGCATCCCCTTCTGAATCATTTCCGTGTCCCCTTCCCCCAGGCTCATCATGGTCTCGCTCCAACCCTTGATGGCGGTGAGGGGGGTGCGCAGTTCGTGGGACACTGAAGAGATAAATTCATTTTTCATCCGCTCGGTTTCCTGAATCTGGTCGGCCATGTTGTTGATGACCTCCCCCAACTCCCCGATTTCATCGTCGGTCTTTTTCAGAATCCGGGCGCTCATATTGCCGGTGGCAAACTGTTTGGCCACCCCGGTGATTTCCCGCACCGGCAGCAAAATGGAGCGGATAAAGAAGGAGTTGCTCACCAACACCAGCGCCAGCACCAGCAAAAGCCCGCCGGTGCCCGCCAAAATCAGGGTCAAAACTTCCTTATCCACCTGGGCCAGGCTCACCACATAGCGGATGGCGGAATATTCGCTGGACAGGTCAGGGCAGACCACCGTAATGGCCAGAATGTGCTCCCCGGTGGATTCCAAAGTGCCGTTGTAAACCGCCTGCTGGGCGGAAGAGTTCATAGCTTCCTCATAATCCGGCATGGTGGTTTCGGTGGCCTCCATGTCCGATTCAAACCCGGAAGAAGAAACGCTGACCCGGCCGTTGTGGTCAATAGCCATTAACTCCATGGTGTTTTTGTCGTCGAAATTTTCCACCATGCTCCGTACACTGGCAGTAAAATTCACCCGGCTGTCCCCATAACTGGACTGCATATTGCTGGCGCCGAAATCTGCGCTGGACTGCACGATCCGCTGAGCGGAATTGTAGTAATAATCCCGTACAAAAAAGATCAGCGCCACTTCCGCCACCATCAAAAGGATCACAACAAACCCCAGGCTGTTAAACAGCCAGCGCCTGGTAATGCTTTGATAGGCCATGGGCCCTCCTCCTTTGGGACCGCCGGATCAGCCGTCCGTCCATTTATAGCCGTAGCCCCACACCGTCTGAATGTATTTGGGGCTGGAAGGCTCATCTTCCACCTTCATCCGCAGCCGGCGGATGTTCACGTCCACGATCTTAATGTCGCCGTCGTAGTGGTCCCCCCACACTTCATCCAAAATTTCAGCCCGGGACAGGGCGGTGTTTTTATTCTTTAAAAACAGCTCCATAATCTGGAACTCCACCTGGGTCAGATCCACCGGGATGCCGTTTTTGGTCAAGGTCCTGCTTTTGGGGGACAGGACAAAAGGACCGCTGGTCAAGCTGCGGTTGGCGGTCTGCTGATTGGTCACCATGGTCACCCGGCGGTACACCGCATCCACCCTGGCCAACAGCTCGCTGGGAGAAAAGGGCTTGGTGATGTAGTCGTCCGCCCCCAGCATCAAGCCGCTGACTTTGTCCATCTCCTGGGTCTTGGCGCTGAGCATAATGATACCGATGGTGGGGCTGGCGGCCCGCAGCCGCTTGCAGACTTCGAAGCCGTCAATCCCCGGCATCATAATATCCAGCAGCACCACGTCGAAATTGCCGTGTTCCTTTTCAAAGACCTCCAGGGCTTCCTCCCCGCTGGACACGTCCACCACGGTGTAGCCGCTGCGCTGAAGGTTGATCACCTCAAAATCCCGGATAAAATCTTCATCTTCGCATACTAAAATCCGTCTCACTTGACTGCTCCTTTCTGTCTAGCTGTCCATCAAAGTAAAGCGCTCCTGGATATCCTGATCGCCAAGGTCCAAATCGCTCCCCGTTTCAAACAGCTCGTAGCTGTAAACCAGCTGGCCGTTCTGAGCCAGCTGTACATAATGGCTGGCCGGACTGCGACCCTCCCAGTCGCTCCGGGTAAACACTCGTATTTTCAACAGCACTTCCTCCTGCTGCCGCAGGCTGTCCTGATACCGGAAAAAGGTAATCTCATTGGTGGTGCTGTCCCAAGCAGCACTGACCTCCCCGATCCAGGAATCTGGAAGATAAAAATGATAATTCAACAAATAATTGGTATAGGTAATGGCAACGGGCACCAAATTGCCCCTGCGGTAATTAGACCAAACAATATAAGACAAGGACTGGGTGCTGTCCTCACTGGCATATCCCAAAAACAAGGTGGGGTCCGGGATTTCGTAGCAGCCGTTGCGGTCCAAATCCAGACAGGAATACCCGGTGGGCCGGTAGGTGCTGGCAGCCCGGTCCTCTTCCGCATTGCTTCCCACCATCAAATCCACCAGCTGGCCGTCTTGATACCGGATGATTTCGGTTCCTTCGCTGTCCGTCCCAATCTGGCTGTCCAGATAAATGGCCGGGACGTCTTCGCTTTCCACCCAGCCAAGGTTGATGTTTAGATATTCCACCGCCCTGGAATTCATCCGCACCGTGGAGTCCTCCACAAGCTGCCCTTGCGCCAGCTTCCACAAGATGCCGGTGACCTCCCGGGTGGTATTGTCACTCACCGGCGGGGCGGAGATCATAAACAGGTCGCTGACCCCATCCCCGTCTAAGTCTGTGACGGTAAAGTTGGAGCAGTTTTCGCTGAGCCGTTCCTCCGGGCCGTTTTCCTGGGAATAGACGTACACCTTCAGCAGCTTTTCCGAGGAACTGGACTGGTTGAAGCCCACCACCAGATAGGTAACGCCCTCCTCTTCAAACAGCTGCATCTTTTCCACTTCGGTGGCGTTTTGCAGGGAGATGTCGTGGGTGGAGACCCAGTCCCCGTCCCGCTGCACCAAAAAGTTCATCCGCACTGAGCCGGTGGTGGAGGTAGCTTGGCTCTGATCCTGATAAAACACCAGGGCGTCTTCCAAACCGTCCCCGTCAATGTCCTCCACCACAAAGGCAGAGGTGTATTCCCCGCTGCGGGGGTACACCAAACTGATATTGGTATTCACACTGCTCAGAAGAGCCTGATAAATTTCGCTTTGCTCCTCGGTCCGCACCGGCGGGGAAAGCAGGGATTCCATAGATGTGGGGGTCAGGCTGCACCCGCTTAAACAAAACAGCGCCGCTGCCAGCAGCAAGGCCATGATTCGTTTCAAGTGGGGCACCTCCTCAAATTTTATCCTTAAAATTATAGCACAGTTTTTCAGGGAAAACAACCTGTGGTTTGTGAAAATGGTGGATAGAGGGAAAATGGCCGCTTCTGGGTTTTGCAGTCCTGGTTCTGGGAGAAAACGGATTCCCGGCTTGCAAAACCAAGGCTGGAACGATATAATAAAATCACTGCCCTTATAGGAAAGAAGAAAGCCTTTTGCCTTTCGTTTTTTCCGCTGCGGCAATGGAAAAGACAAGGGAGGTCTCCCATGAAAAAAACGCTGTCTAAAGAAAAATGGTTTCTGCTTGCCATTGTCCTGCTGTTCATCGTGGCTTCGGTCATTGCCCTGTCCCAAAAAGTCAACCTTCATGTGGACGAAGTGTACACCTACGGCTTGTCCAACCATCCTTATGATGGAAACTACACCATGAGTCCGGAAGAAGGAAAGGTTTATTCTCCCGCAGAAGAAGCCTGGGATGAATATATGCAGGTCCAGCCCGGCCATCAATTTGACTACGCCAATGTTTGGAAAAACCAGAGCGAAGATGTGCATCCGCCCCTCTACTACACGTTGATTCACACCGTGTGTTCCTTCTTTCCCCAGCAGTACAGCATTTGGTTTGCAGGAAGCATCAACATTGCATTTGGCGCACTGACGGTGGTTGTGGTTTATTTTCTCATGCTGCTGCTTTCCAAAAGCAAAAAATCCTCTTTGCTTACAGCCGCATTCTTTGCACTGTCCGCCGGCACCTTATCGGCAGTCACCTTTTTGCGGATGTATATTGTAGCGATGTTCTGGGTGGTTTTGTTCACCTACCTGGTTGGGAAAGCGTACCAGGGATGGAAGAGCAAACTTTTTTACCTTTTCATTTTTCTGGTGGCCGTGGCGGGGACGTTAACCCACTATTATTTTCTCATCTATCTGCTGTTCCTCTGCCTGGGCTACGGCATCTGGCTGCTGGTGAAAAAGCAATTTTCCCTCTTTGTAAAGTTTTTCCTGACCATGTGTCTCAGCGGGGGCGCCGCTCTGGCTGCATTTCCCTCCATGCTCCAGCAGATTCTGGCAGGTAACCGGGGAACCGAAGCCTTTGACAATCTGCAAAACGTCACCTTCGGCCAATACCTCCAGCAGCTGGGCATCTTTTTCAACTTCTTTAACCAACAGATTTTCGGCGGACTGCTGCCGCTGGTTCTTCTATTCTTCCTTGTAGCTGTCTGCCTGCGCAAAAAGCGCAAACAGCCGGTGAGCCAAAAAACAGGCGTGTTTTTACTGGCGCTGTCCAGCGTGGCATACTACCTTCTGGTTTCCAAGATTGCCGCCTACGCCTACGACAGATATATCTTTCCCATCTATCCGGTGGTCTCGGTGCTGGGCTGCTACCTGCTTTTCTACGGCATCAAAACCCTGCTGCCAAAAGTACGCAAAACCGCCGTTGCTGCCGGCGCCATGACGGTAATCACCATTCTCACCTTTGTATTCTGCCCCTGGGAATACCTTTACCAAAACAGCGAGCCCCTTTTGGGGTATGCACAAACCCAAACCGAAACGCCCTGCTTATATGTTTACGACGCTTCCTGGATGGCGCAGCAGTCTTTTTACGAAGGGCGGAATTATTCCTCCGTGGTTTTCATCCAGCAAAACAACCTGGGGGCTTTGGACAGCCTGGAGCTGGACACAAGCTCCAACCTGATTCTTTGTCTGATGGACAGCTGTAACCAAGAAGCGGTATTTGAAAAGCTGCGTTCCCTCTATCCTTCTGAAATCACAATCGAAGCAAAGGGGCAGTACTTCTTTACCACCACCTATGAAATTGTCCCGCAAAAGAAATAGGCAAAAGCAAAAATCACTTTGGCAAAATCCCGGCTGTTTCCGAGAATGGACCGCCGGGATTTCCTTTTGTCTTATGTAAGGATTGGTCTTTGGCAAGCCGTAAAAGAAGGCCGAAAGAGAAAGGAAAACGGATTGGAAGCCCGGCAAAGCAAAACCAAATGCAGCAAGGCAAGGCTGTGAAGATGAAAGAGGCGAAGGTGGAAAGCTCGCCCCTGCGCAGCTCTCGTAATGGCAAAAAACAACAGGGCAGTCCATGGCTTCCAAGGAATCCGGTCAAAGGCTCAAGATCCTCCTATCCCAGCAGATAATTTACACAACAAAATACGCCTTGGCTCAGCTGTCTTCCAGCCAAACCAAGGCGTATCATCATTCAATTTTGAAGTTCAGAAGCCGTTTGCAGCAATCTTAAAACTTACAGAACGTACATGTACCGAGCCAGCATGGTAGCGCAGTCGCCACGGGAAGCATTGTCGGTAGGAGCAATGGTGGCAGGCACGGTGCTGCGGCCGGAAATGATGCCGTTGGCAACCGCCCAGCTCAGAGCGTCCACAGCGTAAGAAGAAACGCTGGAGGCATCGGCGAAGGAATCCAGAGAAGCGCCAAATCCTACGGAATCAGAACCGATGTAGTTGTCCGCAAAACGATACATCATGATGGCCAGCTGTTCCCGGCTGATGGCGTCGGAAGGCCCGAACCGTCCGCTGAAGGTGCCGTCCGCATTGTAGTAACCGGTGATGACGCCAACTTCGTTGCACCAAATCACAGCGTCATGGAAGAAGGTGGAGGTGTCCTGGTTGTCAGTGAAGGGGTTTTCCATTCCTTCCACGCTGGGGGTGCCGGCCATCCGGTAAAGAATGGTGGCGAAGTGGGCACGAGACAGGGTTTCGCCTGCACCGAACTCAGTGGGGTTCATGCCGGTCATTAAGCCGTTGTTGTAAACCAACTGAACAGACTGATCATAATACATGGAGGGAGCACCGGGGTTAGTGCCGCCAGCCACATCGTCAAAGGGCAGGGTGGTGTCGTCGGTAGCGGCGACCAGAGCATCCCGCAGGTTGGTGATCAGGTAATCGTTAGAGTCGTTGATGTAAGTAGCTACAGTGCTGTTGTCGGCTAAAGCAAATCTTACATTGCCATCGGTGACGCCTTCATTAACAGTGAACACCAAAGTAGCGATGGTCACATTGTCGCAAGCCACGTTGTTGGCCATATTGAAGCCCACGAAATTGATGGTTCCGTCTTCCGGGGTCTCTTCATTGGCAAACTGCATTCCGTCCATGGACGCAGTAGCACCGCTGACGTAAGTCACCTGGTCGACATCGTACTCCATAAATACCTGCATGGCGCCCACACCGGTATCGGAATCCACCACAACATCCACGTTGATGGTGTCACCGGGCTTGGCAGAGCCGACGTCAGCGCGCAGCACGACAGAAGCCTCGGGGGTAACGGCTTCTGCGCTAACCGACATCAACGCCGGCGCTGCTGCCGTGGCAGCCAGGCACAGAGACGTCAATGCAGCCAAAATCTTTTTTGCGAGTTTGGACTTGATCATCTTGTTCATCCTTTACAAACAAATTTATAATTGCTGGTTTCCGACGGCAGCTCCGAAACAGCTGTGCCAAAACCCTGCATTACATTTACTGTTATTATACCGTCAGTTTGTGGGATTGTCAACAATTTTCGGTTAGATAATTACAGTTTATTTGTTAAAATAATCCTTTTTTATGGGGAATCACCAAAACGGCTCCTTGGATTTTGTGCGATTCGGCAAGGCAGCTTTCCCTTAAAATACCGATAGCCTATATTGGGTCAACGTCATCACGTCTAAAACATCTACACAGCCATCCCCCTGATAATCCAGGTAAATTCCCTCCGGGAGATTTTCATTGACGAGATACCGGGCCAGTGCCATCACGTCCAGCAGGTCGATGTTTTCATCCGGTGCGCACCCTTCTCCAGTGAGGTCTCCGGTGAGGAAGGTAATCTGGTCGATCTCTTCCTGGCAGTTGGCGCAGCGGAGGATACCGGTGCTCACCTGTCCGAGAACCGGCTGGGGATTATAATACCACCGGTAGTCGTGGCGGCACACCGCTTCGCACCGAATCCCCCAGATTTGGGCATAGGCTTCCGCCGCGCTTCCCAGGTAGGTTTCCAGCAGCAAATCCGGGCTGCATCCGGAAAAGATTCCTTCTCCCAGATGGGTGACAGAATCGGAAAGAAAGGCGCTATTCAAGCTGCTTTGACCGGCAAACACCCGACTGCCCAGCCACTGCACCGAATCCCCCGCCTCCACTCGAAGCAGGTTGGAGGCCGAGGGCAGATAGTTGCTGCTGAAAGCCTGATCCGCCACCGCAGTCACCCGGCCGTCCAGTACCAAGGTAATGGGAGCTTTTCCTTTCCATCCCAGGGCGGTGCCGCCCAGCAGCACCAAGCCCTCCGGCTGTGCTTCCCACCAGGCGGTGTTCCGCAGAATGCTTTCCCCGGCCTGCAGCACCTGGGGCGTCGACTGGGAAAACTCAATCCGGCTTAGATTCTCGCAGAGGAGAAAGGCGCTGTCCCCGATGTACTCCAGGGTGGAGGGCAGGGTCAGCTCTTCTATGGTTTGATTTAAGGCAAAGGCTGCCGGACCGATGCCCACCACCGGCTGTCCCTCCAAGGTTTCCGGAACGGTGACCTTGGCGCTGTCACCGGTGTAGCGGGTAATCTCCACTCCGTCGTCGGCGAGCTGATACTGAAAGTCTCCCTGAGTCAGCCCCTGAGCCACTACCGGCTGTCCCATACACAGCAGCGAGGCGGCCAGCACCGCCGCTATAACCAGGCTCACCCAGCGGCGGAGCCCTGTTCGCAGCTTGGTTGATTTCATACAATTCCTCCTAATGCCAAATTTCATCCTCCGGCCTGCCCCGGCGGATCCAAAAAAACAAGGGAACCAGCAGCAAGGCCAGGGTTCCGGCCGCTGCCAGCCCCAGCAAAAGCCAAAGCCAGCCTTCCAGCCCGGTACCCCAGGCCCGCAGCCAGAAGCTGCCGGTCCAGCCCCAAAGCAGGCAGGCTTTCCAGGTGCAGACGGCAAACCGGATGGCTCGCTGTCCCGCTGTTTGAGCGGAACCCGGCAGTTTGGACAGCCGCTTCCCCACAAAATAATCCGGGCGCAGTGCCGCCCAACCCAAAAACAGGTACACAGCCGCCATCCCGGAGGTCACCGCCCAGAGCCGTTCCCAAGCGCCATTTCCGGCAAACAGGCCGGTTTGGGCAACATAACCCAAAAAGAAACCCCAGAACGCCAGGGCCAGCAGGCTCAAGCATTCCGGCAGCACCCAAAGCCAGCGGCAGCGGGTCATAGCCATCCTCCTAACATCCTTACTATGTTCCAGTATACCGGCAAACGGGGAAAATAGCAAGCCATAAAAAAAGAGACCCGGAAATTTCCAGGTCTCCTTCCGCTCTATTATGCCTGAGCCGCACGGCTGGTTTCAAAGGTGAAGTTGTCGTCCTTCACATCCACTGTCACGGTGTCTCCGGCCTTGATGGCTCCTTCCAGCATCTTTTCGCTGATGGCGTCTTCCAGGCTATTGGTGATAGTCCGCCGCAGAGGACGTGCGCCGTACACCGGGTCGTAGCCCACCTTGCCCAGCTTTTCCACCGCTGCGTCGGTGACGGTGAGGTGGATGTCCAACTCCTCCATCCGGTTGGCCAGGATGTGGAGCATCTTCCGGGCGATCTCGTCGATTTCCGGCTGGGTGAGCTTGTGGAAGATAATGATTTCGTCAATCCGGTTGAGCAGTTCCGGACGGAAGTACTTCTTCAGCTCGCTTTGAATGATGCTGCGGCTTTCTTCGTCGCTGGCTACTTCTGCGCTGCCGCCGAAGCCCAAATTCTTCTTTTCTTCCACGGCACGGGCCCCGATGTTGGAGGTCATGATGATGACAGTGTTGCGGAAATCCACCTTCCGGCCCTGGCCGTCGGTGAGGATGCCGTCCTCCAGCACCTGAAGCAGGATGTTGAACACATCGGGGTGGGCTTTTTCGATTTCATCGAACAGCACCACCGAGTAGGGGTGACGGCGCACCTTTTCGGTGAGCTGGCCGCCCTCTTCGTAACCCACATACCCGGGAGGCGAACCTACCATCCGGGACACGGTGTGCTTCTCCATATACTCGCTCATGTCCAAACGAATGATGGCGTTTTCATCTCCGAACAGGGCTTCCGCCAAGGCTTTGCACAGCTCGGTTTTGCCCACGCCGGTAGGGCCTAAGAACAGGAAACTACCCATGGGACGCTTGGGGTCTTTCAGGCCCACACGGCCCCGGCGGATGGCTTTGGCCACGGCGCTGACCGCTTCTTCCTGTCCAACCACCCGCTGATGGAGGATGCCTTCCAGCTTCATCAGCCGCTGGCCTTCCTCTTCGGTGAGCTGCTGCACCGGCACGCCGGTCCAGCTGGACACCACTTCCGCAATGTCGTCTGGGGTGACCTGGCCGGTGGTGCGGTGGGCTTTTTGCTCCCACTGCTGCTTCTGCTGATCCAGTTCTTCCTTAATCTTTTTTTCCTCATCCCGGACTTTGGCAGCCCGTTCGAATTCCTGGGCGTTGACCGCCGCTTCCTTCTCCTGGGCCAGCACTTTCAGCTGGTCTTCCAGCTTCTTCACGTCGGTGGGGGCGGTAAACTCCTTCAGCCGCACCTTGGCCGCCGCTTCGTCCACCAGGTCGATGGCCTTATCCGGCAGGAACCGGTCGTTGATGTACCGGCTGGACAGCTCCACCGCAGACCGGATGGCTTCGTCGGTGATCTTCACCCCATGGTGGGCTTCGTACTTATCCCGCAGGCCGAAGAGGATAGCTTCTGCGTCCTCCTTGCTGGGTTCGTTGACCATCACCGGCTGGAACCGCCGCTCCAAGGCGGAATCCTTTTCAATATATTTGCGGTACTCCTCCAAAGTGGTGGCGCCGATGATCTGGATCTCGCCACGGGCCAGCTGGGGTTTTAAGATGTTGGCGGCGTCAATGCTGCCTTCTGCGGCCCCGGCGCCGATGATGTTGTGAATCTCATCAATAAAGAGGATAATGTTTTTGTTGGCGCTCACTTCGTCCAGCACGCCCTTAATCCGTTCCTCAAAGTCGCCCCGGTACTTGGCGCCGGCCACCATGCTGGTCAGATCCAGGTTGATGATGTGCTTATTCTTCAGGGTTTCCGGCACTTCGCCCCCCTGAATCTTCAGCGCCAGCCCTTCGGCGATGGCAGTTTTGCCCACGCCAGGTTCACCGATGAGGCAGGGGTTGTTCTTGGTCCGGCGGGACAGAATCTGGATCACCCGTTCGATCTCCTTCTGACGGCCGATGACTGGGTCGATTTCGCCCTTGGCGGCGGCTTCGGTCAAATCCTTGCCGTACTTTTTCAGTATTTCACTGCCGCCCTTTCCGGGTTTGCCCCCGGGCTTATTCATACCGGGATAGGAGGAAGATTCTCCCCCATCCTGGCCCATGCCGGTGATTTCTCCCATCATTTCCTCAAAGAGGCTTCTGGGTTCCACTCCCAGCTCGGACAGGTAGCCGTTGGCAAACCCTTCTGACTGGGAGAGGATGGACAGCAGGATGTGCTCGGTGCCCACATAGTTGTGGCCCAGCTGCCGGGCAATCCGCACTGCGTCCTCCAGGGTGCGCTTGGCACGGGGGGTGAGGTACTCTGCGTTCAGCCGCTGAGGGATGCCCTTGCCCACGGTGGCAATCAGCTTTTCTTCCAGGGCGTCCGCAGTAACCCCCTTCTTATTTAACAGGGCGGCGGCAGTGCCGTCATTTTGTGCCGCCAAGCCATACAGCAGATGTTCGGTTCCGATGAAAGAATGCCCCAGTTCCCCGGCTTTGTCAATGCCCAGGTTGATGGCTTCGTTGGCTTTTCTGGTAAATCCGTTAAAGAGATACATCACAATTTCTCCTTTCGTTGGAAACTCTCTTTTATATCGTAACGTCCTTGCGGGCGGAATTTTAAATTTTATGTCTGCCTTCTTCTTTTTCAAGGCAGGAACTGGAATTTTGGGTTATTTTCCCTAGCTTTCCTGCAAAACCTTCCGCACATAGGCCGCCCGGACCTTATCCCGATCCTCCGGCCTTAACAGCTGCCCTTGATCTTTGCACACCGACGCAGAACCGGTGTTGAGCAGCAGCTGGTTTAAGGTGCTGTAAGAGATGGGGGGCAGCAGCTTCATGGCAACACCCATCCGCACCCAGCTCAAAGTTTGCTGGCACTCTTCCGAGCTGAGCAGCCGGGCGTTTTTCAGCACCCCGTAGCTCCGCCAGAGTTTGTCCTCCAGGGCAGTTTGATTCTGAGCCAACGCCTTCCGGGCCTGCTCCTCGCTTTGGATGATCTGGGCGGTGACGTTTTCCAAATTTTCCATGGCGTCCTTTTCGGTGATGCCCAGGGTAATCTGGTTGGAGAGCTGGTACACTGCGCCTACCACGCCGCTGCCTTCCCCGTAGGTGCCCCGGATGGTCAGGCCCAGTTTGCCCACCGTATCCGCCAGGCGGGAAATCAGCTTTTGCTGCTGCAAGCCCGGCAGATGAAGCATCACCGAGGCCCGCAGCCCGGTGCCCAGATTGGTGGGGCAGGCGGTGAGGTAGCCCAGCTTCCGGTCAAAGGCGAAGCCCAGCTGGCTGTCCAGCACGTCGTCCAGCCGGTTGCACAGCTCATAGGCTTCCTTCAAGGCCAGCCCGCTGTGCAACACCTGGATCCGCAGGTGGTCTTCCTCATTGACCATAATGCTGATGCTGCCGTCCTGGCTCAGCACCAGCAGCCGGCCGTCGGGGTTTTTGGCGAAGTCCGGGCTGATTTCGTGCTGTTCCACCAGCGCCTGGCGCTCCACCGGGTCCATATCGTCCAGCCGCAGAAAGGAGAGGGTATTGTCCCCCAGATGGATGGTCTCCAGGGCTTGCTGCACCTGGGTGTCCAGCTGCTCCCGCTGATCCCGGCTAAGCCGGCTGCCGAAGGGGAGACTGGCTACATTCCGGGCCAGCCGGATTCGAGTGGACAGCACCACGTCCTGCTGGGGAGCCGTTTGTTGATACCAAGCATTCATTCCGCCTTCTCCTTTCCTTGTTGATCCTGTTGATTCTGCGCTTCCAAATCCCGAATCTGGTCCCGCAGGGCAGCGGCCTGTTCAAAGTTCTGGTCTGCCACTGCTTTGGCTAAGCGGGTCTTTAATTCGCTGATCCGCCCTTCCAGCTGCACCGCCGTGCGGGAGGTGGAAGGAATCTTGCCCACATGGGCGGAAGCGCCGTGAATCCGCTCGATGGTGCCGGAAAGCTCCGGGGCGAAGGTTTCGTAGCATTTGGCACAGCCCACCAGCCCGGTCTGCCGGATCTCCTCCAGAGTTGCGCCGCAGTTGGGGCACTGCTTGGAGGTGTGGGGCGCATAGCCGCTGTGGGAAAGGCCCATGAAATTGCCCAACCCAAAGTCGGAAAACCAGCCGCCCATCATCTGCTCCTGGGCGCATTGACTGCAAAGATGCACGGTTTTGGAAGTCCCGTTCACCGTTTGGGTGAACACGCTGGTGGCTTCCCGCTGTCCGCAGCGTTCACATTTCATAATACCATCGCCTTTCCCGATTATCCGTCGTTTTGTGCCGCCGCCGCCAGCATGGAGCGGAACAGGTTAGCCCGCAGCCTGCCTTTGGCGGTTTCCGGCAGTCCTTTAAAGTTTTGATCCTCCAGCACCGCTATCATCAACCGGCACTGCTGGGTGGAGAGAATTTTATCGTAATGCAGGTTTTGAAGAATGCTTCGGCAGCTTGCCAGGTCGATGCTTTCTCCAATGGTGTTGATCAGGTGAAACAGGGTTTCATGCCCGCCGTAGTGGAGCTTGATGATCCGGATATACCCTCCGCCGCCCCGGCGGCTTTCCACTCGATAGCCCTGCTCTTGGGTGAACCGGCTGGTGATCACATAGTTGATCTGACTGGGAACGCATCCCAGCTGGCTGGCTAATTCGTTCCGCTTGATCTGGATCTGCCCGCCGTCCTGTTCCAGCATATCCAGCAGTTCTTTGGCAATCATATCGGTAATCTTCACGGAGGCTCCCCCTTTCTGTTTTAGTCCTTTTCTGACCTTGCGATGCTATTGTACCCTTTTGGTTAAAGAAAGTCAAAGACTAATCTTTATTTATTTTGTAAATAAACTATGAAGGCGACATCCAGCACAGCCATTTGTTTTTTCAGATTTTCCCCATTATAAAGGTGATTTTTTTTTTACATTTCAAAAATGGACAAAAAAGCAAAATTATTTTCCTGTTTTCCAGAAAATTACAACCAGTTTTTCTTAAGATTTACAAAAAAAATAGAAAAGAATATTTGCATTTTTTATCACAATTCAGTATAATAAGGTCAGTTTGGAAGGAAAGGACGATGAAGCAGATGTCGCAATTCGGTGAAATATTCAAACGAATCATGGCAGAACAAGGATACAGTGTCAGCAGTTTCTCCAAGCTGGCTGAACTGGATCGAGGTTGGCTGTACGCAATCTTTTCCGGAAAACGCAAACTCTCCGAGCAGAATCTGCAAAAAATCCTCAACGGGAACTTCTTCACCCAGGAAAATTCCCAGCAGCTGCGCCAGGCCTACTACCAGGATATCTACGGCGAAGAACAGATGGAGCGGATCTTGTTTTTGCAGCAGCATTTCTCCAAATTTTACCATGCCCACCAGCCAGACTGTTCCTGCCTTCCTCCCATGACCCCTGTGGTGCCGGAAAGGGGCTACTTGAGCTCACCGCCGGAAGTGTTTGGGGCAGTGCACCGGATTCTTCAGCAAACCCAGTTCTCCGGCCCTTCCCAAAAGGTGGCCACCAACCTTCCCTACGAGTTGATGCAGCTGGACGATCTGCTGTACCAAAGCCTGCGGAAAAACCCCTCCGGCTTTACGCTGTACCGCACCATCCCCATGCTGCAAAACCACAACAGCCTCCACAATTTGAAGGCGCTGTTTTCCTCCCTGCGGTATCTCAACCAAAACGTCCATCTGTACTGCTACTACACCGCCCAGCCGCAGTTTTTGCAGGTGGATCAGCTGTTCCCCTACTATCTCATTACGCCTCAGGCAGTGCTATTGCTCCGTCGGGACGGCGAACAGGGTATGTTAATTCCGGACAAGGATTTTTGTGCCAATATGCACAACCGTTTTTTAGATGCACTGAAAAACTGCTCGGAAATAACCTTTTCTTATGCCAACGCCCTGTCGTTTTTGTCCAACAGCCACGAGATGTACTCCACAGAATACGCTGTGGAACTGGGCAACATCATGACCATGCTGCTGGACCGTAACATTTTGCAGCAATACGGTTCCCCTCGCTTCACCGGGGTGAGCCGGGAAGGGATCATTTCCTCCCTGCTCCACTTTCTCCGGCAGCAAGCCGCCAACAGCAGCGAAAATTTCCTGCTGCTCTCCAAGCAGAATGTGCTGGATTTTCTCCGTACCGGAACCTTCCCCAACATCCCCACCGATTACCTCAAACCCCTGTCCCCCAAGCACCGAATCGCACTGCTGTCCCAGATGGAGGCCCACCTGAAAAACCACCCCGGCCAAACTCTGGGGATTTTGGACGAACGGGTCTTCGGAAACTACGGCAATGAGTTTTCCATCTCCCTGGCCCGGCAGAACAACAGCGTCATTCTCTGCGGGCAAAAAGAGCCGAAAACCGGTCTGTCTTTTGTAGGTGAATGCGGGCTGAAGATTTCCAACGCCGTGCTTTATCACGATTTCCTCAACTTTTTCGACTACGCCAAACGCAACCAATACATCTACGACCAGGAAAATTCCTTGGCCATCCTGGGGGAACTGATGCTGGAGGAGATGCAGAAAAGCACCGCCCTTTCGGAATCCACCCCGGAATCCTCTCTGGCCGGGGAGACCCCTCCACCTTTTTACGGAGAACGGTGGCCGGCACTGTAACGCCGGGGCCGCCCAAAACAAGTTTCTATCATCCTGACAAACCAACAGGAGCCGGAAACAAGGGATTGCTCCCCTTCCGGCTCCTGATTTTATTTTGTCTCGTTTAAATATTCCTGTGCAAAGCTGGCAGCTACGGCGCCGTCCGCCGCAGCGGTAATGATCTGGCGCAGGGGCTTTTTCCGCACGTCCCCTACTGCAAACACCCCGGGCAGGCTGGTGCGGGTGGTTTCATCCGCTACCAAATAGCCCTGGGGGTCCAGCTCCAGCAGTCCTTTCACCAGCTGGGTGTTGGGAACCCGTCCGATGGAAACGAAAGCGCCCTGGCAGGCCAAGGGACGGGTTTTTCCGGTTTGGGTGTCCTGCAAGGTCAGGGCGGCCAGCTTGCCTGTTTCCGGATCTCCGGTCAAACCGGTGACCACGCTGTTCCACACCATTTCAATGTTTTCCTGTTTCTGGACCGCCAGTGCTCCGGCCCGGTCTGCCCGGAGGGAATCCCGGCGATGGACCAGGTACACCTTCTCGCACAGCCGGGACAGGTACAGGGCTTCTTCCACGGCGGAATTTCCTCCGCCGATGACCGCCACGGTTTTGCCCCGGTAAAACATCCCGTCGCAGGTGGCGCAGTAAGAGATGCCCTTGCCCACAAAGGCGTCCTCTTCCGCCAAACCCAGTTTTCGGGGAGACGCTCCGGTGGCAATGGCCACAGTTCTGCCCTGATAGCGGCCAAAGAGGGTCACCACTTCCTTGATCTCCCCCTCCAGCTTCAGTTCGGTCACCGGCTCCAATTTGGTCACTGCCCCAAACTGCTGGGCCTGGTTCTGCATTTTTTCCGCCAGGTCGAAGCCGTCCGCCCCTTCGGAAAAGCCGGGGTAGTTGTCAATGTGCTGGGTGGTGGCCATCTGTCCGCCGGGGCCCAGCTGCTCCAACACCAGTACGGAAAGTCCTCCCCGACCGGCGTAAATAGCCGCCGTATAGCCCCCCGGGCCGCCACCGATGATAATCATATCATAAATTTGTTTGGATTCCATGGTTCAATCCTCCTTGGAAGTTGATTCTTCTTCCGGCTTTTTCCGGCAGCCGATGTTGGCATAGAGCATTTCCGCAATTAGTCCGGCCACCAGCAGTCCCAGCAGCACGAAGCCCCAAACCATCAGCTGGGACTCCGGCAAAAACGCCCGGACTGCCAAAACCAGCATCGCACCCAGACCCAACAGCCAAGCCACGGTAAAAAAGCAAAACACCGCCATACTCCGAAGCAGCTTGGTGCGATGGTATTTTTCCCTTTCCTGCTGGGAAGATGTATTCCAGCCGGCAATGAAGCAGTCCCCCCGGCCCTTGAGGAAAGCGATCCCCAAAGCCAGAAACACCGCCGCCAGAACACCGGGAATCAGCAAAGCCCACATAGTTTTCCCTTCTTTCGCCGGTTTTTCCTTTAGTATAGCGGGTTTTGGGGAAAAGGGCAAGAATGCTGTTAAAAAAGGTGCTTCCCCTATTATTTGACAAAAGAAAGTTGATATGCTACACTAAATCCACGGCATTTTGCCTACCGGTTTTACCGGGGCAGAAGGACGAAACCAAACGGCAGCGGTTAGCCCCGATCAATCATTTCCACTCTCCATGCACGGCATAGAAAGTCGGAAAGGGGCGGCTTTCAGAATCACCCTCTTTCCGTCAAGAAAGGAGGGTCAGGTAGATGGAATGGGGCGACCTGTTTACTTATACCTTAGTGTTGTTGGGTGTAGCCACATTGGTGCTGCAACTGACAAAAAGAAAGTAACCGCTCCTATAGCCCTTTAGAGCGGTTACTTCTGTAACTTAACCATGGGCTAGCCGTTGTCGGTTTTGCCCTTCTGTTTTTATTATACTGGTTTTCCGTACCCTTGTCAAGCCCGCCGCACTGCGGCGTTTTTTAATCTCCAAACTTTTTATGCAGCTTTTCCACAATCTGGTGGGCGCATTTATTCACGTCCCCGCAGCCCATGGTAATCACCAAATCCCCCGGCCGCACCATGTCCAGCACATGGTCGCTCATTTCCTCGAAGGTGGGATACCAGACGCACCCCGGGATCTTATCCGCCAGGTCCTTGGCATAGATGCCGATGGTGTTCTTTTCCCGGCTGCCCATAATCTCGCTGAGCACTACATGGTCCGCAATTTGCAGCACCTGGGCAAAATCGTCCAGCAGACGGGCGGTGCGGGAATAGGTGAAGGGCTGGTGCACCGCAATGATCCGGGTAAAGCCCAGCTCTTTGGCGGCGGAAAGGGTGGCGCGAATCTCAGCGGGATGATGGGCGTAGTCGTCCGCCACCACAATGTCGTGGTCGTGGTACAGTACCTCGAACCGGCGGCAGGCCCCGTGGAAGTCCTTCATCCCCAGGTTCAGCTTTTCTGCCGGCACCCCTGCCAGCAGCCCGCAGACGCAGGCCGCCACCGCATTGAGAATATTGTGCTTGCCGGGCACCAGCAGGTCAATAGAGGTCAGGCATTCCCCTTTGTGCATCAAATCGAACCGGTGGTGCACCTTAGAGATCTGCTGGATATTGTCCGGGTAATAATCGTTGTGGTCCCGCCAGCCGAAGGTGAGCTTCTTCTGGGGCAGGTCCTTCACGGCGTCGATGGTGTTAGGGTCGTCCCCGTTATAAACAATGCACTTGGTGGCCATGGAGCAGAACTGGGTAAAGCTGTGCTTGAGGTTTTCCAAGGTCTTGAAAAACTCCATGTGGTCCTCGTCGATGTTCAGCACCACCGCCACATCCGGGGCCAGCTCCAAAAAGGTATTAGAAAATTCGCAGCTTTCACACACCATGTTTTCGCTGCGGCCAATCCGTCCGCTGCCCCCGATGGAATTGAGCTTGCCCCCGATAACCACCGTGGGGTCCGCCCCGCCATCCATCAAAATCTGGGTGGCCATGCTGGTGGTGGTGGTTTTTCCGTGGGTGCCGCTGATGCAGATGGCGTTGCTAAACTGCTGGGTGACGATGCCCAACAGATACTTCCGCTCCAGCACCGGCACGCCGCTTTCCCGGGCGGCAATCAGCTCCGGGTTATCCGCCATAATGGCGGCGGTGTAGACAATCAGGTCTGCCCCCTGCACATTTTCCGCCTTCTGCCCCAGGGTCACGGGGATGCCCATGTCCATGACCTTTTGCAGGGTATCGGTCATATTGTTGTCGCTGCCGGTGAGATAGTAGCCTTTGGCGTGGAGGATCTGTGCCAGGGGGTACATACCGCTTCCGCCAATGCCGATAAAGTGGATGTGTTTTTTATCCTTCAGGATCTCTGCGGTGTACTGCATCTCCATCTGCTCCTTTTCAATCCCAACGTGAAACTGCTCTTACTTATACATGGAAACGGAAATTCACAATATCTCCGTCCTGCATCACATAGTCTTTGCCTTCCAAACGCACCAAACCCTTTTCCCGGGCGGCGGCCATAGAGCCGTTTTCCTTTAAGTCGTCGAAGCTCACCACTTCTGCCCGGATAAAGCCCTTTTCAAAGTCGGTGTGGATCTTCCCGGCGGCTTGGGGGGCTTTGGTGCCCTTTTTAATGGTCCAGGCTCGGCACTCATCGCTGCCGGCAGTCAAAAAGCCGATCAAGCCCAGCAAAGCATAGCTGTCCTGGATAATCCGGTCCAGGCCGGACTGCTCCAGACCCAGGTCCGCCAAAAACTCCTTCTTTTCTTCCGGCTCCATCCCCGCCAGGTCTTCCTCGATCTTGGCGCAGATGGGCAGCACGGCGGAGTGTTCCGCAGCGGCGATTTCTTCCACCTGGCGGTAAAATGGATTCCCTTCCAAATCGGAGGAAAAGTCCTCTTCCGACAGGTTAGCGGCGTAGATAATGGGCTTGTTGGACAGCAGGGGGACGGTTTTGATGATTTCCCGCTCCTCTTCGGTGTAGTCGAAGCCCCGGGCGGAGTTGCCCTCTTCCATGTAATCTTTCAGCCGGGTGAGAAAATCCACCTCCGGCTGCAATTTTTTGTCCGCTTTGGCCGCCTTGGCGGTTTTATCAATCCGGCGCTGCAAAATGTCCAGGTCGGAGTAAATCAGCTCCAGGTTGATGGTCTCGATGTCCCGTTGGGGGCCGATTTTGCCGCTAACGTGAACGATGTTCTCATCCTCAAAGCAGCGCACCACATGAACAATGGCGTCCACCTCCCGGATGTCCCCCAAAAACTGGTTGCCCAGGCCCTCCCCTTTGGAAGCCCCTTCCACCAGTCCGGCAATGTCCACAAACTCCAGCACCGCCGGGGTGAACTTCTTGGGCTGGTACATCTGAGCTAAAAACTCCAGCCGCCGGTCCGGCACGCTCACCACACCCACGTTGGGTTCAATGGTGCAGAAGGGATAGTTGGCCGATTCAGCGCCGGCGTTGGTCAATGCGTTAAACAGGGTGCTTTTTCCCACATTGGGCAGCCCCACCATTCCTAACTTCATGTTGGTTCTCCTGTCCTTGAAAATAATCAGGCTTTTTCGCCGTCTAACGTAACAGTATAAACCATTTCTCCCGGAAATGCAATCACTTGAAGGGGAATTTCCCCAAAGAAAAACGGCGTTTTCCCCAACCAAGCCGGGAAAGCGCCGCCACGGTCTTCCTTTGATTCTTCTTTTACTGCAACACCACGCACCGGTTGGAGCGGGAGGCAAAGACCTCCTCAAAGGCTTCCCGGTCATACTCCGCCAAACCGGCTAAGGGGTCGGCCACCCAAACCGAAGTGTCAGTGTACCCCACCAGCACAGCGCAGTGGTCGTTGTTGGTCCAATCCACATACTTCCCGCTTTCGGTATACCACCCGCTCCGAGCCGGCTGACGGGGGGTCATGCCGATGGTCACCCACACCACCACCGGGATGTTCTGTTCCACCAAAGCGTACAGCTCCTCCGGCTGGGTACCGGTGTAATCCGCCGCCCTCAGGGGACTTCCCTGGTCCGTCAAATATCCATTGGCCGCCGTGACAATAGCCGCCGGACCGCAGATCATGCCGGAATCCTCATCAAAGGGATTTCCCACAAAATAGGCGTCCAGGTCAATGCCGTAAACCCTGCCGTCCGATCCAGTGTAGCGGTTGGTGGAGGGGGAGGTGGGAAGGTAGCCGGCAGCCATCTTCTCTTTGTCCGCTTCCAAACCGTAATATTGCAGCACCATGGTCAAGGAAGTGATTTCACAGCCGGTGGGCAGCTGGGGCAGCTGATAAACAATGGGGAAATCCGCAATCAAATGTCCCGATTCCTCTGCCGGATCTTCCTCCGGCGGCAAAGGAACTGCAACGGAAGCCGGCGGCTCCGGTTCTGTCTGAGAGGACACTTCTTCCGGCAGGATTACCGGCACCGAATCCTCTTTCTCAGAAACCTCTTCCTGCTTGGAAACGACTTCCTGCCCAGACCGCACTTCCTGTTCCACCGGGACAGCCTCACCCCAGCCCCAGACCACCAACAAAACCACTCCGACACAGAGCAGTGCCAGCCCCGCCAAAATCAACCAACGCTTTCCTGTTTTCTTCCCCGATCCTGCCACTGAGCCATTCTCCTTTCAGCCTAAGATGAAATAAGGTGAATTTTCCTACATTTCAGTATATCCTCCCCCAAGGTCCGCCGCAAGATGAATTTGCCGTTTTTTCAGCGTTTTTGTCCCATTTCCCTGACACAGCAAAAGCCGGACTGCCCAAACAGACAGTCCGGCCGAAGCCATTTTCTTTTCCTACTCCCGTTGATTCCAAACGCTGCTTTTGATTTACAGCACCTTGGACAGGAAATCCTTCAGCCGAGGATTCTGGGGATTGGCGAAGAAATCCTTGGGGTTGTTTTCTTCCTGGATTTTGCCTTCGTTCATGAACACCACCCGGGTGCCCACCTCTCTGGCAAAGCCCATTTCGTGGGTCACCACCACCATGGTCATGCCGGTGTCCGCCAGTTCCTTCATCAAATCCAGCACTTCCCCCACCATCTCCGGGTCCAATGCGGAGGTGGGTTCATCAAACAGCATCACCTTGGGGTCCATAGCCAGAGAACGGATAATAGCAATCCGCTGTTTCTGCCCGCCGGAAAGCTGGGAAGGATAGGCGTCCGCCTTATCTTTCAGGCCGATTCGGTCCAGCAGCTGAAGGGCACGTTCGGTGGCCTGTTCCTTGCTCATGATCTTCAGCTGCACCGGCGCCAGGGTAATGTTCCCCAGCACCGTCTTGTTGTTGAACAGGTTGAAGTGCTGGAACACCATGCCCATGTGGCGGCGCACCTGGTTGATGTCGGTTTTCTTGTCAGTGATGCACTGATCTTCAAACCAGATTTCCCCTTCGGTGGGGGTTTCCAGCAGGTTCAGGCAGCGCAAAAAGGTGCTTTTGCCGGAACCGGAAGGTCCGATGACAACCACCTTTTCCCCTTTTTCAATGTTGATGTCAATGCCGTCCAGCACATTTAAGGAGCCAAAGCTCTTTTTAAGCCCCGATACTCTTATCACTCTTTCTCAGACTCCTTTCCATCAAACGAACCAGCAGGCTGATAATCAGCACCAGCACAATGTAAATAATGGCCATCACCAGGTAGGGTACCATAAATTCATAGCTGTTGGAACCGATGTAGTTGAAGGCGACGTACAGGTCGGTGGCGCCCACAAAGCTCACCACCGAAGTTTCCTTAATCAGGCTGATGAACTCGTTGCCGATGGTGGGAAGCACATTTTTCACCGCCTGGGGAATGATAATCAGCCGCATGGTGGCGCCGTAGCTCAAGCCGATGGCCCGGCCGCCTTCCATCTGGCCGCTGTCCACCGACAGGATGCCTGCCCGGATGATCTCGGAAACATAGGCGCCGGAGTTCAGGCCGAATACTACCGCCGAAACCATCACCGAACTGAGCCGCAGCCCCATAATGGGCAGCAGCACATAGTAAAACACCAGCAGCTGCACCACCATGGGAGTACCCCGGAACAGCGCCACATACAGGCTGCACACGCCATTGAAAAATTTAACGATTACGTTGGTTTTGGGAAGCACCCGCACCATCGCAATAATAATGCCGATGATTACGCCGATAATCAAGCCGGATACGGCGATAATCAAGGTGTTTTGCAGCCCCTGGAGCACGGAATCCATGCCGCCCTTGTTCAGAAGCACATCCAGAAACTGGTCTACCTTTCTGCCAAAGTCACCCATTTGCACCCATCCTTATTTCACTGCCACAAAACAATAGCCCCACCGGGTAAAGGTGAGGTTATTGCCTATGCCAAAAGTTTGATTTATGCCACTGCGTTGATGGCTTCGGTAATCTTTTCCGCCGGAGCAATGTCCACAATTACATAATCAATGTTGCCGTTAATCATATCCTGCACCGCCAAGGAAGCGCTCTGATAACCACGGCTCTGGGCGGTCAGGCCGGTAAAGCCCAGGTCTTCGTCGCCGTCCACATAGAACTGGCCGGTGGTGCCGGTCTGGCTGCCGATGAGCACATCGGAGCCCAGGCCCTGGAGGATTTCTTCCACTTCTTCTGCGGTGGTGCAGCTGTCGAAGGTGGTGTCGTCGCCCCGGGTAATCACAACCTGGGAAGCGTTGTAGTAGCTGTCGCTAAACTGCACATACTCTTCCCGGGCCGGGGAAACGGTCAGGCCGGCCATGGCGATGTCACACTGGTGCTGGCCCACAGACAGGCAGACCGCATCAAAGTTCATGTTTTGGATGACCAGCTCTTTGTTCAGGCGTTCGGCCAGCAGCTTGGCCAGCTCCATATCCACGCCATAGTATTCGTTGCCGGTGCTCAGGGTGTACTCAAAGGGCTCGAAGGCAGCGTTGGTGGCCACCACCAGCTGATCCTTGGAGGTATCCAGTTCGGCGGAAACCACGGCTTCCGGGGTGCCGCCTTCAAAGTACTTGTTCAGGATTTCTTCCAGAGTGCCGTCGCTCTTGATGTCGGCGATAAAGGCATTCACTTCTTCCAGCAGTTCCGGCTGGTCCTTGTCCACGCCGAAGGCGTACTCTTCGTTGGTCAGCGGGATGTTAATCATCTTCACTGCCTGGGCGTCGCTGCCGCCGCTGGTGCCGCCGTTGCTGCTGCATCCGGCCATGACAGTCACAGACAGAGCCGCAGCTGCCAAGATGGCTACGATTCTTTTGAACTTTCTCATTTTTCTTATCCTCCCGATGGATTTTATGCTCCCCATTTTAACACCTTTTCCGACGGAATACAAGGGAAACGGAAAAAAATATGAAATCCGGCCTGAATTTCTTCTATTTTGCCGGTATCCGGTCCCTTCCCCGCCAAAAAACTGCGCAATATTTCTTAACCCAGGCCATACAAATCCAAAACCCGATTCTTACCCCGCAAATAGATTTCGGCTTGACGAAACCCAAAGAAAGGGCTATACTATGGTTAATGGCTTATGTCAGAATCCCAGAAAGGCAGGTAGTGAAGGTGGCACGTCCCAGAAAATGCAGGCGGGTCTGCACCATGCCGGCCCACGACCGCTTCGGCCCTTTGGCGGAAAGCAGTTCCAAGCCGCCGGTGGTGCTCAGCGTGGATGAATATGAAACCATCCGCCTGGTGGACCTGGAGGAGTACACCCAGCAGCAATGCGCCGGGCAGATGGGGATTGCCCGCACCACCGTCCAGGGGATCTACGATCTGGCTCGGAAGAAAATTGCCCGGGCCATTGTGGAGGGTCGGCAGCTTTTGATCCAAGGGGGAGATTACCGGCTTTGCCAGGGCCGGCAAAGTTTTCCCTGCTGCTGCCATTGCAGCCGCCACGCCCGCCTGGAATCGACAGAGCCCAATTCCGATGAAAAGGAGACCCAGCAACATGAGTGAAACCTGTTCTCACCAGTGCGGAGAATGTTCCGCCGACTGCGCCCAGCGCACCGCCCCGGAAGATCTCCGGGAAAAACCCAATGCCATGAGCAAGATCAAAAAGGTGATCGCAGTGGTCAGCGGCAAAGGCGGGGTAGGCAAAAGCATGGTCACCAGCCTGTTGGCCTGCAAGATGCAGCAGGAGGGATACCACGCCGGTATCCTGGACGCCGACATCACCGGTCCCAGCATCCCCCAGGCCTTCGGCATCCACCAGCAGGCCCAAGGCACCCAGTACGGCATCCTGCCCATTTTAAGCAAAACCGGCATTGACGTGATGAGCATCAATCTGCTTTTGGAGCACGACACCGACCCGGTGGTTTGGCGTGGCCCCATCATTGCCGGCACCGTAAAGCAGTTCTGGACCGACGTGATCTGGAACGACGTGGACTATCTGTTTGTGGACATGCCTCCCGGAACCGGGGACGTGCCCCTGACGGTGTTCCAAAGCCTGCCAGTGGATGGCATTATCATTGTCTCCTCTCCCCAGGAACTGGTGGGGATGATTGTGGAAAAGGCAGTGAACATGGCTCAGATGATGAAGGTGCCGGTGCTGGCCTTGGTGGAAAATATGTCTTACTTCACCTGCCCCGACTGCGGCAGCCGCCACTCTATCTTCGGGGACAGCCATGCGGAAGAGATCGTGGCCAAGCACCAGATCCCCCTGCTGGCCCGCCTGCCCATCGACCCGGCAGTGGCTGCGGCAGCGGACCAGGGCAAAATCGAAACCATCAACCGGCCGGAACTGGACCAGATCGCCCGGATGCTGGAACAGATGATTGCCGTCCAGCCCAAAGAAGAAAAACCGGCGAAAAAAGAAAAAGCCCCGGAGGTGCTGACCATGGCGGTAAGCTACGACGCCGACGGCACCATCTTCCAGCACTTCGGCAAAACCCCGGCTTTCATGCTCTATACCCTGGAAAACGGCCATGTGAAGGAAAAGCACCTGCTGGAAACCGGAGACAGCGGCCACAGCGCCCTGGTGGGACTGCTGGCAGAGCAGAAAGTAGCGGCCCTCATCTGCGGCGGCATCGGCGGCGGCGCCAAAGACGCCCTGGCCCAGGCGGGAATCACCGTGTTTGGGGGAGTCACCGGCAGCGCCGACCAGGCAGTGGAGGACTTTCTGCGGGGACGGCTGGCCTTTGACCCCGACGTTCACTGCGACCACCACGACCATGCCCACGGGGAAGGTCACACCTGCGGCGAACACGGCTGCGGAGAACATCACTGAAAACCCATTGAAATAAAGCACAACGGCGGAACCTGCTGACGGTTCCGCCGTTTCAGCTTGTCGAAAAAAGTTCCAGATGTTTCCGGATTGACCCGCCCTCGGCTCTACGCCGTTGGGCGGGCGGATTCCGATTTGTTGTTTCCACAACTTTTTTAAACAATAAGGCAGAAGAAAGCGTTTTTGGGATAAAACAATCTCCATTGCAGGGGCTTTGCCCCCTAGAATCCACTGCGTGGGATTCGACCCCACCAGTTTTTTGTAAAAAACTGGACTAAAAACTTTTATGTTTTAGTTTTTCTATAGTCTGTAACGGCGGAGCCTGCTGACGGTTCCGCCGTTTTTTATGGTTCTAATGTTCGCTGAAAGTACACCATATCCTTTAGCTGCACCCCTTCTTCCACAATGGGGTGATCGTATTGCAGGAAAAAATCCTTCACCCGGTGGGAATAGGTAAAGCCGCAGTGTTGGTAAAAGCCCAGGGTGGAAGGGGCTTCCCCGGTGCCTGCCAGCAGCACTCGATATCTGCCCCGGTACCTCTTTGCCAAGGCCTCAATCATGGCTCTGCCGATGCCCCGGCGCTGGAACCGGGGCGCCACGGCGATGTTTTTCAGCTCCAGCACCCCATCCCCCTGATCCACAACCACGCAAACCCCCGCTGTTTCCTCCCCTTCTTTCCAAATGTAAAGAGCGCCTTCCTCCAAATACCGGTCTATCATGCTTTCCTGCTCATCCCCCAGCAACAGCAGGGGAAGATAGCGCTTTTTCTCTTCGGTGACCAACGTCAGCATTTTATCCTCCTTATACAATCTGCACTCCCAGCATCCGGGCCACATCCACCGCTTGTAAAGGGGACAGCTTCACTCCCCGCAGCTCGGAAAAGGATTCCGACACCGTAATCCCGGCAATCTCACAATCCGACAAATCCATCCCTTTCAGGGGAGTCTGAAACAGCTCCGCCCCAGTGAGGTCGGTGGACTGCCACCTGGTCTTTTTCAGCTTCACCCGTGCCAGCACCGCCTGGCGGCACTGCATCCCGGAAAAGAGACATTCTTCTAAGACAACCCCGGAAAAGTTGGCGTAGCAGAAAGAGCTGTCCTGCAACCGGCACTGGCGGAAGATGCTGTCGGCAAAGACAGCGGCGTCCCCCCGGCAGGCTTGAATCAAGGTCTGCTTCCAGTAGCTTTCGGAAAAGCGGCAGCGGGAAAAATCACAGCCGTACCAGGTGCAGCAAAGAAACTCTGCCCCGGAGAAGTCGCAGTCCGCAAACCGGCAGCGAAAAAACTGCATCCGGCGAAAATCCAGCCGGGACAAATCCAAACCGGACACCGTCTCTCCGGTAATGGTTTCATCTTCCAGGATTTCCTCTTCCTCACGAGCCCGCTTTACCAGTTGTTCCAACATCCAAATCCCCTCCTGCTTTTAGAATACCTGATTTTCCCCCGGAACACAAGCCCATTTCAAACCAAGGCCTGGGTGGTTCCTTCCCTTGACTTTCCTTCTCCGGCCCGGTACAATGAAAGCCAAAGGAGGCGGATGTCATGGAATGGCAGGCAGTGATCAAATTGGTGCAGCAAGCGGGAAAGATTCTGCTGAATCAGGCGGCGGCCCGGCAGGTTACCGTGAAGGGACAGGCCAACTACGTCACCCAGGTGGATTTTGCAGTGCAGGACTACCTGAAACGGGAACTGGCGGCGCTGACCCCTTCCCTTCCCCTGATGAGCGAAGAGCAGGACAACAGCCGGTTGGATTTTTCCAAACCTCTCTGGATTTTGGACCCGGTGGACGGCACCACCAACCTGATTCACGGTTTCCCCGCCAGTGCGGTGAGCCTGGGGCTGCTGGAGCAGGGACGGATCACCCTGGGGGTGGTGTACAACCCCTTCCGGCAGGAGCTGTTTACCGCAAAAGCCGGGGCGGGGGCCTTTTTAAACGGCTCTCCCATCCAGGCACGGGACACGGCGGACCTCTCCCACAGCTTAATCGCCATCGGCACCTCCCCCTATGACCGGGAGCTGATCCCCAGAAACTTCGCCCTGTTCGCCAAGCTCTTTGCCCGGTGCGAGGACATCCGCCGCACCGGCAGCGCCGCTTTGGACCTGTGCGACCTGGCCTGCGGGCGCACCGACGGGTACCTGGAACGGAACCTGAAGCCCTGGGATTTTGCAGGGGCTTCCATTGTGTTGAGGGAAGCCGGCGGGGTGCTCACCGACTTTGCCGGGCAGCCGGTGGACTTTACCAAAAACAGCGACTGCCTGGCGGCTGGCCCCAAGGTACACCCGGCGCTGCTGGAACTGATTCGGGAGGAATCGCCGTGAAGGAAGGGTACAAAACCAAGCAGCGGGAAGAGATCCTCTCCTTTTTCCGGCAGCACCCAGGCCAGCACATCACCGCCCAGGAGCTTTGCACCGCCTTAAACGGTGTGAGCAAAGCCACCGTTTACCGGGCCTTGGATCGGTTGGTGCAGGAAGGACTGCTTCGGCGGTACACCCTGGAAGGGGGGCAGGCGGCCTGTTACCAATTCAGCGGCAGCCACTCCCACTGTCAGGAGCACTACCACATCCGCTGCACCCAGTGCGGCAGGCTGTTTCACGTTCAGAGTTTTGCCATGAGCCGGGTAGCCGGAGAGTTAAAGGAGCAGGAAGGATTTATTCTGGACAGCTCCATGACCGTGTTGTATGGGATCTGCCGGGAATGCAGCCAAAAGGACAAATAAAGCAAAAACTCCAACGAGCCGAACACCCGTTGGAGTTTTTTCATTTAGATGACAGGAAAAGATTATGCCTTTTCCACAATTTCCTTAGTCGAGAGGTCGGCAAAGCCGACCTCTCCAAGTCCGCCCTTGCCAGCCGTAGCGCAGGGCCGGCATTTTGCGTACCGCAAAACCCGGGCGAACTTACGCATTTTCCACAATTTCCTTAGTATCCCGGGCAATAAGCAGTTCCTCATTGGTGGGGATGACCCAGGCTTCCACCTTAGAATCGGGGGTGGAGAAGCAGCCTTCGCCGTGGTCGTACTTCATGTTCAGGTCGTGGTCCACCTTAACGTCCATAAATTCCAAGCCTTCCAGCACGGTTTCCCGGATCATAGCGTTGTTTTCGCCAATGCCGCCGGTGAAGCAGATGGCGTCCACACCGCCCATAGCGGCAGCGTAGGAGCCGATGAACTTCTTGATTTCGTACATCAGCATATCCAGCGCTTCTGCGGCGTGCTTGTTGCCCTGATCGGCTGCGGAAAGCAGGTCACGGGTGTCGCTGGACAGTTCGGAAATGCCCAAAAAGCCGGACTGCTTGTTCAGAATGGTGTTCATTTCATCGGGGCTCAGGTTTTCCTGCTTCATGATGTACAGCACAGCGCTGGCGTCGATGGCGCCGCTGCGGGTGCCCATGATCAGGCCGTCCAGGGGGGTGAAGCCCATGGAGGTGTCCACGCACTTGCCGCCCTGCACTGCGGTGATGGAAGAGCCGTTGCCCAGATGGCAGGTGATCAATTTTTTGGTGGTGATGTCGCAGCCGGTGAGCTCGGCATACCGGCCGGTGATGAACCGGTGGGAAGTGCCGTGGAAGCCGTACTTACGCACCTTGTACTTGTCGTAGTACTTGTGGGGCAGGCCGTAGAGATAAGCCTTGGGGGGCATGGTGGAGTGGAAGGAGGTGTCGAACACTACTACCATGGGCACCTCTTTGCCGAACACCTTCTGGCAGGCACGGATGGCCAGCACAGCGCCAGGGTTGTGCAGGGGAGCCAGATCAGAAAGGCCCTCGATTTTGTCCACCACGTCGTCGTCCACCAGGCAGGAGTGGGTAAACACTTCCGCACCCTGGACAATCCGGTGTCCTACGGCAGAAATTTCAGACAGGGAATCAATGCACTTGCTTTCCCCGGTGGTGAGCATTTCCACCAGCTTTTCAAATGCTTCGTTATGGGTGGGCATGGGAACTTCCACTTTGAAGGAACGTCCGTCAGCGGTCTTGTGGCCGATGAGACTGCCGGACATACCAATCCGTTCGCAGTTGCCCTTGGCGATCACGGATTCGTCCGTCATATCCAAAAGCTGATATTTTAAGGAAGAACTGCCTGCGTTAATTACTAAGATCTTCATAGAACCTCAACCTTTCCATCTCATTTCTCTCTGTTGACAGAGCACACTACAGTATATTATAGTAATACAAAACCCGCAGAAAAACAAGGGTTTGGGCGCAATTTTTTCCGAACTTTTTCGAAAAGGTGGTTATTCTATGGAAACAGCGGGGATCATCGCAGAATACAATCCCTTTCACAACGGCCATGGCTTTTTGCAGCAGCAGGCCGCCCAGCTGGCTTTTCGCACCGCAGCGGTGCTCAGCGGCTACTTCGTCCAGCGGGGAGAACCGGCGCTGTACTCCCCCTTCCTCCGGGCGGAAGCTGCCCTGAAAGAGGGACTGGACCTGGCGGTTTCCCTGCCAACGGCCATGAGTTTGGCGCCGGGGGAACTGTTTGCCCGGGCAGGGGTGCTGGCTCTGGCCCGGCTGGGGGTGACCCGGCTGGTGTTCGGTTGCGAAAGCGGGGACGCAAATACCTTCCGTCAAGCCGCCCAAACCGTCCGCGCTGCGGAAAACTCTCCCCTGTTCTCCCGGCTTTTGCAGCAAGGCATGGGCTATCCCAAAGCCAGAAGCAGAGCGGTGGGACTGCTTTACGGCAAGGAGGCGGAAGATTTCCTGAGCACCCCCAACAACCAGCTGGGAGTCTGCTATGCGGCGGCGGTGGAGGAGTTTGCCCCCCAAATCCAGCTCTGCCCCATCCCCCGGCAGGGCGCCGGCCACCACAGCTTCACCCCCCAAGGGAAATATGCCAGCGCCACCCTGCTGCGGGAAACCATCCGCCGGGGAGAGTTTCCCCACCGATACATCCCCGCTTCTTCCCAAACTCTGCTGGAAAAAGCCCCCCTCTGCCCACAAGACGGACTGGAACAGGCGGTTTTGTACGTCCTGCGCACCATGCCGCCGGAAAAACTGGCCGCCATCGCCCAGGTAGGGGAAGGGCTGGAGCACCGGATCCTTCGAGCTGCCAAACACGCTGCCAGCCTTTCTCAGCTTCTTTCCCTCTGTGCCTGCCCCCGGTACACCAACGCCCGGCTGCGGCGGATTTTCTACTGCGCCCTGCTGGGGATCACCAAGAAAGAACAAACCGGACGGCCGGAATACCTGCGGCTGCTGGGCATGAATCAAAAAGGCAGGGAACTCCTTTCTGCCATGCCCAAAGCCGGAATTCCCGTCACCCCTTCCCCGGCAAAGTTTTCCCATCTCATCCAGGTCCGCCGGGACGCTTTGGCAGCGGACCTGTGGGGGCTGGGCTGCACCCCCCGGCAAGCCGCAGGGGAATGGTGGAAGCATCCTCTGATTCGACTAAACTGACAAGGCTTTCCATCACTTTTTCCCGGTACGGAGGACAGACTAACCACAGCCTTTGGTTTGGGAGGGAGTTTTTTGGAAAGATCGTCTCGCATTCTGCTGCTGTTGGGGCCCCAGCGCCAAAACGGCTGGCAGGTCGCTTTGAGCCTGGGACACCGTATGTCCAAAACCCTGCCGGTGGAACTGTATTCCGACGGCGTTCCCTTCCGTCCCGCAGACAGCCGGTTTTACTCCCACCGCTGTTCCCATTGGGCCTGTCCCCCGCTGCGGCCGGTGGCCTTGATCGACGCCCAGGGTTCTCAGGGCGTGCGACAGCTGGCTCAGTGGGCGGCGCCGCTGAAAGAACACGGCTATGAGCTCTATCTTTTGGTCTACCCCTTTTCTCCCCCGGCGGACACTCCCCGGCAAACGGTCCGGCTGATCCGGCAGGCGGAGCAGCGCACCGGCTTGCAGGCCAAGGGGTTGATCCACTGCCCCCTGCCCGGCCACGCCCTGTGCCAATCCTTGGATTTTATCCAAGTCTGCAGCCGTCAGCTGCAAACACCGGTGGTGCTCCACGCCGCCCCGTCTTCTCTGCTCCACCAGTTTTCCAAAGAGGACCGGCTGACTTTGTCCTGCCTGCGGTTGGAGGAAGGAAGCGGTTCAGGATAGTGTTCTGCAAAAATCCAATCCTAGCCAGCAATGCGCCCTGTGAAAGCACAGAGCGCATTTTTTCTTTGATTTACCGGGTGACCGAGACGGTCACCGGAATGTCGATGTTCAAAATGGATTCCTGCCCGGTGTCCTGCTGGAAGCAAACCAGATGCAGCACCCCGTCGTAGGTCCCCTGCCGCAGCCGGGAGGTGTCGGCCCCATCCAAAGTCCGCACTTGATACCCCGGCGGCAAAAGCCCACTGGACACTACCGTTGTTCCCTGAATGGAAAGCTGGATCTGCAAGGACTGGTTGGAGGCGGAAGGATTGTCCAACACCAGCTCCACCTCACCGGTGGAGAGGGAAATCGCCACTCGGGAAGAATAGTTCAGGTCCACCCGGCCCCCTTGGGCGGGAACTTGGCCGGTCTGTGGCTCTTCTTCCATGGGCTGCGCATTGGGCTCCAACGGGAGCTGGGTTTCCAAAAACCGGGAGGGCAGATCGGCAAAGGAAATGCAGCGGTCCACCGCCAAACAAAAAAGCATCAGCAAAAAAAGAATCCATCCAAGCCTTTTCTGCTTGCCGGATTCCTTTTCTGCCGCTGCCTTCATGCAAACTGCCCCCTGCCGTCCAACACTGCTGTCAAACCGGCAGCCAGCGATTCTTCTACGAATGCTGGAACTTATTTCCTGCTATTCCATTTTAACAAGGTTTTTATCTGCTGTCAATCCATTCTTTTTGAAACAGAAAATCTCAATCCCATGACCGGATGGAACGCAAAAAGCAAAATCTATTTGCACCCCGGCAGTTTGATTTCCAAAGGGGCCGCTAGCGGTGGTCCAGGCCGTATTTCACCACCACCCGGTCCAGTTTGCGGCAGACGGTGGGGTAAAGCAGCAGGGCAAAGATCAAATTTCCCACGCCGTGGATGAGATTGAACAGGGTAGCCGCCCCGTATACCGTCAAAAACAGCTCCAGGGAAACCCCTTCCCCGTAAAAAGCAACGGTCCAAATGTCCACAATCCAGCCGTAAAGGAAACCGGAAAGCAGGGCAAGGACGCAAACCAGCCATTTCTGCCGCAGCCGAAATCGCTTCATGCCCCCGCCTAAAAGACCGATGACTCCCCAGCCCAGCATCTGCCACAAAGTCCAGGGGCCCATGCCCAGCATCAAGTTGGACACCACTGCGCTCAGCGCCCCGGTGACAAATCCCTGCACCGGCCCCAAACTGATCCCGGCGCAGAGCACCAGCACCGTCACCGGCTGGACCTGGGGCACAAAGGAAAACACCACCCGCCCCAAACTGGCAGTGGCCACCAGCACCATCACCGGCATCAGATCCCGGGCAGAAGGACGGTGGTTTTCAAAGGCCAGCAGCAGCGCCGCCACACAGCAGCCTGCTCCACCGAACAGCAGCAGGGTGTAATACTGGGTCAAGCCCGGCAGAAAGGTCAGCACCAAAATACATCCCGTCATTGCTCCCAGCAGCAGCCAGGGCAGCAGTTTCCGAAACCGGTTCATGGCCGCCCCTCCTTTCTGCCAAGCTGCTCCGGCAGCAGGGCCATCCGCCCTTTGGCCGGAAAGTATTGCTGTAAGGAGGTCAGGTAAAACCGGTTTCCGGCAAAAAATTCTTCCGGGGGCTGGGCAGGCAGAAGCTGGCCGTGAAAGAGAAAGCCGCAGCGGTGGCCGTACCGGGCGGCAAAGTCCGGGTCGTGGCAGGAAAGGAGAATGGCGATTCCCTCTTCCGCCAGCTTGCTCAGCCGCTCTCCCAACCGGGCGGAAGCGGCGGCGTCCAACCCTTTTCCCGGCTCGTCCAGCAACAGCAGTTTGGGCTTTTTCAGCATCAGCTTGGCCAACGCCGCCAGCTGCCGCTGTCCCCCGGAGAGATCCAGGGGGTTTTGCTTCCACACCGACTTCAAGGGAGAAAACAAAGGCTGATCCAGCAGCCCTTCCACCTGGGCTTGGTCCAGTCCCCGGGACCGGCCGTAGGAAAGCAAATCCTCCTCCAGCCGGTCGGCGTCAAACAACTCCATGGGGTCTTGGGGAAGGTACCCTACCTGGGCAAAGGCGGTGGGCCGCCACAAAGTGGATTTTTCCCCCTCCAGCCGGATGCTGCCGGAACACAGGGGAATCAAGCCGGCAATGGTTTTCAGCAGGGTGGTTTTGCCGCAGCCGTTGGCTCCCAGCAGCAAAAAAAGTTCCCCTGCTCCCAGCTGCAAGTCCACCTCCCGCAACACCGGCCGGGACTGGCCGGGATAGGCCGCCGTCACCTCTTTTAAGGTCAGCAGGGGCGGTTTGGGGGGAGCGGCAGGCAGAGGGGTTGCCGTTAGCCGGGAAAGGTCCTTTTCCTGCAAAGGTTCCTTCCCCCTGGACGCCGGGTACCCCAGCACCCGCACCGCCCGGCACCCGGCAGGAAGGGCGGAAAACAAGGGATGATTTGTTTCCCCTAAAAAGTCGGCGGTTTCTTCCGGGGTGCCGGAAAACAGCAGCCTTCCCTGCTCCAGCACCAGCACCCGGTCCGCCTGAAAGTAGATGCTTTCCGGCTGATGGAGGGCCGCCAGCACCGTCATGCCGTTGTCCCGATGCAGCCGCAAAAGTTGCTCCAAAAAGCTGCGGCTGTGCACCGGGTCCAGCTGGGCGGTGGGCTCGTCCAACAACAGCAGGGAAGGGTCCGCCGCCAGCACCGATGCCAGGGCGGTGAGCTGGCGCTGTCCCCCGGAAAGCTGCTCTATGGGGGTGTCCAGCCAGTTCTCCATACCGAAATAGCAGGACAATTCCCCGCAGCGCCGGCTGATAGCGGCAGGGGGACTGCCCAGCTGCCGCAGTCCAAAAGCCATTTCCTCCAAGGGAGTGGGCATACAGAGCTGATCCTGGGTGTGCTGGAACAGATACCCCACCTCTCTTGCCAAAGTCTCTTTGGGCAGGCAGGACACTTCCTCCCCCGCTAACTGAATCTGGCCGGTGCGGGTACCAAAGGGGGCGATGAGCTGCTTCATGAGCTTGAGCAGGGTGGTTTTGCCGCTGCCGGTTCCCCCCAGCAGCAGCACCAGTTCTCCCCGCTCCACCGAAGCGGTGATCTGTTCCAGCGCCGGTTTTTCCCCTCCGGGGTAGGTGAAGGAAAGGTTTTGAAGGGAGAGGAAGGGAGTTTCGGCTGTGTCAGAGTGATAAAAGGTCATGGGCGTTTTCCTCCTTCCAACTGTCTTTCCAACGGCGGACTGCAAAATGCCTGCCCATCTTTTCCCCAGCCCACCAGGCTGCGGGAAACAGCAGCAGCAACAGATAACAAACCATGCCGCCCCAGTAGGCCAAGCCGGATCCCACTCTCAACCGTGGGAAAAACCGGCAGTCCAGCCCACCGGCCAGCCAGGCCGCCGCCGTCCCGGCAGTGAGCAAAAGGGTCACGGCAAGTGCCACCCCGTTCCGGCAGCGGAATTTTTCCATCGGCCAACGGGAAGGGCGCTTCCCCAAGCCGTACCCCCGAGCGGTCATGGAATCCGCAGTGGTAATGCTCTGCTCCAAGGAAGCGGAAAACTGGGAGGACAGCAGCCTTCCCCCGTCCTGAAACCGGCGGGTCAGGCTGCCTTCCTGGGTGGTGCGGCCCAAGGTGCGCTGGGTGTCCATCCGGCTTTTCATCCGGCGGCGGTACAGGGGAAGGAACCGCAGCAGCATGGTCAAAATCATGGTGATTCCCGGCAGAAGTCCGCCAAACAGGTCCAGCAGGCCGCTGCGCCCCAGGCTGTTGGCCAAAAGCATCAGCCACACCGCCATGCCCACCGCCATACACCCCGCCGACAAGCCGTAAAGCAGGCTTTCCAGGGTCAGGGGCAGGTCGTTGAGATACAGAAATACGGTGTTTCCCCGGCTGTTGAAAAACAGATTCAGCCCGCCCATGAGCAGAATCACAGGCAGGCCGAATCCCAATGTGGTTCGGCAGCTTTTGGCTCCCAAAGCCATGCCTTGGCAGAGCAGCCCGGCTCCCAGGGCTGCCGGAGACAGCACCGGGTGGCAGAGCAGCATCCCCAACAGAAGGACCGGCAAAAAACAGCCCAAACGAGCAATGGGGTGACAGCGTTTCAGCATACCAAACCATCCTTTTCTAATTCTATCATTGGGGGATGCTGTCCCCCGGGGTGACGGTATAGGCGAATTGGATCGCGTCCCCGTCGGTGATCTGTTGGCTCCCCACTCCCTGGCTGGAAAAATTCCCGTTGAGGTAATACACCCAGCCGCTGGTGGGGCCGCAGTCCATTTCCCCCAGCCCGGCAATTTCCCGAATATAGGGACTGGTGATGCCGGTGGAACGGTATTCGATCCCGTTGGCGGCGCAGACTGCCGCAAAGGCGTCCCACACCGTGGCGGTACCGGTAAACTCCCATTGGGCAGCTTCCAGCAGCATGCCGTCCCCCGGCAGGGACAGTCCCAGCTCTTCTGCATAAGGCAGTGCGTTTTTGCAGGAGATACTGACGGTGACGATGTTGGTCCGAGGGGTGTCCGCCTGGGAGGTTTGGGAGGACGCCGCCGGTTGAGAGGGGGTGGGAAGCGGGGCGGAAGTTGGTTCTTCCCCAGCGGGTTCGTCGGCGGGAGTTTGGGAAAGGGTTTCCTCTCCGGAAAAAGAAGCAGCTTGAGAGGAAGCGGAAACCTGCTCTGACGAAGCAGAACCGGCCGCCTCCCCTTCCGGCCGGCTTACGGCAGAGCTTCCCTCTGCTGTACCGTCACCGCCGGAAGAAACCGGTTCCGTCCATTCCTGGGATTCTTGGGCAAGGCTGCTCCACCCGCTGGCGATTCCGACTTCCGACGCCAGCCGCTGCTGGCGCTGCTGGGGCGTTTCGATCCGCACGCAGCAAAAGCACACCGCCACCACCCCGGCCAGCACCAGGGCAACGGCTCCCAGCAGCAGGGCTTTTGCCCGCCTTCCTTTCATCCAGGATTTCACTTGCGAACCTTCTTTACACCGAATGCTCCAACCCCGGCGGCCAAAGCCAAAGCGGCAAAGGCTCCGCCCATCCAGGCCAGGCTGTTATCCCCGGTTTCCGGGCTGGCTTCCCCGGCTGCCGGAGCAGATTCTGCCCCGTTGTCACTGCCGGTGGAACCATTCCCGTCCACCGCAACATCTGTGTCGGAATCGGTTCCGGTGGTGGGATCGGAGGTGGTGCTTTCCGGCGGCAGGGTGGGTTCTGCGGGCTGATCTTCCCCTTCTCCCGACTGGTCAGGGTCTTCCCCCGGCTGGCTGTCCAGCACAGCGGCGTAGGTCAGCAACCCTTCCAAGGCGTCGGCAGTGGCCATGGTGTTGGGGGTGCGGTTGTCCATGTAACCGAAAGCGCCGCTTTCCGACACAAAGTAACGGTCCATCAAAGCCTGGTAGGTCTGGGCCATCTCTTGCTGGGAATACCGACCGGAAGCCGCCAAATCTGCCATGGCGGACAGGGCCAAACCGGTGGAATCGGCGTTGCTGTCGGTGCTGTACACAAAATCGGAGAAATAGCTTCCGTCTTCCTGACGGAGGGAGTCCACCAAGGTCATGGCGTGTTCCACCGCCTGGTCCAGCTGGGCGTTGTCCCCGCTGTAGGCTAAGGCTCCTTTCACCATCACGGTGTTGGTGTCCACACTGCATCCCCAGTAGTCAAAAGCCTGCTCTTCTTGGTTGTAGTAGGTCATCAATCCGGCCACCAGATTGTCCCGGAGGGTCTGGGAGCAGCCCAGGGCTTCGGCGCACCAAAGGGAACGGGCAATATTATAGGGATTGTCTTTGGCAATAAATTCAGGGGTGCCCAGGGTTTCCGCCGCCTGAACCATCTGTGCGGACAATTCTGCGTCCCCCGTTTCTTCTGCCAGCCAGGCGGCGCCTAAGGTGCCTACCAGGCTGAGGCTGGCCACCGGGTCGTAGTTTTGGTCATACCCTTGGTACACTGCCCCGCCGTAGGTCGTTAGTTCCTGCTCAGCTAAAGTGAGGTAATCCTCCACAATCTCTGCGGCCTGGGGCAGTCCGCTGCGGTACAGCAGCTGCACGGTGGCCAAATCGCTGGCGGAATAGCCGGTGGAACGGTAGTTTTCCGTGAGGTATTCCGCTGCGGCTGCGGCAGTTTGTTCCACCTGGGAAGCCGTGACCGGCTCCTGGGCGCTGACTCCGGTGACCAATGCCCCGGCAACCAGCATTCCCGCCGCCAGCAAAGCGCTCAAACAGCGGATGATTTTGTGTTGTTGTTTCATTTTGTTTGCTCCTTTCTTGGGTTTGGACAGGAACAAAAAACCCCTCACCTTTTGAGTGAGGGGCTCTGATTATTACAGCTTCTGCCTGGCCCGGCGCGCACTGCTCCCCCGGACCGGCAAACAGTCTGTCCCCGGAGAACGCCTCACCGAATCCTCCGAAGCAGGCAGTTTGGGCAGATATCCTGACTTGACGGTTTCTTCCTCCCCCTCCGCCTTCCCGGTTCCAAACAAACCAGTGGCATTTTTGAGGGTTTGTCGCCGCATACAGTAGGTGCAAGCTGTCACGGATTCTCACCGTGTTCCCTTTTCAGGAGCGAAGAAGCAACTTCAACGCCCCACCCAAACTGCTGACGCTTGTCCAGGTTGGATTATACCATATTCCCCCATGCCGGTCAACCTTGCGCCCCTGTTCACGGCGTGCTATAATGATTTTCAAAGGAAATCATTATGGTTCCCCTCTTGGCCGGCACAATGCACGGCCGGCCATTTGCTTCGCAAAAACCGAGAGAAACCCAACAGATGTTTTACGGTATCATAAAATGACAGCAAAATTCCGGATCGGAGGAATGCAGTATGGAATTGTTAGAAACCTTGACCCAGCAGGCAAAAGAGGCTATGACCCGGCTTTTGGAGCAGGCTCACACCAAGCCGGGACAAATTGTGGTGGTCGGCTGTTCCTCCAGCGAAGCGGGGGGCTACCGCATCGGCTCCCACTCCGCCCTGGAACTGGCCCAAGCCATCTTTGACGGCTTGTATCCGGTGGTGCAGCAGCACGGGATGTACCTGGCGGCGCAATGCTGCGAGCATTTGAACCGTGCTTTGATTGTGGAAGAAGAATGTATGGAACGCTACGGTTTGGAGCAGGTCAATGCGGTTCCCCAGCCCAAAGCAGGGGGCAGCTTTGCCACCACGGCCTGGGCCCGGTTTGCCCATCCGGTAGCAGTGGAAAAGATCCAGGCCCACTGCGGCATGGACATCGGCGACACTCTGATCGGAATGCACTTAAAGCCGGTTGCCGTACCTCTGCGGCTGGAGCTGGATCACATCGGGCAGGCCCATCTGGTCTGCGCCCGCACCCGTGTGAAATTCACCGGCGGCAGCCGTGCAGTGTACCAGGAAGATTTGATGTAACCAAAACCAGCAGCAGAAAACTCCCCTGTTTGGCCGCAGTGGAGGCTGGAAAGATGCCCTGTTTTGGCAAAACAGGCGGGTATTTTCGCTGTGACTTCGCTCTGAGCGGCAGTTTTCCAAACTACCTGCCATTCCATTGACGCAAAATACTCCAGCGGTTGGGATTGAACCCCTTCCGCTGGAGTATCTTTTTCTTTGTTGGGATTTTTGCTTATTCCCGCAGCAGCTTGCCCCAAACCGCTTCTCCATCTTGGGTCAAGCCGGAAAAGCAGATGGTGGGACGGCTGTTTTCCAGATCGTAGCACTTCAGCACCTTGCCGGTGACAGTCTGCTTCTTGCCCTGGAGGGTGAGCAGCCCCTGCTCCTGCTGATATTCATAGGTCATGGGCTTTTTGTCCATCCAAATGCCGGTGCCGTCCGCCTTTAGGCTGCCGGCTTTTCCCTTTTTGGGACGGTCCCCTTTTTCCGGAAAATGGATAAATTCCCAGGTTCCTGGCAGGCAGTCGGCGGGGATGAGCCCCTGATCTTCTCCGGCAAAGTCTTCCGGGCTGAACACCGGCCAGCCATGAACAAACACCATTTGCCGGATCATCATAAAATGCTTGGTAAAGCTGGTCTTCCCTTCCCAGGTGTGCCGCTTGGCATAGGCCTTGGCGCCGTCCCGGACATGGTGGCAGAAGTAGTACCGGCCGGTATCCGGATCAAAGAAGGGGACGCCATGACCGGGGCCTCGGAACCCGCCGTAGGTCCAGTTGGGGGTGGATGTATCCGCCAAGGGGTCAGAAGCGGTAAACTGGTAGCTTCCCGCCAGCTTCACTCCCATGGTGTCCCCAATCATAGAGCGGCCCTGGTAATCCACATAAGGCCCAGTGACGCTGCGGCTTCTGGCCACACGGATGTCATATCCGTCCCCCAGCCAGCCGTAGGACAAAAACAGATAGTAGTATTTTTCCTCTGGGTTATAAATTACTGCCGCCCCTTCCGGGCCGTCCACGGTGTTGTGGCCTTTCCGTGCCAGCAGGGTGCCCAGGCTCCGGGAGTTGCCGTCCAAAGGCATCCCGGTTTTGGGGTCCAGCTGTTTGGCAAAAATGCCGCCGAAGAAGGAGCCGTAGATCATGTACTTCTCCCCTTCCGGGGTATCCACAATGTGGGCGTCAATGGCGTTGGGCAGGGTGTTGTCGGTGTCCCAGGTGTCCATTACCACGCCCCGGTTCACAAAAGGCCCTTCCGGCTTTTGGCTCACAGCCAGCCAGATCTTGCTTTCACTGCTGCCGAACCCGCGGGTGGAGGAATAGTACATCCGGTATTCCCCATGGCTGTACTCCACAAAAGGCGCCCAAAAGGTGGGGGTGGGTTTGCGGTTTCCGTTTTGCTTGGCCTGCTGGATGGATGCCTCCTCCAACACGGTGTCCAGATATTCCCAGTGAACCAAATCCCGGCTGCGGCGGAGGGGAATGCCCTGTTTTGGCTTGGTCTTGCTGCAACTGGAATCGGTGCTGTAGGAGAGATACCAGCCGGTGACCGGGTCTTTCATCAGGCCGGGGTCATGGCTTTCAAAGGTGGGATTTTTACTGCGATCGTACACCCCTAATTTCTTCATCGGGGGCTGCTCCGGCAGCGGGAGCTTCTCCAAAGGAGACATATAACAAACTTCCTTTCCGGGAAAAAGAATAGCGGCGAAGCCGAAGCTCCGCCGCTCAGGCGCTCTGTTACAAATTCAGCCTGGCAGCTTTTCAGCTCACGGGCTATTGTAGCAGAGTCTTTTTTGGGATGCAAGCCGTCAAATTAACAGAATTTGCCCCAATGTGTGATGCCATTATTGTCGATACCGGTGAACACCATGCTGACCTTCCAGTTCTCAAAGTCCCAGCAGGGCAGGACTTTGGCGTTGATGGTAGTGCCGTTGTCCAGGGTAATCACCAGGCTGCCATTGGATTCATCGTAGGTGTAGTTGCCCTTTTCCTCTCCGATGGTGGCGGAACCGCCGCCATCTTTATATGCGCCCAACTCACTGTGCACCGAGTACACCATATCGTTCTGCAAGCTGTCAAACTGCAGGGTCTCCCAGTTGCCTTCCAGCAGACTGCCGGAAACCACCTGGCCGGCGGCTTCGTTGGGGTACACCATTTCCGGGCTGAGGCAGGGCCAGCCGTCTACCCAAACCAGCTCCCGCACCGACAGGTAGTGCATATACCAGGTTTCCTGGTTTCCGTTGTCGATGGTCTTGTAACAATCGGCGCCGTCACGAATGTGGCTGGCAAAGTACCAGGTGCCGGTGGTGTCGTCATAGAAGGGTTCGCCGTGGCCGGGACCGATAAAGCCGTTCCGGCTCCAGGAGGTCATAACTTCCGGCTGATCCCCGCCGCCGGGACTGGAAGCGGTAAACTGATAGCTGGCGGCCAGCTTGGTGCCGGTAGTGACCTGGCCGGTGGCGGTCATTTCATTGCCAAGGTAATCCGCATAGGGGCCGGTAATCTCTTCGCTGCGGGCCACCCGGATGTCATAGGTGTCACCTAAATAGCCGTAGCTCAAGAAGAGGTAGTAGTAACCGGTATCCTCATTGTAGATCAGGCTGGCGCCTTCCGGACCGTCCAAAGCGTTGCCTTCCCGGCGGGCCAGGAGGGTACCGTAGTAGTCGGTGAGCAGGCCGGAAGTATCGCTATCCACCGCAGTACCGTCCGCATTGAGTTCCTTCAAATAAATGCCACCGAAGAAGGAGCCGTATACCAAATAAGGGGTGCCGTCTTTGGATTCGGTGTAGTAGGGGTCAATGCCGTTGGGGCCGCTGCCGGTGGTGTTTTTCCAGGTATCCACTACCAAGCCTCGGTTGGTGAAGGGACCTTCCGGGCTGGAGGACACCGCCAGATAGATGCGGCTCCGGGCGCTGCCAAAGCTGGATACCGAGTAGTACAGCCGATATTCCCCATTGACATAGCTAATGCTGGGTGCCCAGAAGCCGGTGTTGTTGCTGCCATCCGCCATGACTCTGGCTTCACTGATGGAAGCATCGTCCAGTGCATGACCAACATATTCCCAATTCACCAAGTCGGTGCTCCGACGGATCTGAACTCCCATACCACGACTAGGATTTCCGCTCATAGTCGAATCGGTGGAGTAGCAGTAATAGTAATCGCTGTTGGGATCTTTGAAGGTGGAGGGGTCGTGGACCTCCACGGCGCCGTTGACTTCACGGTCGGTGGTGCCGAAATAGAAGGGGCTGGATTCCGTGACATTCAGGGAAGAAAGGTCGGTGTCATTGGCTTGATAAACGGTTTTATCGTCGCAGCCGGTAACGGAAAGCAGCATGGCGCCGCTGAGTACCACTGCAACCAGGCCTTTCAGCCAAGTATTATGTTTCATACAATACCTCATTCCTACGTTCGGTAAAACAAAACAGCGTATGGGCTGCACTGCGCAAGCTCATACGCTGTCTGTTCACAGCAGTGCGTCTGCTGCAATTCGTTTGATTAACCCTTGATACCGCTCAACGCCACGGATTCAATGATGAACCGCTGGAAGACGAAGAACAGGATCAGAGTGGGCAGCATACTAAACACAGATGCTGTCATGATTTTGGGGTAGTTTGCCACCGTTGCGTTATCTTCAAAGTACTTCATAATGACCAACTGCAAGGTGTAGAGTCTCTGGGTACGACCAACGAAGACCTGAGGTGCAAGGTAGTCGTTCCAGATGCCCATAAACCACAGAATGGCTTGGGTTGCCAAGGAGCCTTTCATCAAAGGCAGGAAGATGGCATAATAAATCTTGAAGTAACCGCAGCCGTCGATCAACGCCGCTTCCACCAGGGTACTGGGGATACCGGCCAGGTTCTGCCGCAGGAAGAAGATCACGCTGATGTTGCCCAGAGCGCCGGGCAAGATCAAGGGGAGCAGGGTGTTGAGCAAGCCGACTTTACTGAACATAACATACTGCGGAATCATGATGGATGCAAAGGGAATCATCATGGTTGCCAGCAAGCACATGAAGAATACGTTCTTTCCGCGGAAGCGAAGTTTTGCAAAAGCAAATGCCGCCAAGGAAGAGGTAAAGCAGCCGATGATCAGAGTGGGAACCGCAACGATAACGGAGTTGACCACACCATTGTAGAACTGGGAATCACTGAAGATGTCCACATAGTTATGCCATTGCCATTCTTCGGGAATCAACACGAAGGTGGTAGAAATGGTTTCACGAATGGTCATCAAACTCATGAGGATCATGTAAATAAGGGGGAACACCATGACAATGGCGCCCAAGAAGAGCAATACCGTGATAATAACGTTTGCTACTTTTGCTTTTGTGCTCAGCACCTCACCGGTGGAGCCGTTACTTTTATCTTTCGCCACAGTATACTCCCCCCTTAATCTGCTGAGTAGACCCATCTATTCTGCACTTTGAACTGAATCAAGGTGATAATCAGAATGATGATAGTCAAAATCCAGGAAATTGCTGCACCGTAACCCATCCGGGCGCCAGCCATCTGGTTGAAGGTGACGTCGTAGATGTAGTACACCACGGTAATCGCTGTCTTGGTAAACTCGTACGCACCGGTTGCCAAAACGTTGATTTCCACGTAGATTTGCAGACCGCCAATGATCGTAGTAATAATGATGTAGAAGGAAATGGGGGTTAACAACGGGAAAGTGATGTGAGTAAACCGCTTCCATCCGCTGGCACCGTCGATCTCAGCCGCTTCGTAGTAAGAACGGTTGATGTTCTGAAGACCTGCAAGATACAGCACGGTGGTGCCGCCCACGCCTTTCCAAACAGTGAAGATGATGATAGCCCATTTCACGGTGCCGGGATCATACAGCCAGTTGGGGCCGTCAATGCCAAACAAACTCTTCAGCACGGCATTGAGCAAACCGCTCTGGGTATAAATCTGGTTCCACAGCACAGAAACCGCAACCAGGGAGGATACCACGGGAACGTAGTACATGGTACGCAGGATTCGCACGCCGGGAATTTTCCGGTTCATGCCCATAGCCAAGAACAAGGCAATGATCATGCCAATGGGAATACCGATCAAGTAGAAGAAGGTGTTGCCTAGGGAGTACCAGAAAGTCGGGGTTGTGAAGAGTTCTGCGAAGTTATCAAAGCCCACAAACCGCATATCTCCGATACCAGTCCAGCTCTGGAAGCTCAGTACGATGGAGAAGCAGATGGGGAACAGCATAAAGCACAGGAACCCAACAATGGGAGCCAGTATAAAGAGCAAACCGGCCCGTTCCTCTTGTCTGGCGGCTCGACTAAGCTTATGCTTCTGCTTAGTTGCCATACTATTACACTCCTTTTTCAAAAACTGGCTGCCAACCGTTTTCGTTAGCAGCCAGTCTTCTCAACTAATTTCCTTTGCTACACCATAGTGCAGCTTTCAGGAATGCGAATCATCAGCCGCCGATGGCCATTTCATATTCTTCCCAAGCAGTATCCAACTGTTCCTGGCAAGCGGTCTGCATGGCGCTCATGTAGTCTTCCGCAGAAACATTGCCTTCCAGGAAGGTGGTGAACTGAGACAGGAAGCCTTCAGAGCCGTCCCACCAAGCGGTAGTGGGAGTGTAGAAGTATTCGGGCATTACGTTCCGATAGCCGTAGCCATTGGGAGCAGTACCGGATTCTTCACCGCCCATGTAGTTGAACACGACCTGATAGTTGTCAGCGTACTGAATTTCACCGCTGGCGACCTTTTCAGAGAATTCGCCGTTGGCGTAGCTCATCAGGTTGGGGAGCTGGATGCCGCCCTCAGCCAACTGACGCTGACCTTCCATATCGGTAGAGTAGTACTCAATGAACTTCACAGCAGCATCCACATTGTCGCTCTGAGCGTAGATAGCGTAGCCGACCGTACCAGCACGAGCCGCAGAGTAGGTTCCGCTGGGTCCTACGGGGAAGTAGGTCAGACCCCAGTCGTCAAACGCAACGATAGAAGTGTCGTTGAAGTTTTTCACGTCCCAGGTGCCGCAGGGGTAGAAACCGATCTGGCCAGAGGTCCAGCGCTGATACACTTCCAGGGCAGCGTCTTCAGCGGGAGTGGGAGCCAGGCCTTCCTGAACCAGGCTCAGCAGGAAGTTCATGGAATCCAGGAATTCTTGCTGATATGTACCGTCAGCATTGACCAATTCGATCGTTCTCATATCGTCGCTGAGGAAGTGGCCATTGTTGCCGTACAGAATCTGGGGGAAGAAGAAAGCAGTGGGGATAGCGCAGCCCCAGGTGGGGTTGGCGTCGTCTTCGGTGACCAACTGAGCGCAGACATCCTTGAACTCATCCCAGGTCATGGGGTTGTCGTTGTCCGGATAAGCAACACTCTTGGCATCGAACAGGTTCTTGTTGTACGCATACATAAACACGGAGTAGTCGTGAGGCAGAGCGTACAGAGCACCGGTTTCGGTTTGCTTGGTTTCGGTGTCATAACGGAAAGCGTTAATGGCATCCGGCCAAATGTCGCTGATGGCTTCCTGCTGTGCTTCGTCAAAGTGCTCGTCCAAAGCAAGGATCTGACCTTGTTCTGCGTAACGAGCCACGTTAGCAGGCTCAATGTAGAATACGTCGGCCATGGTGCCGGCAGCCAGAGCAGAGGTCACCTGAGTGGCGTAGCCATCCTGCTGGCTCTGCTGGATTTCTACGGTGCCGATGTCGGGATTTTCTTCTTCGAAGCTCTGCCGCATCTGTTCGTAGATTTCCATTTCGTGGGTCTGGCCGTAAATCATAACGGTCAAGCCGGCGCCGCTATCGCCGCAGCCGGTGAACCCAACCAGCGCAGTAGCTGCCATTGCGGCGGTCAACACACCGCACAAGCAGCGCTTGAAAATGCGTTTGTTCATAATTTTCCTCCTGTCTTTTTTAGTACACCGGTTCTGTGAATCAAAATTCACAAAACCTTCATACTTTATTTCAGAAACATCGAAGAATGCCCTGAATTCTTCACCGTTTCTTAATACACGTCAATACTAGCACAAATGCACGGGGATTGTCAAGTATTTTCGTTCAATTTCTCCAACTTTTTGGGCAATTTTTTTTGCCGGTTTGATCTCAGTGTGAATTTTTCGAGAAAAACCCAGTCTTTTCTTGGTATTGTGCCAGTTTAAAGTTTGCAAAAACCTTACCGTTTCGTCACAAATTATCCACAAAGCCTTGGAAGAAATTTTACAAATGTCCAGAAAAACAGCGCTTTCCGAAATTTCAGAAAGCGCCGTAAATCTGAAACGTTTGCTGTGCTTTCAACAGAAAAAATTATTTTTTCTTCTGTCCGTAATACGCATTGGGTCCATGCTTACGCATAAAGTGCTTGTCCTGCATATCCTGCGGAGCCGTAGCCACCTTGGGATTTACCATCTCGGTAAACATATCCATCTTGGCCACCTCTTCCAGCACCACAGCGTGATAAACAGCGTCCGCCGGATCGGTGCCCCAGGTGAAGGGGCCGTGGTTCTTGCAGATGACGGCAGAGACGTACATGGGGTTAATGCCCCGTCCCTGGAAGGTCTCGATGATCACCTTGCCGGTGTTCTTCTCATAAGCTTCCTCAATCTCATCCTTGGTCAAATTTCTGGCGCAGGGAATGGGACCGTAGAAATAGTCCGCATGGGTAGTGCCGTAGCAGGGGATGTCCCGACCGGCCTGTGCCCAAGAAGTGGCATAGGGGGAGTGGGTGTGCACTACGCCGCCGATTTCCGGGAAGGCATTGTACAGCTCCTGGTGGGTGGGGGTGTCGGAAGAAGGATTCAAATCCCCTTCTACCACCTTACCGGTTTTCAGGTCCACAACCACCATGTCGGAGGGCTTGAGTTCATCGTAATCCACGCCGGAGGGCTTGATTACGAAAACGCCTTTTTCCCGGTCTACGCCGCTGACGTTGCCCCAGGTATAGGTCACCAATTTCCGTGCGGGAAGCTCCATATTGGCTTCATACACTTTTTGTTTCAGTTCTTCCAGCATAACGAAGTACTTCCTTTCCAATCAGGCTGAAGTCCAATTACAGGATGCCCTTGATTTTGTAAGCAACATCCTTGAGCATCAGGTCCTGCTTGAACTGACGCATATTGGTTTCCGGTCCGATGTGTACGAATTCAATGCCGCACATATCGGCATAGTCTTCCATCTGCTCCGCAGTCAAATCGAAGCTCAGCACGGTGTGGTGAGCGCCGCCGGCATAAATCCAGCATTCCGCAGCGGTCTGCAGATCGGGCAGAGGCTTCCAGGTGCACTTTGCCACAGGCAGGTTGGGGGTGGGTTTCGGGCAGGGAACGGCTTCCACATCGCAGCAGATCAGGCGCAGACGGCCGCCCATATCCACCAGAGAGCAGGTAATGCCCTTGCCGGATTTGCCGTCGAATACCAGACGTGCCGGGGGTTCCTTACCGCCGATGCCCAGTTCGTGGACTTCGATTTTCGGCTTGGTGGCCGCCACGCAGGGGTCAACTTCCAGCATGTGGGCGCCCATAATCAGCTCGTTGCCGGGGATCAGGTTCAGGGTGTAGTCTTCCATGAAAGCGGTGCCGCCGGGCAGGCCTTCGGCCATCTTCTTCATAATGGTGTCCAAGGCAGCGGTTTTCCAGTCGCCTTCGCCGCCGTAGCCGATGCCCTTAGCCATCAGGTTCTGGGTAGCGATACCGGGCAGCTGACGCATACCCACCAGATCTTGGAAGGTGTTGGTGAAGGCAGAGAAGTCGTTTTCCGCAAAGAACTTCTCCATAGCAATCTCGCAGCGGGCCTGGTAACGGACGCTGTCGATGTTGTCGGTGTTCATATCATACTTGGAGGTGTACTCCGCCATCTTGGCGTCCACTTCCTCTTCGGTGCAGGCGTCGATGGCTTTGGCCAGGTTGCCTACCGCGTAGGTGTTGCACTCCCAGCCCAGCTTGATTTCCACTTCCACCTTGTCGCCTTCGGTAACGCCAACGTAACGCATATTGTCACCGAAACGGCAGATCTTCAGTTCCTTACCCAGCACCACGCCGGCAGCGCTGCGCATCCAGGCAGCGATCCGCTTGGTGACTTCGGGATCTTCCCAGTGGCCCATAACCACCTTGCGGTTCATACGCAGGCGGCTGGCGATAAAGCCGGTTTCACGGTCGCCGTGGGCGGACTGGTTCAAGTTCATGAAGTCCATGTCCATGGTGTCGTAGGGGATTTCCTTGTTGTACTGGGTGTGCAGGTGCAGCAGAGGCTTGTTCAGCTCCACCAGACCCTTGATCCACATCTTAGAGGGGGAGAAGGTGTGGGCAAAAATGATCACGCCGGCGCAGGCGTCGCAGTAGTTGACTTCTTTCATGACCTTGGTGATTTCTTCGGTGCAGGTCACCACGCCCTTGTTGACGATTTTGCAGGGCAGGCCGAACTCGTTCATCTTGCTGATCATGTCATCAGCGTGCTTGATGCAAGCCTGAATGGCGTCATCGCCGTACAGGGGCTGAGAGCCGGTGACAAACCAGAACTCCAGGTCTTTTAAACTTCTCATTGGTATCAGTCTCCTTCTATGAAAATCCTTATGAATGGACCGGTGCTTCCCCGCCTAAGCCATGCAGGCAGGGAATCCCGGAACAATGACGATTACGCCAAGCCTTTGGCTTCCAGCTTGATCTGCTTGAGGCGCTTCATCACGTCGTTTTCACCCCGGCCGAAATAGTCGTGGAGTTTCTCATATTCTGCGTACAGCTTGTCGTACACAGCGGAGTTCTCCGGAATGGGGGTGTAGACGGTGTCCTTCAGGTTGCCCATGACACGGGCGCCTTCAAAGCAATCTTTGAATGCACCGCCGGCCACAGCGCCGAAGATGGCGGAGCCCAGTGCGGGGCCCTGGGTAGAACCTGCAATCTTGATGGGCTTCTTGATGACGTCGGCATAAATCTGCATGGTCATGGGGTCCTTCTGGCTGATTCCGCCGGAAGCGTAGAACTCATCCACCGGGACGCCGTGCTGCTCGAAGTTTTCAATGATCTTACGGGTGCCGTAAGCAGTGGCTTCGATCAAAGCGCGGTAGATTTCTTCCGGCTTGGTGAGCAGGGTCATGCCCAGGATCATACCGGTGAGGTCCACGTCCACCAGCACGGAACGGTTGCCGTTCCACCAGTCCAGAGCCACCAGGCCGGATTCGCCCACCTTCAGCTTTTCCGCCTTGGAGCGCAGGAACTTATGGATGTTCATGCCGCTGGCTTCTGCCTCGTCGTAGTAATCTTTGGTCAGGCAGTTGTTGATAAACCAAGCAAAGTGGTCGCCGCAGCAGCTCTGGCCAGCTTCGTAGCCGAAGTAGCCGGGCATAACGCCGTCTTCCACCACGCCGCACATACCGGGAGCGATCTTTTCTTCGGTGCCCATGAGGATGTGGCAGGTGGAGGTACCCATGATGGCCAGCATTTTGCCGGGGCCATCGATGGTCACAGCGGGGACGCAGACGTGCGCGTCCACGTTGCCCACAGCAACGGCAGTACCCACCTTCAGGCCGGTCATGGCAGCGGCCTTTTCATTGATTTCGCCGGCTTTGGAGCCCAGAGGAGTCACCGGGCAGCCGATCTTTTCGTCCACCATGTTTTCCAGCTTGGGGTTCAAAGCCTTGAAGAATTCCTTGGAGGGATAGCCTTCCTTCTTGCTCCACATAGCCTTGTAGCCGGCGGTGCAGGAGTTGCGGGTGTAGTTGCCGGTGAGCATCCAGGGAATCCAGTCGGCGGCTTCCACAAAATATGCCATGGTATCATACACTTCGGGGGCTTCTTCGCAGATCTGCCAGATTTTCGGCACATACCATTCGGAAGAAATCTTGCCGCCGTAACGGGCCAGGAAGGTCTCGCCCATTTCTTCCGCCTTGGCGTTGAGCATATTGGCGTACTTCTGGGCGGCATGGTGCTTCCACATCTTCACATAAGCGTGAGGGTTAGACTTGAATTCATCCAAGAAGCACAGGGGGGTGCCGTCCTTGGTGACAGGCAGTGCGGTGCAGGCGGTAAAGTCGATGCCTACGCCTACAATATCATCCGGGCTTACGCCGGACTGCTTGAGTACGTCGGGGATGGTGTAGCCCAGCACATCCAGATAGTCCTGGGGGTGCTGCAAGGCCCAGTCTACGCCCAACGGGGTTCCGTCGGGAAGAGTTTCGCTCATCACGGCGTGGGGATATTCCAGCACACTGGAACAAATCTCCTCACCGGTCTCCACATTTACCAGAACTGCACGTCCGGACAGGGAACCATAGTCCACGCCAATAGAATACTTTGCCATGGGTCAATCCTCCTTAAATTTAACCATATTCCGTATTGCGGTCGGCAATACCGCTCAAAAAGTTGTACGAACAACCTCTTGCCAAAAGTATACTAAAATTTCCCTGCAAAAGCAAGAAAAAATTATCAAACCGCTTACTTGTCCCGGTTCAGGTTGCGCACCGAGCCCCGTTCCACCATCCGCGGAGGAAACGCATAGCTTCCCCTGCTCTGGCGGCGGATCAGCGCCAATAAGCGGCGGGCGGCTTCCGCCCCGATTTCCCCGGCGGGGTAATCAATCGAAGTCAGGCCGGGGTGCCCCACCGCGGCCAAATCAGAATTGTCAAAGCTGACGATGCTCACCTGTTCCGGCACCTTGATGCCGTTGCGGGCGTACACCTCCAGCAATTTGCAGGCAATTTCGTCGTTGTAGCATACCACCCCGGTGCTGTCGCCGATGCGGCTCAGCAGCCGTTCGTCGTCCTTGGGGGCAAACAGGGTGTCCAAATCTTCGGTAACGTACCACATCACCCAGGAATCCTCAAAGGCGGTGTCCGCATCCCGCATCTGGTTCACATAGCCGGAATAGCGGAAATGTCCCTGCACGTCGTCGGACTTAAAGATACCGAAAATCTTGCGGTGGCCCCGGCGCAGCAGAAAACGGGTGGCCAGCTTGCCGGACTCATAGTCGTTCATGGCTACATAGGGGAAGTCCATCCCGGCGTAGTAGCCGTTGAGGAACAGCAGGGGGATCCGGTTGGCGGCAATCTCCCGGTACAGCTTTTGATTGGGGTTGGGCAAGGCGCTTTTGGTGGGCTCCACAATCAGTCCGTCTACCCCGCTTTCCAGCAGAGAAGACAGCACCTGGTTTTCATTGCGGGTTTTATTGTAAGTGATTCCCAGCTGCATATGGTAGCCGTTGAGGGAAAGCACTCGGTCAATGCCCCGGATGACCCCGGGAAAGATGTAACTGTCCAGGTAGGTGGTAATGACCCCGATGTTCATGGTCACCGGGCGCTGATCCAAAGCAGCCCGGCTCACATAGGTGCCGCTGCCCTGACGCCGTTCCAACAGGTTTTCCGCCACCAGGGTACTGAGGGCCTGGCGCACCGTCTGGCGGCTGAGCCGAAACCGCTGGGCCAACTCGTGCTCACTGGGCAGCCGGCTTCCAATGGGGAAGGTGCCGGCTAAGATGCGATCCCGAATCCAGTCGCTGAGAGCCTCGTGTTTTGGCTTTCCTACCATGGCTTTTCCCCCGTCTCCTTTCCCCGTCGGCGGAACCCGCCTGCTACGGCCTGCCCTCTCAAAAGCGGGTTTGGAGAGAAGCACACCGTTTTATGGATATTATAGCATTTTTATCCTGAAATTCAATGGCTTTTTAGATAAAATTTCAATTTTCTCCATCTTAATCAAAAATTGCCGGAAGAAATGTTCAAATCGCCTATTTTTTAGCACGAAAAAGACAATCCTTCTTTTCCAAGCAAGCCGTTACTTTTTTCGCTTATTCCGGCGCTTAGCAGCGGCCCGACGAGCGGCTTTCCGGCGCAGGGTACGCTCCGTCCGGAAAAAGCGCTGTTCCAGCTCCCGGCCCTGAGCTTCCACCACCTGGAGGTGGGAGCGGTTGCGGGAAGAGCCCTCCCCTTCCACCTGCTGATAGATGGCCAGCAGGTAATTGGCCAGGGCTTCCTGGCCGGAGGACTGCACCGACTGCCGCACCGAAGCGCTGAGGATCTTCCGCTCTTGTGGTGTGCGCTGTTTCTGTTCCAGCAGAAGCCGGTACAGCTCCTTGGCGTCTTTGTAGATAAAACCGTTGACCCCGGGCTGCACCTGTCCGGCGTTTAAGGGGTCATTGATGTGGAGCACCGGGAGACCGGTGGCCATCCCTTCCAGCATGGAGATGGAGTTGGTATCGCTGAGGCTGGCGGTGACGTACACATCCAGGCAGGCGTAGTAGTCCAAAATCTCGTTGTGGTCTACCGCCCCCACGAAGGTGACTAAATCGGAAATGCCCAGCTTTTGAGACAGTTCCACCAATTCCGGGCGGGAAGGACCGTCCCCGATTATCATCAGCTTAATGCCGTCTTCCCGCTTAACCTCTTGGGAAAAGTAGTCCAACAGCACGTCCACGCTTTTTTCCCGGCCCAGCCGGCCGCAGAACCCGGCGATCAGCTCTCCTTCCCCAAAGCCGTACTTCTGTTTTAACTGGGCCACATGATCCCAGTTTACCTTGTCCGGGCTGAACTTGTCCAGCTCCACCGGATTGGGCACCACATTTACCTTCCGGTCGGCATGGCACTCGTCCAGATATTCCTGAACCTTGGCGGAAGGTCCGGTGACCGCCTGGCTGTGCTGGGCGAAATATTTGAAGTACCGCCGGGACATAATCCGCACCATGGGGATAAAGGGCTTGGGGGCCACATAGTACAGGTAGTCCTCGTACATGGTGTGCAGGGTGTACACATAGGGGATTTGCAGCTTTCGGGCAATCCGCACTGCGCTCAGCCCCACCCCAAACTCGGTGTGGATGTGGATGATGTCCGGGTGGAACTGCTGGATAATCCGAAACCGGGTGCGGCTGAAGGGATTGGCCAAGCCGTAGTCGTACAGCCGTTTCAGTTCCTTGCCGGGACAGTACAACACGTCCCCTTCTAAATGGTGGTGGCGGGCCTTGACGTCCACAGTGACGATAAGCACCTGGTGCCCCGCCCGTTCCAATCCGTCTTTGAGCGATTTCACATGGGTCACTACCCCGTTGATATAGGGCAGATAAGACTCGGTAAACATTGCAATCCGCATAGTATGACGCCTTTCTCTGGGTCTCCCCGGTTTTCTCTTAGTTGGTATTCAGTATAACATACTTTTCCCAAAGTGGCAATGTGCAAAATGACTTCCGTTGTTTTGTAAGTTTTTCTGGCAAAATGTACCTGTTTTTCGGGTTTTCAGACAAAATGATTCCTCCACTGCCAGGGAGCAATGGAGGGGAAATGGAGTTACCACAGATGGGGCATATTTTGATTGGCTACGTTGTTGATACCGGTTATCACTGCTGCAGTGGCGGCATCGTGAATCAATTTCTGGCCCTTCTTCCCTACTTCCTGTAGGGAAACCACCTGAAAGCCCGGGGGAATCCGACCGGCCTGCTGAGCTGCTTGCAGGGCTTCTGCGGGGGTCTTGCCCTGAACCAGCACTTCTTTGGCGGCTTTGGTGTTTAACTGCTCCAGGTTTACCCGGTAAGAACGAACTTTTTTGGTTTGCAAAAAGTGAACCAGAAAAACCACCGCCACAGCAATGGCAATCACCACCATCATGGTCACAAACGCACCGATAATTAAAGTCACCAAGTTGCTGTGACCCATATCGCCCACCTCCTTCCTGTTTTAAATATCAAAATCGCAAATGTTTCCGTATATTATTTTGCCATAAAAACCGTTGCGTTTTCGCTGATTTTCACCGCCAGACGAAATGCCGCCTTTGCCTTTTGGCGGCAAGGTGAAAACTATAATGATTGGCTCTATCAATTATTATACCATATTAAAAACGAAAAGCAAGAAAGAGTTCTAAAAAAGAATTGAATGTGATTCCAAAACTGTGTATAATAGAAAAAAAGACCTGCGTGAAACTCCGCTGAGAAAGGATGTTATTATGAACAGCAGTTTTACCGTGCCGCTGTCTCGGCTGATTAAAGAATTTTCGCTGGAAAAAATCTACATTCCGCCGGATCAGCCGGACGTGATGATCCAAAGCACCGACATTTCCCGGCCGGGCCTGAACCTCACCGGCTTTTACGAATACTTCGACCCCAAGCGCATCCAGGTGGTGGGGCGGATGGAGTACGCCTACTTAGAGGATCTCAGCGAAAACTCCCGCCGCCAGCGGATTTTCGAGCTGTTTGAGCAGAAATTCCCCTGCCTGATCCTCACCCGGGGGCTGGACGTGTTCCCGGAAATCCTGGAAGCGGCCAAGCAGAACGGGGTGACGGTGCTGCGCACCAACGAAAGCACCTCCAGCTTTACCGGCGCCATCATCAGCACCTTAAATACTGAATTGGCCCCCCGGATCACCCGCCACGGAGTGCTCATCGAAATCTACGGCGAAGGAGTGCTGCTGCTGGGAGAAAGCGGCGTGGGCAAAAGCGAAACCGCCATTGAACTGGTGAAGCGGGGCCACCGACTGGTAGCGGACGACGCGGTGGAAATCCGCCGGGTGTCCAACAAGACCCTGGTGGGTTCTTCCCCGGAAAACATCCGCCACTTTTTGGAGCTGCGGGGCATCGGCATCATCAATGCCCGGCGGCTGTTCGGCATGGGTTCGGTGAAGGTCAGCGAAAAGATCGACATGGTGGTGAAGATGGAAGTCTGGGACCCGGAAAAGGTGTACGACCGAATGGGATTGGAGGAAGAATTTGCCACCATCCTGGGGTTGAAGATCCCCTGCCACACCATCCCCATCAAGCCCGGCCGGAACCTGGCCATTATCCTGGAAGTGGCCGCCATGAACAACCGTCAGAAAAAGATGGGCTACAACGCCGCCCAGGAATTGATGCACAACCTGGGTATGCCGGTGGAGGAAACCACCGCTTCCTGGGAAGCCTATTAAGTGTGACACCACCACAAGGAGGATACTGATTTTGAAGCTGATGGCAGACACCCACACCCACACCATCGCCAGCTCCCACGCCTACTCCACTCTGCTGGAAAACATCCGGCAGGCAGCCCAGGTGGGCCTGGAGTGCCTGGGGATGACCGACCACGCCCCTGCCCAGCCGGACTCCCCTCACCTCTGGCATTTTGTGAACCTCTCCGTGATTCCCCCCGTGGTGGAAGGGGTGCGGATTCTCAAGGGTGCGGAGTGCAACATTTTGGACGAGACGGGAAGAATCGACCTGGAACCGGAAGTGCTCCGGCAGCTGGAATGGCGGATTGCCTCCATCCACGCCCCCTGCTACAAAAAGGACGCCACCCTGGAAGACAACACCAACGCCTATCTGGGGGTGTGCGACAACCCCTACATCGACGTCATCGGCCACAGCGGCCGGGGGAGCTTCCGCTACGACTATGAAAAGCTGATTCCCCTGTTTGGGGAGCGGGGCAAACTGGTGGAAATCAACGAATCCACCTTGAAAAGCTCCTACAGCCGGAAAAACTGCACCGAAATCGCCGCCCTCTGCAAAAAGCACCGGGTGCCGGTGGTGGTGGACAGCGACGCCCACTTCGCCCTGTCCATCGGCCGGTTCCCCGCCGCATTGGAGATGCTGGAAGAAATCGGCTTTCCCGAAGAGCTGGTGATCAACGCCGACTCGGACCGGTTTTGGAGCTATCTGGAACAAAAGGGAATCCAAAAAAATCCTGACTGACACAAAAAGATACCGTCCGCTGCAACACGGGCGGTATCTCTTTTTTCACCGGGATTGGGCGGCCTTTTCCTTGGGGGAACCGGCAGGATTCCGGCTTTTCCCGGTGCGGAACACCAGTTTCAACAGCCAGCGGCAGATGGGCCCGGCAAAAAACAGCTGCCACAGCAGGGCCGCCGGGAAATTACAGGCAAAGGTCTGCAAAAACACGGCGGGGGTTTCCCAGCCGGGCTGCTTGAAGATCAGGGTGGCGGCCAGGCTCATCATGGGGCACATCAGGGTCACCGTCATCCACTGCACCGCCAGGGTGCAGAAGATGGGCTTGTCTTTGGCGGGGTCGAAGTGCTTGCGCATCACTCGGCGGGCAATGGGCCCGGCGATCAGGCTTTCCAGCAAAATCACCAGCACTCCCATCAGAGGCAGGTCCAATAAGGGCCTCCACAGCATCCCGTTGGAAAGTCCCCCTTCCTGCAAAGCCAAATTGTACAGTTCCATGGGGTACACCATCAAGACTGCCATGACAATGGAAAAAAACACTTTTTGCGGTCTGGTTTTTGGCATGATAACTCCTCCTCCAAAAAAGAAAACGCACCCCAGAACAACCGGACTTACGGCATTCTGCGGCACGTTGCATGTTTATCATACTACTGTCATTCTCCCAAAGCAAAGGCAGTTTTGCACAAAAACACAGAACAAATTTTGTGCAACTATTTTGTAACCCATGGCCGCCCTTTTCCCACTGGAAGGTTGAAAGGACGAAAAAAGGAGGGATTTCCATGGAAGATGAGGCCATCATCGCCCTGTTTTGGAAGCGGGACCAGGAGGCCATCCGGCAAACCGACCTGCAGTACGGACAGCGGCTGCAGCGGCTGAGCCGCTCCATCTTAAACGATGAAGAGGACGCCAAAGAAAGCGTCAACGACACCTACTGGAAAGCCTGGGACACCATCCCGCCCCAAAAGCCAAATTACTTTTTTGCCTACCTGGCGAAGATCTGCCGGTACCTGTCCCTGGGCAGGCTGGACTGGAACCGAGCCCAAAAGCGAAGCGCCCCCATTGTGGGGCTGACTGCGGAGCTGGAGCTCTGCATCCCCGACCGGCAGGAGGAAAACCGCATCCAGGAACGCTCCCTGAAAGAATCCCTGAACCGGTTTCTGGAAAGGTTGTCCAAGGAAAAGCGCTGCATCTTTCTGCGGCGGTACTGGTTTGGGGACAGCATCCAGGAGATTGCCCGGCGGTACGGCATCGGGGAAAGCAAGGTGAAAACCACCCTGTTCCGGGTGCGGGGCCAGCTGCGGCAGCATTTGCAGAAGGAGGGATTTTCTGTATGAAAGGAAAAGATTTGTGGGAAGCACTGGGGGAGATTGACCCTAAATACATCCAGGAAGCAGAGCTATCCGGGCGTTCCCGCACCGGACGGCAGAAATGGCAGGCTGCCGCCGCCTGTTTTTTGGTCATCGCTATGGGTGCGGCCATTGTGGTACCCAATCTGCTGTGGAGCCAAGATTCCATTCTCTGGGGCGGCATCGGCGGCGATTCCCAGGACCAGTCCGGCCAGCGGGTCCCCATTACCGGCTCCGACAGCGCCGAAAACACCATTCAAATCAGCCTCAGCGATGTGCCGGTGAACGTCATATCCGGCCTGCCCCAAGAAGAAATGACCGATATGTCCTATGTGGCCCTGATGTCAGAGGATCAGATTACCTGGAGCCAGGAACAGGTGGAGAGTTATTACGGTTTGGATTTCGACACTCTTTCGGTGCCGGAGGATTTGGAGGCGGTCACCGATTTATCCCAGGGCATGGCGGTTTGGGAAAACGAGGACGGCACCATGCGGTTTGACGGGTTGCTGCTCAGCTACCAAAGCACCGGGCAGGAGGACCCGGAAGAAACCCAGCGCAGCCTTTCCCTCCACGGCTCCAAAATCGGCTTGCTGGGGCTTTCCGACGCCCTGTATCTGACCGAAGACGTGAAAACCTGGAACTTCCAAGGCGTTGAAATCACCCTGGGATACTGCCAAATGGACTACGGCCCCTACGACGAAACCACCCATGCCCCTGCCGGCAGCTATCCGGTGTACACGGCGGAGTTTACCTACAACGGAGCCCAGTTCCGGCTGGTGGGTCAGCGCCTGACCCGCCGGGAAATGGTAACCGCCATCGCCACCCTGTTAAGCCAAGGCGAAGAAGTGGAAATTACTTCCTGATAGCCTGGATTTCTTCCATCACCCACTGTGCCGCACGAACTCCGTCCACCGCGGCGCTCATAATTCCCCCGGCATACCCGGCCCCTTCCCCGCAGGGAAACAGGCCGTAAAGTCCCTGGGCCATTCCCGTTTCCCCTCGTGGGATTCGGACCGGCGAAGAGGTACGGGTTTCCGGGGCAGTCAACACACTGTCCGGCGCATCAAAGCCGGGCAGTTTTTTACCCATACGGACAATTCCTTCCCGCAGCATGGCCGGAATCACCGGCGGGAACAGGGCGTCCAAATCCCCCGGCACAACTCCCAATGCGTAGGTAGGCTGCACATTGTGTAAATCCAGTCCGGTTTTGTGCTGCAAAAACCGTCCTACCGTCACGCCGGGGGCGGCGCCGGTTTCTCCCCCCATGACAAAGGCGGCCTGCTCCAGCGTTTGCTGGAACCGTATTCCGTCCAGGGGATGGGAGCCGTAATCCTCCGGGGACACCCCCACCACCAAACCGGCGTTGGCGTTTTTCCCGTCCCGGGCATGGTAGCTCATGCCGTTGGTCACCACGGTGCCGGGCTGGCTGGCGCTGGGCACCACATAGCCCCCGGGACACATACAAAAGGTATACACGCCACGGTTCCCCTGCCGCCAGCTGAGCTGGTACTCCCCCGGAGGCAGAGCGGGGTGGCCGGCCAGTTTGCCGTACAACCCCCGGTCGATCAGGGACTGGGGATGTTCAATCCGCACCCCCACGGAAAAGGGCTTGGGAATCATCTCCACCCCCTGGCCCAGCAAGGTTTCCAGGGTGTCCCTGGCGCTGTGACCCAAGGCCAGCACCACATAATCCGAAGAAATCTCTTCCCCGTTGACCACCACCCCCCGGACCTTTCCCTGCTCCAGTACCAGCCGCTGGACCTGAGCCTGAAACCGCACCTCTCCCCCCAGCCGGAGAATCTCCCGGCGGAGGTTCTGCACCACCAGCCGAAGCTGGTCGGTGCCGATGTGGGGCTTGGCCTTCCTCAAAATTTCCTGGGGCGCTCCCAGCGCCGCCAGCTGTTCCAGCACCCAATGGCACCGGGGGTCGTGGATTCGGGTGGTGAGCTTGCCGTCGGAAAAGGTCCCGGCACCCCCTTCCCCAAACTGGACGTTGGCGGAAGGATTCAGCTTGCCGGTGCGCCAGTATTCCTCCACCGCCGCCGCCCGGGCGTTGATTTCACAGCCCCGTTCCAGCACCAGCGGCCGCAGTCCTGCCCGGGCCAGCTGATAGGCGCAAAACATCCCCGCCGGGCCAAATCCAACCACAATAGGCGGATGGGACAGGGGTTCCAGCTTGGGCGGGTCCATCTCTGAAAACGGCTCCTGATACCGCACCTGGGTGGAATGGAGCTGCCGGGCCAGGGCTTCTTCCCCTTCCGGAAGGGAAAGCTGCACCGAGTAGATAAAACGCATATCGCGTTGTTTTCTGGCGTCTAAGGAACGCTTATACACCCGTGCAAACCCCACCTGTTCCCGGCGCAGGCGGCAGAGGGAAAGGGCCCGCTCCACTGCCTGTTCTTCCGAGGCGGTGAGGGGGAGTTTGATGTCGGTAATCAAAAGGGGCATGAAAATTTCTCCTATCTTGCCGGGGATAATGATTGGCTTTGACAATCATTATATCATGAATTAAGTCAAGACAAAACCCCTGCCGGAAAATTTCCAGCAGGGGTCCATTATTTGAATTGATTTGACAATAGATGTCATTTTGTGCTATCCTGTAACTACGGCGTTTGCCTACTCGCTTTTGCGGGGGATGGACGAAACAATAACGGCAGCGGTTAGCCCCTACATCAATCACTTCACTCTCCGTGCTCGGCACAGAAAGTCGAAATTTGGGGCCAGCTTTCGGACACCCTCTTTTCGGCAAGAAAGGAGGGACGGTGAATGGAATGGGGCGACCTGTTTACCTACACCTTAGTTTTGCTCGGCGTGGCTACTTTGGTAGTGCAGCTGACAAAAAGAAAGTAACCGCTCATATTGCCCTTAGAGCGGTTACTTCATAACCAAACTAGGGACTAACCGTTACCAGTTTCGTCCTCTGTTTTTATTATACCCATTTCCTCCGGCTTTGTCAAGCTGAATCCCACCCGACCCCCACGGCCGGGATTTTTTATTCTCCCTCTCAATTCTGCTGGGGATTGAAGAAGCGGGTCAAATCTTCGCTGGTAATGACCCCGTTCTGGGCCTCGTAATCCGACACCAGCTTGCGGATGAGTTGCTCCAGCTCCCGGTTGGCGGAACGGCCGTTGGCATCGGCAATGTAGCGAAATTTTTCAAACAACTCCCGGTCTAATCGCATGGTATATCCTACTTTGTTGGCCATGGTATTCACTCCACAAACTGATTCTTTATTTTTATTGTATCCAAAATCTTGAAAAGACATCAGTTTGGTGTTATAATGGTGTCATAGTGACACCACATTATAATTATTTTCTATCAGCTTCTTTGCAAGTCTTGCAGGAATGCGAACCTCACTGCCAACCCGACCATAAGCTGCCGGATTGGGTGACGGCCGGTTTTGAGGTGAGAGGCCGGCCCTTTCCGTCAAACGGCGGAAACGTTTCTGCAAGCCTTTCAAAGGAGCTGATGGATAGGAGGGATTCCATGAAAGTTGCCATTATTGGTTCCCGGGGTCTGACGGTGGAGGATTTTTCCCCCTACCTTCCCCCCGACACCACCGAACTGGTTTCCGGCGGCGCCAAAGGCATCGACCAGTGCGTGGCCCGGTACGCCCAGGCCAGGGGAATCCCCCTGACGGAATTTCTCCCGGAGTACAGCCGCTACCGGCGGGGTGCGCCGCTCAAACGCAATGAGCAGATCGTCAACTACAGCGACCTGGTCATCGCCTTCTGGGACGGAGCGTCCAAAGGCACCCAGTACACCATGAACTACTGCGAAAAAACCGGCACCCCCCTGAAAGTAGTGCGGTTATAACAAATCCCGGCTTTTCCGACGCAAACTGCGTTTTGAAAGCCGGGCATTTTTTTGCTTTAATTGCTGGTCTGTGCCGCAAACATCCGCTCCACTTCTTCCCGAAGAAGGCGGTGTTCCGATTTATGCAAGCCGGGGTCCTCCTCCAACACCGCCTGGGCCGCTTCCCTGGCCTGTTCCAGCTGGGCCAGGTCGGTGGCAAAGTCCGCCATTTTCAGCTGGGGAAGGCCGTGCTGACGGCGGCCGAAAAAGTCGCCGGGGCCCCGGAGTTTCAGGTCCTGCTGGGCCAGTTCAAAGCCGTCATTGGTTTGGCAGAGCAACTTCAGCCGGGTGCGGGTGGCGGGCTGGTCATGGTCGGAAATCAGGATGCAGTGGCTCTGCTCACTGCCCCGGCCTACCCGTCCTCGAAGCTGGTGAAGCTGGCTGAGGCCGAACCGCTCGGCGTTTTCCACCACCATCACCACGGCGTTGGGCACGTCCACCCCCACTTCCACCACAGTGGTGGACACCAGCAGCTGGAGCTTGCCCTGGGCAAACTGCTCCATCACCCCTTCCTTTTCCGCTCCCTTCATCTTGCCGTGCAAAAAGCCGATGGAAGCCCCTTCCAGGGGCGTACCCCGCAGACCCTGCCGGTAGCGCTTCAGGCTCACCAGTTCGCAGTCGGTTTCCTCGATCATGGGGCAGACGATGTACCCCTGGAAGCCCTTGTCCAGGAAATCCCGAACGAAGCCCAGGGCACGGGTACGCTTGCCGGAGTCGATCAGCCAGGTCTTTACCGGTTTCCGGCCTTTTGGCATCTGGCGGATCACCGAAAGGTCCAGCTCTCCGTACATCATCAGCGCCAGGGTTCGGGGGATGGGGGTGGCGCTCATCACCAGGCAGTGGGGATGCTCTCCCTTTTGACTGAGCAGGGAGCGTTGTTCCACCCCAAAGCGGTGCTGTTCGTCGGTAATCACCAGCCCCAACCGGGCAAACTCCACCCCCTGCTGAATCAGGGCCTGGGTGCCTACCACCACCTGGATTTCTCCCGCTGCAATCTGCTTTAAGGTTTCCCGGCGCTGGGCGGCGGGCTGGCTTCCCACCAGCAGGCCGCAGGAGATGCCAAGCCCGGAAAGCATTTTGGTGAGGGTTTCCAGGTGCTGCCGGGCCAGCAGTTCGGTGGGGGCCATCATGGCGGCCTGCCCTCCGTTTTTGGACATGAGATAGCACAGCGCCGCCGCCACCACCGTTTTGCCGCAGCCCACGTCCCCCTGAATCAGCCGGTTCATGGCCACCTCTCCGGTGCAGTCCCGGATACAGTCGGCAATGGCCTGACTTTGGCCGTCGGTGAGGGAAAAGGAAAGCTGCTGCAAAAAGGGGGTCAAATCGGTATCGGCCAGACGGAAGGCAGTATGTTCCCGCCGCCGGGAACGGATCTGTCCCATGCCCAGGCTCAGCAGGAAAAATTCCTCAAAGATCAGCCGCCGCCGGGACAGCTCCAGCGCATGGCGGTCGGCGGGAAAGTGGATGTTTTCGTAGGCGTACCGCATCCGGCAGAGGCCGTATTTTTGCAGCACCCACTCCGGCAGCACGTCCTCCAAATGGTCCCCCCATTCCTTCAGGGCCTGGCGCATATTGGTGCAGATCATCTTATTGGTCAGCCCCTGAGTGAGAGGATACACCGGGCGGATGGCGCTTTCCCGGTCTGGGTCCAGCACCTGGGGGGAGTTCATCTCCCGGCGGAGCAGTCCCCCGGTGATCTTGCCGTAAAAGCAGTAGGTGTGCTCCAGTTCCAAGGCTTGGTAGGCATAGATGTTGTTGAAGATGGTGACAGTGAGCTGGCCTTCCCCATCGGTGACATATACCTTAAACAAGCTCAGTCCCTTGCGGATGCGCTGTTCTCCCTGTTTGCGGAACACCGTCCCCTGGACGCACACCGTCTCCCCCGGCTGGGCCTGCAAGATGGGCACAGGATTGGAAAAATCCATCCAGGTCCGGGGATAGTAACGCAAAAGGGAGCAGAGATCCTCTACTCCCAATTTTTCATAGTATTTTGCCCGCTGTTCCCCTACGCCTTTCAGGCTGCGGATGGAGGGGCATTCGGTCTGGTTCTTCACGGCTGATTACTCCACCGAAATGATATAGTAGTACACCGGCTGGCCGCCGTTGACCAAGCTGATTTCGCAGCTGTCGCCGAACTTGTCCCGGAGAGGCTGCACCGCTTCCTGAGCCTGATCTTCGGTGACGTCGCTGCCGTAGAGAATGGTGATAAAGCCGGGAGCGTCGGATTTTTTCACCAGATGGCGGGTCAAACGGTACAGGGCTTTGGGGAGCTGATCCTCCACAAAGTCCAGCTTGCCGCCGTCCAGGGCCAGGATTTCTCCCTGACGGATTTTGTGGCCCTCGTAGTCGGAATCCCGGGCGGCAAAGGTAATCTGGCCGGACTGCACCCGGTCCAAAGCACGGGTCATATTCACCCGGTTTTCCTGGAAGTTGGAGTCCGGGTCAAAGGCCAGCATGGCGGAAAGTCCCTGGGGAATGGAGCGGGTTTGCAGCACGCAGACCCGGCGGTCCGCCAGCTTTTCCGCCTGTTCCGCCGCCATAATGATGTTCTTGTTGTTGGGCAGCACAAACACCGTCTGGGCCGGGGTGGCTTCCACCGCCTGGAGAATGTCGTCGGTGCTGGGATTCATAGTCTGGCCGCCGCTGACGATCCGGTCTACTCCCAAATCTGCAAACAGGCTCTGAACTCCGGCGCCTGCCGCCACCGCCACAAAGCCGTAAGGATTTTTCGGTTCCGCCCAGGGCAGTTCCGCTTCCTTGGCCATAGCCTCGGTCTTTTTTGCGGCGTTCTGCTCCCGCATGTTCTCTACCTTCATGTTCACCAAGCTGCCATAGAGAAGCCCTTCTTCAAAGGCTTTGCCGGGATGGTCGGTGTGGACATGAACCTTGATGATGGAGTCGTCGTCCACTACCACCACGCAGTCGCCGATGCTTTCCAGGTAGGCACGGAGGGCCAGAGGATCCCGGCTTTCCTTGTTTTTGTTGACGATAAACTCGGTGCAGTAGGTGAAGTTGATCACTTCATCGAACTGGGCAAAGGGGTTGCTTTCGCTGACCGCAGGAGCTTTGGGTTTTTCGCTGGCCAGAGTATACCCTTCCTTACCCTGGAACACCACCTGCATTCCCAGCAGAATGGTGTACAGCCCCATGCCCCCGGCGTCCACCACACCGGCTTTTTTCAGCACCGGCAGCAGCTCGGGGGTCTGGTCCAGGGCCTGTTTTGCGGCGGACACAATGACATCGAACACTTCCACCGCATCCTTGCCCGCCATGGCGGCTTCTTCCCCGGCCTCACTGGCCAGCCGCGCCACGGTGAGGATGGTGCCTTCCGTGGGGTTCATCACCGCTTTGTAGGCGCTTTCGGTGCCCAGCTTTAAGGCGTAGGCCACGTCCGAGCCGTTGGCTTCCACCCTGCCTTTCAGTCCCTTGGAAAAACCCCGGAACAGCAAAGAGAGGATTACCCCGGAATTGCCCCGGGCGCCCCGGAGCAGTGCGGTGGCGAAAGCCTTGGCCACCTCCCCGATGGGGGCGGATTCTTCCAGGGCCTCCACCGCCTTTTTCCCATTGGTCATGGTCATGGACATATTGGTGCCGGTGTCGCCGTCCGGCACCGGGAACACATTCAGCTCATCCACCTTGGATTTTTCGTTGATGATATGGTTGGCGGCACTGATTACCGCCTGAGCAAACAAACTGCCGCTGATATTCATGCGCAATGTTCCTTTCCTGCTCCTAATTCCTACTGTTTCAGGCCGTCCACATAGACGTTGACCCGCAGTACCCGAATGCCGGTGGTATCCTCTACGGTATAGGTAACTTTATTGATAATGCTTTTGACAATGGCGGAAATGTTGGTGCCGTACAGCACGATGATATGCAGGTCAATCAAAAGCCCATCGTCCTTGCTGCGCACTCGGATGCCACGGTCCAGCGCATCGGTTTTGCTCCGGTAGAGTTTTGCCAACGGGCTCTTTTGCGCGGGGGTCACTGCCATGCCTGCCACGCCGAAGCAGGAAACCACTGCCCGTCCCACCAGATCTACCAGAAAGCTGTGGGAAACCCGGATGGTGCCCAGATGATTTTCTAATGTGACCAAAACGATCGCCTCCCTGGACGCAATACTTGATACTTGTAACAAGTATACACGTTTTTTACAAAAAACGCAAGCATTCCCTGTGATTTCCTCTCGGTTTTCCGGCGGCGCTGCATATTTTGCTTGGTTGGGAAGATACTAATTCCGGCAATGGGGGAAAAGCCGTTTTTTGATGGAACGAGCCGCTGCGTTTGCCTTTTTCCCCATCGCACAGAAGCCGCCCGGCAGTTTGGGGCGGCTTTCTTATTGGGTAGGAGCATGAAAAGTGGGAAAATCAGCTGCTTCGCCTCTGCTTGAGCTGAAGCCGCAGCTTATCGGCAATCAACGCAATAAACTCGCTGTTCGTGGGTTTGCCCTTGCTGCCCTGGATGGTGTAGCCGAAAAACTCGTTGAGAGTGTCCACATCTCCCCGGGAAAACGCCACTTCAATGGCATGGCGGATGGCCCGCTCCACCCGCTGGGTGGTGGTTCCGAATTTTTCCGCAATGGTGGGGTACAGCATTTTGGTGACGTAGTTAATCATGTCGCTGTCCTGAATGGTCAGCAGAATGGCTTCCCGCACATAGGCGTACCCCTTGATGTGGGCCGGTACCCCCATTTTATGGATGATGTCGGTGACCATCACCTCCAGATCCCCCTGGGTGGCGTCCGCCCCCACGGTGCGGTAGCTGCCCAAATGCCGGGAAAGGTTCACCACCCGGTCCTTCAGGTATTCCAAATCGAAGGGCCGCAGCAGATACCCCGCCGCACCGTGACTCATGATTTCCTTTTCCACATGACTGTTGTCGTAAGCGCTGGTCACCAAAAACGCCGGAGCAGGAGTCAGGGTTTTGGCAAAGGACAGGATGCCGATGGCGTCGATATGGGGCATATAGCACTCCATCACCACGATATCCGGCCGGTATTGCACAATTCCCTGATACACTTCCATGCCGTCCTTGGGTACTGTTTTTACGTCCAAATCCTCTTTTTGCAGCATTTCCTTGCAGATCAATCCGTAATTTAAGGTGTCGTCTCCGATCAAAACCTTCGCCAGTTGTTTCATCTCAGAACCTCTTTCCTTCTTCGCCTTCCCCCCGCCGTCCACTGACCGCAGGGGGAAGAAGTATCTCATCTGGTTTCGTTTCCTAATATTACCATATTTTTCCAGCTTGTTCAAGGGGAAAATTCAACTTTGGGGAAAAAATCGGTGGGAGCGCACCGGCGGGGGAAGGAATTTGAAACAGTCTGCCGGAACAAGAGGTCGAAGAAAGGGGAGAAAAGAAAAAGGCGGTGGAATTATCGGGGGGATTTGCGTCGGATATGGGAGCGTGCTATACTAGGCTCAGGAAAAGGAGGCGGCCTTGGATGAAACAGATCGCAATTATTGACGACGATATGGCCATTGGAACCATGTTGGAAGAGGTGCTGACCCAGGAGGGCTACGGGGTGCTGCGAGCCTATTCCGGCACCGAAGCGCTGTACCTGCTGGAGCAGCACAAACCGGATTTAGTGCTGCTGGATTTGATGCTGCCCGGCCTGTCCGGGGAAGAGCTGCTTCCCAAAATCCAGGGAATCCCGGTGATTGTCCTCAGCGCCAAAGCCCAGATCCAGGACAAAGTGGACCTGCTGCTGGGCGGGGCGGCGGACTATCTCACCAAACCCTTTGACGTCCGGGAACTTCTGGCCCGGATCGCCGTGCAGCTGCGCCGGCCCAGCGCCGCCGGGGGAAAATTGGCCTGGGGCGAACTGGAGCTGGATCCAAATACCCACCAGGTCCTGGTAGGCGGACAGCAGGTCCATCTCACCAAAACGGAATACGGCATCCTGCGGATTCTGCTGGAACATCAGGGCCAGGTGGTGACCAAGACGGTACTGCTGGACCGAATCAGCCGGGACACCCCGGACTGCGTGGAAAGCTCCCTGAAGGTCCATGTGAGCAACCTGCGCAAAAAACTGCGGCAGGCCGGGGGGAAGGATTACATCGAGACGGTCTGGGGCATCGGCTTTACCCTTTCGGAACAGGGCTGAACTGCCGCCCCTGCAAAAAAGGCGCCGCAGCCTTGGCCGCAGCACCTTTCTCAAAATTATTCAAACTGGCTGTAGTACAGCGCCGCATACGCGCCTTTTTTCGCCAGCAATTCTTGGTGGTTGCCCTGTTCAATGATATTGCCGTGCTCCATAAACAGAATGGTATCCGCGTCTCGGATGGTGGAAAGGCGGTGGGCAATCACGAAACTGGTCCGCCCGTCCATCAGCTTTTTCATGGCTTTGCCGATTTCCACTTCGGTACGGGTATCCACGCTGGAGGTGGCTTCGTCCAAAATAATCACCGGCGGGTCGCAGAGGAACACACGGGCAATGGTCAAAAGCTGGCGCTGGCCGGCGGAAAGGTTGGCGGCTTCGTTGTCCAGCAGGGTGTCGTAACCCCGGGGCATGGTGCGGATAAAATAGTCCACCTTGGCCGCTCTGGCCGCCGCAACAATTTCTTTCCGGGTGGCGTCCGGCTTGCTGTAGGCGATATTGGCCGCTACCGTGCCGGAAAACAGCCAGGTGTCCTGGAGTACCATGCCGAAGTTTTTCCGCAGCCCGCTTCGGGTCATCTGAGAGGTGTCCACCCCGTCCAGGGTAATCTTGCCGCCGTTGACCTCGTAAAACCGCATCAGCAGGTTGACCAGGGTAGTTTTGCCGGCGCCGGTACTGCCCACCACAGCAATCTTCTGGCCCGGTTTGGCGGTAAAGCTGATGTTCTTCATCAAGAGCTGGCCGGGGTTGTAACCAAAGCTCACCTGCTGGAAGGAAATTTCCCCTTTGGCCTTTTCTACCACCGCCGGATGTTCCGGATCGGGGATTTCCTCCTCTTCGTCCAGCAGCTCAAAGGTCCGCTTGGCGGAAGCCAGTGCGCCCTGCAGGGAGTTAATCATAAAGGAGGCTTCGGTTAAGGGCTCGGCGGTTTGGTTGATATACTGGAAGAACGCCTGCACCACGCCGACGGTCATGGTGCCGTTGAGCATGGCGTTGCCGGCGATAATGGCGATCACCACATGGGCCAGACGGGTGAGCAGACGAATCAGCGGGTTGACGCAGTTGGTGAGGAAGTCCGCCTTTTTGTTGGCGATCCGGTTCTTTTCTGCGGCTGCCGCCACCTGCTCCTGGCTCTGGACTTCGTGGTTATAGGCTTTGATGACGTTGCGTCCATTGTAATATTCTTCCACAATGCCGGTGAGTTCACCGATGGTTTCCTGCCGCTGAGTGGCGCAGCGCAGATTCTTCTTTGCCACAATCTGGGTAATAATGACGCTGATGATCATGAAGATCAGGAAAATACAGGTCAAGGGCACGCTGTAATAGAACATAACAATCAAAGAACCGATCACGGTGCCGATGGCCACAATCATTTTCAACAGGCCGGTTTGCAGCACTTCGGCGATTTTATCCAGGTCGCTGGTGACGCGGCTGAGGATTTCCCCCGCCTTGTTCTGGTCAAAAAACCGCAGCGGCAGGCGGTTGAGCTTTTGAGCAATCTGCTTACGCAGTTCCAGGTTCAGGCTTTCCGCCACGTTTGCCATAAGGTAGGACTGCAAATAATAGAAAATCCAGGTAAAGAAATACTGAATAGAGAGCTGGAGCAATTCCCGGCCCATATTGGTCCAGCTAATGGCAAAGGAGGTGCCGTCATTCCAAGCGGCCTGGATGCTCTGCCAGAGATGGTCCACCACCAATGCGCTGTACATGGGGTTGTAAATGCTCAGCCCCACATAAATCACGATGGACACCGCAACCATAATCAGCCGGACCCGCTGGCCTTTGAGCTGGCTGAACAGGCGCACTACGGTGCTTTGTTTTCGAGTTTGTTTCATGCTTCCTGTGCCTCCTTGGTTTGAGAATCATAGATTTCCTGGTAAACCGAGCAGGTTTGCAGCAACTGTTCATGGGTTCCGATACCCGCCATCTGTCCCTCATGGAGCACGATGATCTGATCGGCGTGCTGGATGGTGCTCACCCGCTGGGCGATGATCAACACAGCGGAATCTTTGGTCTCCTTGGCCAGGGCCTTACGCAGCGCTGCGTCGGTTTTGAAGTCCAAAGCGGAGAAGCTGTCGTCGAAAATATAGAGTTCCGGCTTTTTCACCAACGCCCGGGCAATGGACAAGCGCTGTTTCTGGCCGCCGGAAAAGTTGGTGCCGCCCTGGGCAACGTAAGAGTTCAGCCCATCTGGCAGAGAACGGATGAAATCTCCCGCCTGGGCTACGTCGGCGGCGTGCATCAGCTCTTCTTCGGTGGCGTTCTGATTGCTGTAACGCAGGTTATCGGCAATGGTGCCGCTGAACAACCAGGCTTTCTGCTGCACATAGGCTAAGTGATCCCGCAGGTACCGCTGGGTCATCTGCCGGATGTCCACGCCGTTGAGGCAGACGGCGCCTTTGGACACATCGTGGAACCGCAAAATCAGGGACGCCACGGTGGATTTGCCGCTGCCGGTACCGCCGATGATGGCGGTGGTTTTGCCACGGCGGCAGGTAAAGTTCAGATGGCAAAGGGTGTCTTCTTCTGCATCGGCAAAGCGGAAGGACACATCCCGGAAGGAAAGGACTTCATCCTTTTCGTTTTCCTCCACTTCCGGGTCCTCCGCCACCATATCCTGAATTTCCGGAGAGTGCTCCAACACTTCCCGGACACGCTCGCAGCATTCCAAAGCCCGGGGCAGGGTCATAATCACCATCTGGGCCATCATCAAGAAGAACAGCACCATCATGGCGTATTCGATAACGGCGGTGATGTCGCCGATCTGCAAGCTGCCGGCGCTGATCCGCCCGCCGCTGAGCCAGTAAACCACCACGATAAACAGGTTGATAAACAGGAAGGAAAGGCCGTCCAGGTTGGCGAACCGGCGGTTGGCCTTAATGGAGGTGTTGGCGTATTTGGAAAAGGCAATGCCCATCCGCCGTTCTTCCCGCTTCTCGCTGTTAAAGGCACGGACTACCCGCACGCCGGTGAGGTTTTCCAGCAGCACGGTGGTCATCCGGTCTAAGAGTTTTTGCAGCTTTTTAAACAGCGGGGCAGCGCTCTGCATAATAAAGAACGCCAGCACCAGTACGGCCACCACTACGCCCAGCAGGATAAAGCCCATTTCCATATCCAGACTGAAGGACAAAGCCAGAGCAATGATGAAAATTGCCGGAACCGGCAGCACCATCTGAATAAAGTTGGTGAGCGCCATCTGGATGGTGGTAATATCCGACACCGTCCGGGTGGTGATGGAAGCAGTGCCGAAATGGCGGAAGTCGTAAATGGACAGTTTCAGTGATTTTTCATAGAGGGCGATCCGCATATCCTTGCCCACCCGGGCCGACAAAGTGGCGCAGGCATAGCCCCCCAAAATAGCACAGACGCCGGACAGTACCGAGGCTACCGCCATCTGAATGCCGGTGGCCAAAAGGGCGTCAAAGGATGCACCGGAAGTGCCTTGGTTTAACATCTGCGCCGCCAAAGTGGGGATAAACAAGGCGCCGGCAACGTCCACAATGAGCAGAATCACGGTGGCGACACACAGTTTCCAGTGTGGTCTGATAAATTGCAAAATAAGTTTCATACCATGCATAAGTCCTTTCTTTGTTTCAAATAGACAGAAAAAATGCGCCTCGGTTATCTTCCATAACCGGGCGCACCCGACATCTTATCGACTATGGCGGAAACTGATCCGCCGGCCATTGCGATGGCCAGTCCTCCGATGATCGTGATTTTCTTTTGTGAAATTACGGCTGTGAAATGACGGCGGCGAGCGGCCCCAGATGGGCAGCACAAAACAGCTGATAATCATATGGTTTTCTCCTGTTTTACTGCGAAATGTGTTGCACAAAAAAATGGCGCCCGATTATTCTGCAATAACCGAGCGCACTCGACATCTTCTCCGGTCGTTGCGGCTGCGGCCGCAAACCTCCGATGTGAAGCCTATTCAAATTTGGATGGGTGAAGTTCTTTGCGAATCAAACCGCTGAATTTTCGGGTGGTTTGGATTAACATGATACGTTCCTGCTGGCTCATTTGCTTCCAAGCCTTTTCCTCCACTCGGTGCATTTGCAGCACATACTTCTCCAAAAACGCCTTCCCTTCTTCGGTCAAAAGGGCTTGCTTGGAGCGCTGGTTTTCTTCATAGGGCTCCAGGCGGATGAGTCCCTTTTTCCGAAGCTGTTTAAAGGCGGAATTTAGGGTCTGGCGGCTCAGCCACGACCGATCGCTGATCTGGCTTTGGGTGACCACACCTTCCGAGATAAAAAGCAGCGACCAATATTCTGCTTCCGACAATCCGCAGGCCTTGGAAAATATAGAGTAGACATGATCCAATTCCATGGACGCCTCTCGAAAAGACGCCAGCGTGTTCTGCGGCACAGTTTGCGGTTCCATCGGCACTCTCCATTATCAAAAATCAGATTGTATGAAATCGGATGGTTCACAGTATATACCTCTCCACTGCCATTGTCAAGCCCTTTTTTCCTGTTTCCGGCAAAAAGATGAAATAATAAATATTTTCAAACGTCGTGTAGAAAAAACACTTTTTTGTACTATGCAGGCTCATCCGCCATTCCACTGAGCCGGATTTTTACCGCATACAAACTTTAACCAAATCTTTACCCTTTCCTTTACCGGAACTTTCAAAACATCCGGTATACTAAGCCCAGAAAACCAAAGGAGGTAAGAAGTATGGAAAATTGCTTGAAGGTACAGGGACTGACCAAGCAGTACCGCCGCTGCCTAGCGTTAGACAACCTGTCCCTGCACATCCCCCAGGGGGCGATCTACGGCCTGGTGGGGAAAAACGGTTCCGGGAAAACCACCCTGATCCGGCTGATCTGCGGTTTGCAGCAGCCTACGTCCGGAGAATACTCCCTGTATGGGGTCAGCTGCAAGGACCCGGCCATTGCCAAATGCCGCAAGCGGATGGGGGCGGTGGTGGAAACCCCCTCCATCTACCGCAACATGACCGCCCGGGACAATCTGAAACAGCAGTATCGGATTTTGGGCATTCCCTCCTTCGACGGCATTGACCAGCTGCTGGAACTGGTAGGACTGGCGGATACCGGCAAAAAGAAGGTCAGCCACTTTTCTCTGGGCATGCGGCAGCGGCTGGGCATTGCCATGGCCCTTTGCGGGAACCCGGACTTTTTGGTACTGGACGAACCGGCCAACGGCCTGGACCCCCAAGGTATCATCGAGATCCGGGAACTGATCCTAAATCTCAACCGCCGCCGGCAGGTAACGGTTCTGATCTCCAGCCACATCTTAGACGAACTCTCCCGCTTAGCCACCCACTACGGCTTTTTGGACAAAGGGCGTCTGCTAAAGGAAATCAGCGCTGCCGAACTGGAAGCGGCCTGCCAGAAATCCATCCGCATCCAGGTATCCGACCTGCGGGCCTTGGTGCTCACCGCCCACCGCATGGGGTTGGACTGTCAGGTGCTGGACGAAACCACCGCCCAGATTTCCGCCCAGGTCAGCGTCACCGATTTAGTCCAGGCCTTGGCAAAGGAAGGCTGTCAGGTGCTCAGCCTCACCAACCAGGAGGAGAGTTTGGAGAGCTACTACATGAACCTGGTAGGAGAGGAACAGCCATGAAGGATCTGCTTTGTGCCTGCTTCTTTCGGCTGTGGAAGGAAAAGATTTTCTGGGCCGCAATGATTTTCATGGCGGCGGCCGGATTCTTTTTCACCGCCTTTCACTACTGCATCTATCCCGAATCGCCCTACACCCCGGAAGAATTCTGCTTCAACTTCCATTGGCTGATTGGAGTGGGGAGCGCCATGGTCTGCTGCTTGTTTTTGGGCCGGGAGTTTCAGGACGGCGGGGTGCGCAATAAGCTCATCGCCGGACATTCCCGCTGGAAGGTATATCTTTCCAGCCTGATGGTAAACACTGCCGCCTCAGTGCTGTTGGCGCTGGGATATTTCCTTACCGCCTGTCTTTGCGGGATGCCGGTGTTCGGGGGATTTGTGGTGAGTGCCGGTGAGGTGATGCTGCTGATCCTCTCCTGTGTACTTTCTGTGGCGGTTTACGCTTCCCTGTTCACCATGATCCAGATGCTTACCGGCAGCCGGGTGATTTCCCTGGTACTCTGCGTTCTGCTGGCTTTGGGGCTGTATCTATTGGCCCAATGGGTCGACGGTATTCTTTATGCGCCTGCCTTGTTGTTTGATGGCCGGCCCAATCCACGCTATCCCGGGGAGGGCGTGCATGGGTTTTTGGAGGTGCTGTTTGGGTTTCTGCCCTCCGGCCAAGGGATGATCCTTTCCCTATACACTCTGCCCTACATCCCCATCCAAAACATTCCCTACGGGCTGCTTCCCTGCTATTCCGGAATCCTGATTGCCGTCACCACTGGTGCAGGGCTTTTGGGCTTTTCCAAAAAACGCTTACACTAACAAGGGAGGAAATCATATGGCCAATATAACTGCTTCACTCCTTTCCCGATTGTGGAGAGAAAAAATCTTTTGGATCGCCCTGGCTTTTATGTTCGTCTTTGGGGCGTTCGATGCCACCAACCGCTATTCCTTCGCCGCCTACCTGGAACCGGGCGCCACCTTCGCCTTAGAGGATTACTGCTTTTCCTTTCACTGGGTCATCGGGGTAGTCAGCGCCGTGGTGTCCACTTTGTTCTTAGGCCGGGAATTTCAAGACGGCACCCTGCGCAACCAGCTCATTGTGGGACACAGTCGGGCGGCGGTATACCTTTCCGGCTGGCTGACAAACACCGTTTCCACTTTGCTGCTCTGCCTGGGGTGCTTTTCAGCTGCCTGTCTCTTCGGAATCCCTGCTTTCGGTGGGTTCCAGAAAGAACCAGAAACCATTTTGCTGCTAGCTTTGGCCAGTCTCCTCTCTGCCTCTGTTTACACCGCCCTCTTTACCATGATTCAAATGCTTACCGGCAACCGGGCAGCAGCGGTAACCATCTCTCTTTTAACCGCCTTGGTCATTGTGATAGGGGCTTCCCAGATGCAATCCTGGCTCAGCGAACCGGCCATATGGGAGGGCTACTCCTACCTAACCGACACCGGGGAACTGGTCACGGTAGAGAGCTTCCCCAATTCCACCTATCTGAGCGGGACGGCGCGAAAAGTGGTGGAAACTATCTATGAATTCCTGCCTTGGGGTCAGGGTAGTTTGATTGTCAACGGCGGCGGGGAACACCTGCACTATCTCCCCTTTTACTCTGCCGTGCTCATCGCCGCTTCTACAGTAGGTGGCTTGCTGGGCTTTCAGAAAAAAGACATTGCATAAATCGCCAATCACCCAGGGAGAAACCCTCTCTGGGCTTTGGCATAGAAAGGAAGAGGATGTATGCTGTTTCTGGGACTGGTTTGCCTGCTGCTGGCAGCCGCCACCCTGGGGCTGGGCCTCAAGCTGTGGCTGCTTTACCGGGGACTAACGGAATTGGAAGAAGGGGTGGCGTTCTGCCTGTCCCAAGACACCAACACCCTACTGCGGGTCTCCGTTCGGGACGCACGGCTCTGCCGGTTTGCACATGCCTTGAGCAAACAGCTGGCCCAGCTTCGCCGTCAGCGGCAACAGTACCAGCAGGGGGACCAGGAGCTAAAGGAAGCGGTGTGCAACCTGTCCCACGACCTGCGCACCCCCCTCACCGCTGTGTTCGGCTATCTGGAGCTGCTCCGGCGGCAAAATCTCCCCTCCCCCTCCAGCCAGTATCTGGCACAAATCGAAAACCGGTGCCAGGCCATGAAACAGCTTTTGGAAGAACTGTTCCGCTATTCCGTGATTTTGGCAAACCAGCAGGAGCCGGACATCAAGCCCGTGTCCCTCAATGGGATGCTGGAAGAAAGTTTGGCCGCCTATTACGCCGCCTTCACCGGCCGGGGAATTGCTCCCGCTGTTTCCATGCCGGAAACCCCAGTACTGGCTTTGGGAGACCCAAAATGGTTTTCCCGGATTTTCAGCAACATCCTCAGCAACATCTTAAAGTACAGCGACGGGGATTTTCAGGTCTCCTTGACCCCTGCCGGGGAAATTGCCTTTTCCAATCCCGCATCCAAACTCAGCGCCGTGGAGGTACAGCGGTTGTTTGACCGGTTCTTCACCCTGGAAACCGGCCGCAGTTCCACCGGACTGGGCCTATCCATTGCCAAACTGCTGACCCAACAGCTGCGGGGGAAAATTGATGCAGAATACCGGGAAGGCTGGCTCACTGTCCGGCTGAAATTTCCCTTGGCAAACTGAAAAATGTACCAAACCGCCCTGAAGCATTGCCTCGGGGCGGTTCCTTTTATTCTGTGTCGGTATCCAAATCTTCCAGATACTCCATCATAGTTTCCGCAAAGATGCCGTAGCCCATGGTGGGGTCGTTGACGAACACATGGGTCACTGCGCCCACCAGCTTCCCGTTTTGCAAGATGGGGGTGCCGCTCATGCCTTGGACAATGCCGCCGGTTTTGTCCAGCAGGTCCGGGTCGGTGACTTTGATCACCAGATTTTTGGTGTCGTCCTCCCCCGCCATGGAAACGGAACAGATTTCAATGTCGTACTCCTGGGGCTCGGCGTCGGTCAAGGCGCATAAAATAGTGGCCGAACCCGGCTCCACCTCCTGCTTATACCCCAGCTCTACCGGTTCCATCCCGTCTAAATCCATACCGGTGAGGGTACCGTACACCCCGGTTTGATTGTTCAGCAGAATCTCTCCCAAAGGAATGTTGGAGGCAAACACCCCGTCCAGCTCCCCCGGCTCCCCGGCAGTACCTTTGGTGATGGAGTGGATGGTTACCGGGCAGACCTCCCCGGACTCCACCGGCAGGATGGTGCCGGTATCGGCATCGGTGATGGGGTGGCCCAACCCGGCAAAGGTGCCGGTGTCCCCGTTGAGGAAGGTGATGGTGCCGATGCCGGCGGCGCTGTCCCGAATCCAAAGGCCGGACTTATAGGTGCCGTCGGTGCTGGAAAGCACCGGGGTCAGGGTCACGGTGTGTTCTCCGTCCTCCCGTTGCAGGGTCAGCTCCATGGGCTTGCCCCCGCTTTCCCGGATAAGGTAGGAAATCTCTTCGTTGCGGGTCACTTCTTTTTCATTGACCTTGCAGATGATGTCTCCTTCCTGAATGTCGCAGTTCAGATAGGGCTCCTGGGTGCCGTCTGCGGTGACCACCGGGCTGAATCCTACCACCACGGCGCCCTGGGAAAACATTTTCACCCCAAAGGCTTCCCCGGAGGGAATCACCGTCAAGTCCTCGCATTCCTGCACCGCTACCGTCTTAATGGGCATAATGCCAAACAGGCTCAAGGTCTGGTTCTGGGGCCGGGTGGAGGACATCACCGCCTGCTCCTGGGAACCATTCTCCACCGCCACCACCGCCCGCTGGGTCAGCACCAAATCATCTCCCTGGGAAACGTAGTACCGATCCGGCAGGCTGACCCCGTACCACAGGTTCAGTCCCCACAGCAATGCGGAACACACCAAAACCGCCGCCGTCCCCCGGCGTATCCATTTGTACATAACATCGCTCCCATCTCATCGTCATTTTGCAAATCTCGGAGCTAGTTTTTGCAAAGCAGTGAAAAAAATACTTGACTGCCTTTTCAAAAATATTTTTTGTCAAAAAATAATGTTATTACCAAGTGAGAACAAAAATTTTCAAAAAAATTTTTACTGCTCTCAGTTGTAATTTCCCCCTGTAATTCGGTATAATAAAATTGCGGTGTAAATCCCCGACTCAAATAAAAAAGCAGCTTTCTTTTCCCTTTGGGGAAGCCTGTTTTTCGCTGCACCGCAGATGGGCAAGCTGTTTTTTATTTCAGTCTCACCTCGCTTGCGGTAGCTTCGGCACGGTCGGCTGTGTGCTAAAGCTGCCGCTTTTCTTTTTCAGCAACAAACACCCGAACTCCGGCTCCTAGCCAAAAGTTCGGGTGTTTTTTTACTGTGTTTCTCTGGCTGCCTGGGCCAGCTTGGCTACAAATTCTCCCACCGGTTTGGAGGAATCCTTGCCGTACTGCTCCACCAGCTCCACCACGGCGCTGCCCACGATGACGCCGTTGGCGTACCGCCCCATTTGCCGCACCTGTTCCGGCCCGGAGATGCCAAAGCCAATGGCATAGGGTACGGTGCAGGCCTGCTTGATCTCCCCAAAGAAGGAGTCAAAATCGGTGGCATATTCCGAACGCTTGCCGGTCACCCCCAAGCTGGAGACGCAGTAGAGAAATCCGCTGGCATTTTGAGCGATGCTGCGGATCCGCTCATGGGAGGTGGGGGCCACCAAATAGATGGGATGGACCCCTTCCTTCCGGGCGGCTTCATCAAAGGGGGCGTGTTCTTCCAGCGGCACATCGGGAAGGATCACCCCGTCCACTCCGGCTTGGCGGCACTGGGCAAAGAAGTTGGCAATGTCGTGGACGTACAGGGTGTTGACGTACATCATCAAACAGAGGGGGATCTCCGTCTTTTGGCGGAGCCGCTTCACCAGGGCAAACACCTCTTCCAGCCGGGTGTGGTTGGCCAGCGCCCGCTGGCTGGCCCGCTGGATCACCGGCCCTTCTGCAATGGGGTCGGAAAAGGGGACGCCCAGCTCGATGATGTCCGCCCCATTTTGTTCCATGGACAACACCAGCGCTTCGGTGGTGTCCAAATCCGGGTCCCCGGCGGTGACAAAGGTAATCAGCGCCTTCCGCCCTTGGGCGGCGCATTCTTCAAAGCGCAAATCAATTCTATTCTTCACGGATCTTCACTCCTCTGTATTTGGCAATGGAATAGACGTCCTTATCTCCCCGGCCGGAAAGGTTGATCACCATAATCTGGTCCTTATCCATAGTGGGGGCAATCTTTATGGCTGCCGCCACCGCATGGGAAGATTCAATAGCGGGGATGATGCCCTCAGTGCGGGAAAGGTATTCAAAGGCATTTACCGCTTCTTCATCGGTGATGTCCACATACTCCGCCCGGCCGGTATCGTGGAGCCAAGCGTGTTCCGGGCCCACGCCGGGATAATCCAGTCCGGCGGAGATGGAGTACACCGGGTCAATCTGCCCGTCCTGGTTCTGCAAAAACAGGGAGTGCATCCCATGGAAGATGCCCTTGCTGCCCTTGGCCATGGTGGCGGCGTGATAAGGGGTATCCACGCCCCGTCCGGCGGCTTCCGCCCCTACCAGGCGTACCGTGGTATCAGGAATAAAGTCATAAAACGCACCCATGGCATTGCTGCCGCCCCCCACGCAGGCCACAATGCAGTCCGGCAGGCGGCCTTCCTTTTCCATGAGCTGGCGGCGGATTTCCCGGCCGATGACCTTCTGAAAGTCCCGAACCATGGTGGGATAAGGGTGGGGACCCATTACCGAGCCGATGCAGTAGAAGGTAGTGTCGATGTTGGTGACCCAGTCCCGGAAGGCTTCGTTGATGGCGTCTTTCAGGGTAGCGGTGCCGCTGTCCACGGCCACTACCTTGGCCCCCAGCAGCTCCATCCGGTAGACGTTCAAGGACTGCCGCTGGGTGTCCTCCTTGCCCATATACACCACGCAGTCCATCCCCATCAGGGCACAGACGGTGGCGGTGGCTACCCCGTGCTGACCGGCGCCGGTTTCGGCGATGATGCGGTGTTTTCCCATCCGCTTGGCCAGCAGGCACTGTCCCAGCACGTTGTTGATTTTGTGGGCGCCGGTGTGGTTTAAATCCTCCCGCTTGAGGTAGATTTTGGCTCCGCCCAAGTCCTTACTCATCTTCTCTGCGTAATAAAGCAGAGAGGGACGGTTGGCGTAGTCCCGGTAAAGGGTGTCCAGTTCCTGCAAAAAAGCGGGATCGTTTTTATACTGCTCATAGGCAGCCTGCAATTCGCTCACCGCTGCCATGACCGTTTCCGGCACAAATTGTCCGCCGTATTCTCCAAAACGGCCCTGTTCCATGGTAATCCTCCTCCAATATGGTTACAGGCGGTGGGCTAACTCCACAACCTGCTGTATCTTTTTTTGATCTTTTACCCCGCCGGTTTCCACGCCCCCGGACAGGTCCACCCCCATGGGCCGGACCTGGGAAACCGCCTGGGCCAGATTCCCGGCATCCAATCCCCCGGCCAAAATCACCGGGGTGGAGAGCAGCACACTGGAAATCAAATCCCAGTTTCCTACTTGGCCGGTGCCGCCGTACTGGGTGGGGTGATAGCTGTCCAGCACCAGGGCGTCCGCGCCCAGCCGGTCGGCTTGCAGCAAATCTTCCCGGCTTTTCACCCGCACCGCCCGCCAAAGGTGCACCTGGGGGCAGAGCCTTCGCACCCGGTCCATCTGCTGGGGGGTCTCATCCCCGTGAAGCTGTACCGCCCGGATACCGGTTTGCTGCACTACGGCGGCAATTTCTTCCGGAGCGGAGTTGACGAATACCCCCACCGGCAGAATTTCCGGCTTGAGCCGGGCAATCAGCTGGGCAGCCAGGTTGGGGCTCACCTGCCGCCTGCTTTGGGCAAACACAAAACCGGCAAAGTCCGCCCCTACCCGATTCACTGCTTCCACATCCTCGACACGGCGCAGCCCGCAGATTTTAATTTTCGTCATCAGGACCTGCCCCCTGCGGGAGTGCGCAGCCCTTTCAAGGTCTCGGCGATGTTCTGGCTGCGCATCAAGGTCTCCCCTACCAGCACAGCGTCCGCCCCCATCTGCCGCACCATGGCGAAATCTTCCGCCGTGGCCATGCCGCTTTCGCTGACCTTCACCGCATCCTTGGGAAGCTGCTCCGCCAACCGGGCAGTGGTGTTCAGATCCACCTGGAAGGTGTTCAAATCCCGGTTGTTGATGCCGATGACTTTAGGGTTGCAAACCATGGCTTTTTCCAGTTCGGGGAGGTTGTGCACCTCCACCAGCACCTCCATGGAAAGGGACTTAGCCAAATCGTACAGCTCTTTGAGGGTGTCCTTTTCCAGCATGGCGGCAATCAGCAGCACCGCATCCGCCCCCATGACCCTGGCTTCCAGAATCTGATAGGGATCAAAGAGGAAATCCTTTCGCAGCATGGGCAGCTGCACCGCCTTGCGCACCCGTTTGAAGATGTCGCTGCTGCCCATAAAGTAGTGCTCTTCCGTCAGGCAGCTGATGGCTTCCGCTCCTGCCCGCTGATAGGAGGTAGCTTGGCGCACCGGGTGGAAGTCCGGCTGGATTACCCCTTTGCTGGGGCTGGCCTTTTTCACTTCGGCGATCACTGTCAAATGGTCCTTCTTCAGCGCCTTGGCAAAGTCTTTTGGGGTGCGGCTGGTCTGCATCAGCAGGTTTTCCAGCTCATCGGGAGAGATGCGCTCCTTTTCGTTTTCCAGCTGGATTTTCCGATAGGCTAAAATTTCATCTAAGATCATCCCTGCTCCTCCTCAAAGGAATTGGTGATTTCTTTTAGGGCTTCCAGTTTGGCCAGTGCCGCCCCGCAGTCAATGGATTGGGCTGCCAGGGCAACCCCTTCCTTCACCGTCTGGGCCATGCCCAGAGTGTACAGCGCCGCCCCGGCGTTGAGCAGCACAATGTCCCGGCGAGTACCCCGGTCGGTGCCGTTTAGGATGGAGCGGGTGATTACTGCGTTTTCCGCCGCCGTGCCCCCTACAATTTCCTCCTTGCTGCCCCGGCTCAGGCCGCATTCTTCCGGGGTGACTTCAAAGGGCTGGCTCACCCGGTCCCCCTCCACCTGGCAAACCAGGGTGGGGGCGGTAATGGAAATCTCATCCAGCCGGTCGGTGCCGTAGACAATCAGCGCCCGTTTGACTCCCAGGTTGGACATCACCTGGGCAATGGGATGGACCAACTCCGGGGCGTACACCCCCAGCACAATATAATCGGTGCTGGCGGGGTTGGTCAAGGGTCCCAGAATGTTGAACACGGTGCGAATCCCAATTTGTTTCCGAGTAGGCCCTACAAACCGCATGGAGCGGTGGAAGGACTGGGCAAACAGGAAGGACACCCCTATCTTTTCCAGGCACTCTCTGGCCTGATCCGGGGTCAGGTCGATCTTGACCCCCAGGGCTTCCAGCACGTCGGCAGCGCCGGAACGGCTGGACACGCTGCGGTTGCCGTGCTTGGCCACCCGTCCCCCGGCGCCCGCCACCACAAAGGCGGAGGTAGTGGAGATGTTAAAGGAGTTGGACAGGTCCCCGCCGGTGCCCACAATGTCGATAGCATCGGTGCTGCCCCGGACCGCCAGGGCTTTTTTCCGCATCCCGCTGGCCAAGCCGGTAATCTCCTCGATGGTCTCTCCCTTCATCCGCAGGGCGGTTAAAAAGCTGCCGATCTGGGACTCCTCCGCTTGCCCGGACATAAGGATGTTCATCACCTGTTCCGCCTGCTGCCGGGTCAAATCCTTTCCTTCCACCACCTGGGCCAGATAGCTCTTTAAGGCGGTTTTGGGGGAGTTGCGGCGCAGGTCGTTGAGGTAATCCAGCAGATTCTTTAAGATCTGCCCGCCCACTTCCGTCAACACCGATTCCGGGTGGAACTGCACCCCGAACACCGGGAACTGCCTGTGCTGCACCGCCATAATCTGACCGGTTTCGTCCCGGGCGGTGATCTTTAAGCAGTCCGGCAGTCCCACTTCCTGGGCAATCAGGCTGTGGTATCGGGCGGCTTCCACCTGCTGGGGCAGCCCCGCAAACAGAGGACAATCGGTATCCAAGGTAATGGTGCTGGCTTTGCCGTGCATCAGCTGCCCCGCCCGGACAATCCGCCCGCCGAAGGCTTCCACAATGGACTGGTGCCCCAGACACACCCCGAAAATAGGGATGATTCCCGCAAAGGTGCGGATGGCGTCCAGGCTGATTCCGGCATTTTTCGGATAGCCGGGGCCAGGAGAGATCACCAGCAGTTCCGGGGCCAGTTCTCGAATCTGGGCGATGGTGACGGCGTCGTTTCGCACCACCTTGATTTCCGGGTCCAGCTGGCCCAGGGCTTGATAGAGGTTATGGGTAAAGGAATCGTAGTTATCAATGAGTAAAATCATACCCGCACCTCCTGTTCCAATTCTTTTGCTTGTTCCATGGCTTGGAGCACCGCCCCCGCTTTGTTGCAGGTTTCCCGGTACTCCCGTTCCGGAGAGGAATCCGCCACAATCCCGGCCCCTGCCTGGACGTAGGCTTTCCCATTCCGGTACAGGGCGGTGCGGATGCAGATACAGGTGTCCAGATTGCCGTCAAAGCCCAAATACCCGATAGTGCCGCCGTACACCCCCCGCTTATACTGTTCCAAAGAATCAATCAGCTCCATGGCCCGGACTTTCGGCGCACCGGAGAGGGTCCCTGCCGGAATCACCGCCATCAAGGCGTCCAGGCTGTCGCATTCCGGCTTCAGCCGGCCGGACACGTCGCTGACCAGGTGCATCACCTGGGAATACCGCTCAATCTTCATCAGCTGCTCCACCTTCACGCTGCCGAATCGGCTGACCTTGCCGATGTCGTTGCGGCCCAGGTCCACCAACATCATGTGTTCACTGCGTTCCTTGGCGTCCCCCAGCAGGTCTTTTTCCAGCTGCTGGTCCTCCTGAGGGGTGCGGCCCCGGGGCATGGTCCCGGCGATGGGGCGGGTGGAAGCAATGCCGTTTTCCACGCTCACCAGCTTTTCCGGGCTGGCCCCGGCAATGCAGTAGTCTGGGTGCTGAAAATAATAGAGGTAGGGGGAGGGGTTTTCCGCCCGAAGACGGCGGTACATCTCAAAGCTGTCCGGGGGATTTTCCACCTCAAACCGCTGGCTGAGCACAATCTGGAAGATGTCCCCGTCTAAGATAAATTCCTTGGCCTGCTCCACCATGGACTGGTAAGCATCGGCGTTCAGGTTGGAGGTAATCTTCATCTCCCCCCGGTAGGCGGGGGCCTGGGGCTTTAAGGGGGCGGAAATCCGCTCCACCAGTTCTTCCCCCTTGCGCCGGAGCTGCTCATAAGCCTGCTCCACATCCTCTTCCCGACGGATGTTGGAAATCAGCATCAGGTGGTTGGAAAAGTGGTCGAAAGCCACGATTTCATCGTACAAAAACAGGTGGCAGTCCGGCATCTGTAAGTCGTCCTCTCCCACATTGGTGAGGGTAGGCTCCAGATACCGCACGGTGTCGTAACCGAAATACCCGATCAACCCGCCGGTGAACTTGGGCAGCCCCGGCACGGTGGGGGTGCGGTAAGGTTTCATCAAGGTGCGGAGAAATTCCATGGGATTTTCCACGGTATATTCCTTGGCGCCCTCCTTGCTCTTCACCTGGACAGTGTGTCGGCAAAAGGTGATTTCCAGCCGGGGGGAAAATCCCAAAAAGGAATACCGCCCGCCGGGGCTGGAATGGTCGGCGCTTTCCAGAAGAAAGCAGCACTGGTGTTCCCGCCGCAGCCGGTCGAACACTGCAACCGGAGTGGCGTAGTCCCACAACACCGAATACACGGCCGACGCCGCAGGATGATCTTTCAGCTGTTGACGAAGCTGTGCCAATGTAGGAGTCAACATGATTTGTTCCATCCTTTCCTGGTTTCACCCGGCAGCGGGACGCAAAAAAAGCCTATCGTCCAACCATAGTTGGTTTGGGACGATAAGCTCGTGGTGCCACCCAAATTTACAGGCCAAGGCCTGCCTCTTGCCAGGTACGTTCATACCCTGTCCCGATAACGTAGGACCTACGGCGACGGCTACCACCCAAGGCTTCGCCGTGCTCCTCACAAACCCATTCCCCTTTTCCTTTGCTCCCGGCTTTCACCAGCCGCCGGGCTCTCTGCACCGCCGTAAAAAGGGTACTTACTTTTGCTCATCGGATTTTGAATGAATTTAGTATAGCATATGAAACAAAAGTTGTCAAGGTGTTTTCTTCTTGCCAAGACAAATTCACTGTAGGAGTACAATACATATTGG
>DBRF01000017.1 GCA_002305795.1 Ruminococcaceae bacterium UBA1375
CAATATGTTTGACAAACCTACAAGCCTTTTGCATAAACGCCCTTGCAATCAACCACACTATATCTACTTTATCCGGGAGGAATTCTCATGACCGATATGTTTTGCTATCAGTGCCAGCAGACCGCCGGGAACAAGGGCTGCATCCGCACCGGCGTCTGCGGCAAACAACCGGACACTGCCAATTTCCAGGATCAGCTGGTTTGCCGGCTGATTTGTCTGGCGGAAACCGCCGTCCGCACCGGCCGCCGCACCCGCCATGCCGACCGCCTTTTGGCGGACGGACTGTTTACCACCCTCACCAACGTGAATTTCCACAACCAGGCTATCCAGGACTTTACCAAGCGGGTGGATGAGGAAATCAAGCTGCTGGGCGGGACAACCGGCAGCCCTATCTCCCTCTGGACCGGGGAAACCGATGTAGTCTCTCTGCGCTCCACCCTATTGTTCGGCCTCAAAGGCATGGCGGCTTACGCCCACCACGCCCGCAATCTGGGCTACGAGAGCCAGGAGGTCACCAACTGGTTCTACAAAGGGTTGTCTCAGCTCAACCAAGCTCACACCGTGGAGGAATGGCTGGCCCTGCTGGTGGAGTTTGGAAAGATAAACTACCAGTGCATGGCCCTGCTGGACCAAGCCCACACCGATACCTTCGGCGACCCGGTACCCACCCGGGTCAGCACCCACATCCACCAGGGGCCCTTCATTGTCATCTCTGGCCACGACCTGAAGGATCTGCACCAGTTACTGGAACAAACCAAAGACACCGGCATCCGCATTTACACCCATTCCGAGATGCTCCCCGCCCACGGGTATCCGGGGTTGAAAAAGTACCCTCATCTGGCGGGAAACTTCGGCACCGCCTGGCAGAGCCAGCAGAAGGAGTTTGAGGGCATTCCCGCCCCGGTGCTGTTTACCACCAACTGTTTGATGCCGCCCCGTCCCAGTTATCAAGACCGGGTGTACACCACCTCCATCGTGGGGTACGAAGGGCTGCCCCACATTGCCGAGGACGGGCACGGCCAAAAGGACTTTTCCCCCTTAATCCACCAAGCCCTGAAGTTAGGGGGATATTCCCAAGACCACAGTATGTGCGGCATCAACGGCGGACATATGCTCACCACCGGATTCGGACACAAAGCCGTACTGGATCAAGCCTCCCATCTGGCCGAAGCCATCCGCAGCGGAAAAATCCGCCACATCTTTTTGGTGGGCGGCTGCGACGGCGCCCACCCCGGACGGAACTACTACACCGAATTTGTAAAGTGCACTCCCATGGACACCATTATCCTCACCTTGGCCTGCGGAAAATACCGGTTCAACGATTTGGATTTCGGAGAAATCCACGGTATTCCCCGCATCCTGGACATGGGTCAGTGCAACGACGCTTACAGCGCCATTCGGGTTGCCCTGGCGCTGGCAGAAGCCTTTCGATGCTCCGTGAATAAACTGCCTTTGACCCTGGTGCTGTCCTGGTACGAACAAAAGGCGGTGTGCATCCTGCTGACATTGCTGGCCTTGGGAATCAAAAACATCTACCTGGGTCCCACCTTCCCCGCCTTCTTCTCCGAAACCGTAGCCAAAACCTTAATGGAAACCCACGGCTTACAGCCCATTACCGACCCCAAGCAGGATCTGGATGCCATATTGGCCAGAAGATAATCATAAACACCGGTGAAAGGCCCTTTGTTTGGCTCCTTTCACCGGTGTTGGATTGATTATTTTAACTTGCTTCCATCAGGGGTGTCGTGCAAAAATTCCCGCACCCGAAACCGTGGACGCTGTTTGGTTTCCAGATAGATCTTTCCGATGTATTCCCCCACAACGCCTACGCTGAGCAGCAGCAGTCCGCCAATGGCCCAGATGGAGACCATCAAGCTGGCCCAACCGGGTTCTGTGGTCCCCAGGAAAAAGCCTACCACGCTCCAGATCAGCATGACAATGCTGACCAAGAACACCAAAACCCCTAAAACGGTAATCATCTTCATGGGCTTGGTGGAAAAGGAGGTGATCCCCTCTCCGGCAAAGGCAATCATCTTTTTTAAGGGATACTTGCTTTCCCCGGCAAACCGCTCTGCCCTCTCATAATAAACCACATCCGACTTGTAGCCAATCAGCGGCACAATGCCCCGCAAAAACAGGTTGACCTCCCGATATTCCGAAAGACCCTCCAGGGCACGGCGGCTCATCAGCCGGAAGTCTGCGTGGTTGTACACCGTTTTCACCCCCAGATGATCCATGACCTTATAAAAACTCTGGGCGGTGGTGCGCTTAAAGACGGTGTCGGTTTCCCGGCTGGAACGCACCCCGTAGACAATGTCGTTGCCTTCTTTGAATTTGGCCACCATCTCGTCAATGGCGTTGATGTCGTCCTGGAGATCAGCGTCCATGGAAATGGCGGCGTCGCAGAGATCCTTCACCGTCATTAACCCCGCCAGCAGCGCATTTTGGTGCCCCCGGTTCCTGGTCAAGTCCACTCCGGAAAATCTGGGATTTTCCTCATGGAGGGTGCGGATGATTTCCCAGGTGCGGTCCTTGGAGCCGTCGTTGACGAACACCACCCGGCTGTCCGGGGAGATGGCGCCGGAGGCAATTAAGGCATCGTATTTTTCATTGAGGCGGCGGCCGGTCTCCGGCAGCACTTCTTCCTCATTGTAACAGGGAATCACCAAAAATAGAACCGGCGTCATTCCGCTCTGCTTCCTTTCTTTCTATTTGTCCTGCAAAACTGGCCTGGGATGTATTCTCCCCAAAGGTTGCTTCAGGGAGAAACCGGCGGATTACCGGCGATGTTTTCGGGGTGGTTTCGGGGGCTGGGGAATGGGGTACAGATCTGTATAGGATTCCGCTTCCGCCTGGTTGGCCGGAGGTGTAGGCATCAAACCGGTGCATTCTGTGGCGCTGGCCACATCCATCATTTCCTCCAACGGGTCTTCCTGAAAAGCTCCTTGTTTGTCTTGCGGTGCCGGGAACATACTCTCCCTCCTTTCTGCAAAGGATAGTATGCCCCCTTCTCAAAGGGAGAATCCTGCTTTATTCCCCCAGCTCGATCATCCGCTGAATGGAAACCCGGGCGGCGTCCATCAGCTTTTCTTCCATCACAATCTCAAAGGCTTCTCCGGCCTCCAAGCCCTCCAAGCTCAACAGCACATCGTTTAAGGTGGTGAGCTTCATGTCCGGGCAGATCAGCTTTTTGGACAGGGGGTAAAAGCGTTTATCCGGACACTGGTATTGCAGATGGTCGGCAATGCTCATTTCGGTGCCGATGATGTATTCTTTCCCCGGGTTTTCCCTGGCGTACTTCATAATCCCGGCGGTGGAACCAGCGTAGTCTGCCTGACCGGTGACTTCTTTGATACATTCCGGATGGACCAAAAGCTCAGCACCGGGATGTTCTTTGCGGGCCTGCTCCACTTCCCAGGCTTCCACCGCGCGGTGGACCGGACATCCTCCGTCCAGCAGCTGAATGTCCTTGTCCCGCACCTGCTGCTGCACAAAGCTGCCCAGATTGCAGTCCGGGATAAAGAGAATCTTTTGGGCATCCAACTTCTTCACAATTTCCACGGCACTGGAACTGGTAACACAGACATCGCTGACGGCTTTGAGCGCCGCAGTGGTATTCACATAAGCCACCACCGCCCGGTCCGGCTCCGCTTTGCGGTAAGCCAGAATCTCTTCCGGGGTAAACTGCTCCGCCATGGGACATCCGGCTCCTTTATGGGCCAGATACACCTTTTTCTGAGGGGAGAGAATCTTTGCGGTCTCCGCCATAAAGTGCACCCCGCACACCAGCAGGTTTTCCTGAGGCACCTCCATGGCAGCCTTGCTCAAGGCAAAGGAATCCCCGGTGATGTCGGCCACCTCCAAAATCTCCTGGGCCTGATAACTGTGAGCTAAAATGCACACATCCTTTTCCCGCTTTAATTGAAGGATCTTTTCTTTGGTCTGCTGCATCATAGGCCGTCTTCCTTTCTTTTGATTGCTACCTGAGTTTTTCCCATGATACCACATTTTCAACCAGACTGCAAATCTTTCGGCAGAAAAAAGCAGATGATTCCTTACGTTGACAGTTCTGCACAAAATTGGTATACTATCTAAAAACCTTTCCTAACAAGGAGGATGCTATGATTTTCCACCCCTTCACCCTGGAAGACCAAGCCAAACTGGCTCCATACTACGCCGCCATCACCTATCCCAGCTGTGAATACGCCTTTGCCAACAACTTTCTTTGGTCTCAGCACTACCACAACACCTGGACCGAATTGGAAGGCTGTTTGGTGCTTTGCTACCCGGGAGAAGGCCCTGCTTACACTGTCCTTCCCGGCTCCGGCAATCCCAAGGCGGCCATCTGCGCTCTGCGCCGGGAAGCCAAATCCCAAGGCGTGTCCCTGCGGCTGGAAGTGTCCCGGCGGCAGTGGGAATTGCTGCAAACCTGGTTTCCCGGAGAGGTGAGCTACACCTTACAACCGGATTTCGGGGAATATCTTTACGAAACCGCCGCCCTGCAGCAAATGAGCGGCAAAAAACTCCACAGCAAGAAAAACCTGATTAACCGCTTTGACCGGGAACATACCTGGTCCTACGAATCCATTACCCCGGAAAACAAAGAAGAATGCCTGGCCATGCTTTCCCTTTGGAAACAGCGCCGCAGTCAAGAACAGCTGGCGGAAGCCACCGCCCTGGACGAGCTGGAAATCGACCGCATCGCCCTCACCTTGTTAGAGCCCCTGGGCCTCACCGGCGGGCTGCTTCGGGCGGAAGGACAGGTAGTGGGAATTTCCCTAGGTGAGCCGGTGGGGGGAAACACCTTTGTGATCCATGTGGAAAAAGCCTTTCCCTGGATTCCCGGCGCCTATCCCATGCTGGTGCGGGAATTTGCCCGGCACGCCGGGGCAGGATACCGGTATCTCAACCGGGAAGAGGATTTGGGGGTAGAGGGGCTGCGCCGCTCTAAACTGAGCTATCGTCCCTGCGCCATTTTGGAAAAAGGAGTGGCTGTTTTTGCACAATAGGGAATTTCTCCCATTGGTTTCGCCTTGCAAGATCTCCACTAATATGGTATACTGAAGTAGAACATTTCCAGCACCCAAAACCAAAGAACAGGATGAACAAAGATGTACATCACATTGGAAGCAGATTATGCCGTGCGTATCCTACTGTATCTCTACGAACAGGGTAAGCGCTGCGATGCAAAAACCATTTCTGAAGACACCGAAGTTACCCTGCGCTTTGCGCTGAAGATTCTGCGCAAGCTGGCGGCGGCGGGATTGGTGCGCTCCTTTAAGGGATTTAAGGGAGGCTATGAGGTGGCTTGTCCCGCCAGCCAAACCACCCTATATGACGTCATCCAAACCATCGAGGGGAATTGCCACATCAGCCGCTGCCTAGACAGCGAAGTGGGCTGCAATGCCGGCCGGGAAGCCACCTGCCGGATGCGCCGGGAATTCGCCCGAATCACGAAAATATTAGAGCAGGAACTTAAAAATGTCACCTTCCAAAAGATGCTGGAGGGGGAATGTTCCTGTACCGCTGCTGCGCAAGGATAAAACAGGCATTTTCTTGTTCATCCGCAGGGAGGTGTTCCATTGAAACAGCATCGTCTTACTTTTTGTTTTTTCTTTTCTTTCCTATTTACCTGGTGCTTTTGGATTGGGGACGCCCTTCTGGTTTCCTTCACGCCGTTTCAAGAGGGGGACTTCCTCCCTTCCCTGTTGTTTACCGTGGGCGGGTTTGGCCCTGGGGTGGCTGCGATTCTCTGCCTGGGTAAAGTACGAAATTGGAAAAACATTCGCTGCTTTTTCTTTCAGCATGAGAAAAAATCTATCTGGATTTTACTGCTTCTCCTTGGACTGGAAATACTGACATTCGGCCTCTCTTCCTTGCAGCTGAACTCTCAAATTTCTCTGCCTTCTGTTCCTCTCCTGTTATTGCAGGCTATCATTCTCTACGGCGGCAATGAAGAGCCCGGCTGGCGGGGCGTAATACAGCCGCTTTTGCAGGAAAAACTGCCAAACTGGCTCGCCGCTCTGCTGTTGGGATGTATTTGGTCTGTTTGGCACCTGCCTCTTTGGTTTATTCCCGGCAATTCCCATCAAGGGACATCCTTCCTTGTATTTGCTTTCTTGGCCGTCTTCACCACCTTTTGGCTGGCAGCGCTGCGAAACCAGGGCGGAAGCGTGTTTTTCTGCATGATCCTCCATGGAGCCACCAACATTTTGCTTTCCCTTTTTGTCATCCAATTTAATTGGATTTTAGTGGCAGGGCTGGTTGTTTTGACTGTACTGTCGGTTTGGCTGCTCCGCAAACAGCCTCCTTCTTCCAAAGCAAAAACGTAAACAAAAGACCTGTACCCTCCAACAAGGATACAGGTTTTTTGCGCTTTGCTTATCCGTGAAACCGATGCCCGCAGTTGGGGCAGAATTTGGGAAGATTCCCATCCTCCGGTTTCCAGCCGCAGTCGGGACAGGCTGCAACGGGAGCCGGTTTTTTGGTCCCGCAGTTGGAACAGAAATTGCCCTGGTTTTCCGTCCCGCATTCCGGGCAGGTCCAGCCGTTGGCTTCCGGTCTCTTTTCCCCACAGTTGGTGCAGAACTTCCCTTGGTTTTTCTCGCCGCAGCCGGGGCAGGTCCAACCTCCCTCCGGCGCCCCTTCGCTGGACACAGGCGCCCCGGCGGCGGGGGCAGCAGGCTGGGAAGGCGGAACGGCACCCTGCTGCTGGGCCATCTGATACATCTGACCGGGATTGGCTCCCCCGGCCTGCTGGGCAAAGCCCATGCCCAAAAAACCAGTCATGGCCCCGGCAGAATTGCCGGCGGCGGTTTCCATAGCGTTGGCCTGAGCTCCGCCCAGCCGTGCGCCCATCATGCCGGGATTGGTGTAGACCCGGGATTCCTGGAATTGAGCGATCTTCTTGGAAGATTCCTCGTCCACAGTAATGCTGGCAAAAGCGATGGAGACAATGGAGATGCCCCGCTTTTCCTGCCACTGAGGGGTCATTTCCTGATTGACGGCTTCCCCAATCTCCTTGGGGTAGTTAATCAGCTGGTCGTAGCTGATGCGCATGGCGGCAATCTTCCCCAGGGCAGGCTGCATGGCCATCTGCAATTCGCTCTTTAACTGCTCGTCAATGCGGCTGCGGGGATAGTCCGCCAGGGTAGTGCCGGTGACATTTTCAAAGAACAGAAGCGGGTCGGTGATGCGGTAGGAGTACACCCCATACCCCATAACCTTTACCGTAAAGCCGAACTCCGAATCCCGGAAAGGCACATCACCGATGCCAATTTTGTTTCCCTGGATTTCCTTCAGGTTCACATAAAAGATCTTCATGGTGTTGGTGGACATGCCCCCGGCTTTGAAGCGCTGGAGCATCAGCTTGAAGCTGGGGCCTAAATCTTTCAGTCCACCGCCCAGCATGGAGGGTTCCAGCTGGGTGTCGTACCGGTACTGCCCCGGCTCGGCGCAGAGGTCATGTACTTTTCCGTTTTCCACGAAGATAGCGCATTGATTGACCCCCACATCAAAGAGGGAGCCGTTGGAAATCACATTTTCCCCGGCGTTGTTGACCGCCTTGCCCCGGACAATCTTAGTGGCCGGACGCAGCAGAACGGTTTCCGGTATCTCGTCGCACCGGAAATAATCAACGGGTTGGTCTTGAAACACCGTGCCGATGGATTGAGTAGCCATGCGAATAAAGCCCATAAATAACTTCCTTTCCTAAAAATACACTTGGTTTTACTGAATATAGACCCCGCCGGTGCCGTAATTGGTGGAGCCCTTTACGGCGCTGATGTCGCTGAGTACCCAATCGTGTTCCCCAGTGGTGATGATAAAGCCGCAGTATTCGCATTTCCCTGCACTGGTAATCTGGGTGGGTGCGCCGCAGTGGGGGCAGGCGGTGGTAGAGTGGTTGCTCTTGGCGGCGTCAGTCTTCACCCCGTTGCGCCGCATAAAGGTAAGCAGGTAGCGCAGAAAATAGGGATTGTCCTTATCCCCCGTTACCACTTTACCGGTGGCGTCCTCAGAGATATAGTCGATCATCCGCACATCCAGGTACATTTTCAGGTACTCGTACTCCGATTCCCGCCGGTACTCAAAGGGGTAGGCCTGGTTGATGGCAATTCGTTCGATGTGATTGGTGCGCCCCTGGTCGATATACTGCTGAAGCTGCTTGGCGTGCTGCTGGAACAATTCTTCCTTTTCAAAGGGCCGAATCCGGCTCCAGTCCTTGGCGGTCCAGGCTTCCTGCAAAGTGATGAAAACTTCCTTCACCCAGCCGGTAAACCGGTCCAGGCTGAAGTTCTCGTCATACCGCCGAATGGCCGGCACAATGGCGTTGGTGTTGTCCTGCAAAGGGGCGCCGGAAGGCATATGGGGCATGGCGGAACCGCCCTTTTTGCCCCGCCGCTTGGAGCCCAGCACCGCCACCACAATGATGACGGCCACCACCCCGGCACCAATCAAAAAATCCACCCAACTGCCGCTGCCGCCACTGCTGCTGCCGGAATAATAACTGGAACCGCCGGAATCATAGCTCCAGCTGGAACCGCCGCTGTCCCAGGAGGAACCGCCGCCGGTGTAGTCGTTGAAATTGCCCACATCCACCGGGCGCAATTCGGTTTGGGCCAGCACCGGGAATGCAGTACTCCATCCCAGCAGCAACAGCGATGTCAAAACCCCTAAAAATCGCTTCATCTCGGAACTCCTTTTTTCCTTTCATTTTGAAAAACACAAGAAAGCAGCAGAGAATCTGCCATCCCTAGGATACCATATTCTCCGCTGCCGGTCAATCAAGATTCTGTTTTTTAACAGGCAATCACCACATCGTACCGCTTCAGCCAATCGTTGAGCTGAATCAGCCAGGCCAGCACCTGGGGCGCCTTCATCAGCTGGCCGTACATGGGGTAGGTCATCTGCTCCGGGTGGTCCATCAGCCGGGTCACTCCCTCCGGGTCAATGAGAGCCAACACCGGGGACGAGGGGTCCTTGAGGATCTGCCGCATCCACCGCACCAAAATGGCAAAGTATTCCGGATGGTGGGTTTTGGGATAGGGGCTCTTTTTCCGCTTGGCAATCACCGGGGGCAGGATAGGCTCCATGGCTTTGCGCAGCAGCCCCTTTTCCCGTCCCCCCAAGCTTTTCAGCTGCCAGGGAAGGTTGTAGGCATACTCCACCACCCGATGGTCGCAGAACGGCACCCGGACTTCCAGCCCGCAGGCCATGCTCATCCGGTCCTTCCGCTCCAGCAGCGTCTGCATAAACCAGAAATAATTGAGCACAAACATTTCCCGCATCCGTTTGTCCTCCGGGCTTTCCCCTTCCAGACCTTCCGCCAGGGCCAGGGTGTCCCGGTATTCTGCCTGGAGGTACTCCTCCCCATCCTTGCAAAACTCCGGCCGAGCAATCTGGCGGCGGACGTCGATGTTGGGGCTCCAGGGGAAGCAGTGGCTTTCCAGTGCCACTTTGTCAAAGTACCAGGGGTAGCCGCCGAACAGTTCGTCGGCGCACTCCCCGCTGACGGCCACGGTAAAGTCCTTTTTGATCTCCCGGCAGAACAGCAGCATGGAAGAGTCGATGTCCGCCATGCCCGGCAGATCCCTGGCCGCCACCGCCGGAATCAGGGCGTAGGCCAGCTGGGTGTTGCCCAGCACCACCTTTTTGTGCCGGGAGCCGATGAACTCCCGCATAATGTCGATATACTGGTCGTCGCTCCCCGGCTGGAAATGGTCGGCGGTAAAATAGCGGTCGTTGTCCCGGTAGTCCACGCTGTAGGTGGTGAGCACCTTCCCCTGCCGCCGGTATTCCGCCGCCGCCACAGCGCTGATGATGGAGGAGTCCAATCCTCCGCTGAGTAAGGTGCAGAGGGGCACATCGCTGACCAGCTGCCGCCGGATGGCGTCGGTGAGGAGAAACCGCAACTGCTCCATGGTGCGCTCCATTCCCTCGATATGGGGACGGGGAGTGAGCTTCCAGTAAAACCGGGTGTGGATCTCCCCGTCTTTCCAGGTGAGGCACTCCCCCGGCCGCAGCTCCTGAATTCCCCGGAACACCCCGCTGCCCGGCTTCCGGGCCGGCCCCAGCAAAAAGAGCTGCCGGGCCCCTTCCCGGTCCAGCACCGGGGCCAAATCCGGGTGGCAGAGCAGGGCTTTCAGCTCCGAAGCAAAGGCGAAGCCGTCCCTGGTTTTGGCGTAAAACAAAGGCTTGACCCCGCCCCGATCCCTGGCCAGAAACAGCGAGCCGGTTTCCTGATGGCAGACGGCAAAGGCAAAGATGCCGTTGAGCTTTTCAGTGACCTGCTCTCCCCATTCCAAATAGCCGTTGAGCAGCACCTCGGTGTCAGAATGGCCGAAAAAGGAATACCCCTTTTCTTCCAGTTCCCGGCGCAGCTCCTGGGTGTTGTAAAGCTCTCCGTTGTACACCAGGGTGAAGCTGCCTTTCCGGCAGCAGCGGGTCATGGGCTGTTTGCCCCCCGCCGGGTCGATCACCACCAGCCGCCGGTGAATCAAGCACATGGAATCGGACAGATAGACCCCTTCTTCATCCGGCCCCCGGTTTTTCAGCTGTTCCGACATCTTAAACAGCACAGCGTCCCGCTTTACCGGCCCTTTGGTCAAACCGGTAAAACCCGCAATCCCGCACATATGCATCCCTCCTGTTTTACAGTATGCGCAGAAAGCGGGCCGGGTTCCCCAATGATTTTATTTTACCGTTTGCGCCGCCAAAAGCTGTCCGGCCCATACCCCCAGCAGGCAGAGCCCCACACTGAGCAGCAGGTACAGTACAGCAGGAAGGTACTTCCCTCCCTGAAGCAGCTGGTAGGCTTCCAGGGAAAAGGTGGAAAAGGTGGTAAACCCGCCGCAGAAGCCGGTTTTCCAAAACAAGGTCCACCGCTCCCCCAAGCTGCCGGAAATCCCCGCTACAAAACCGATGATGACCGCTCCCAGCAGGTTGGTCAGCAGCGTCCACAAGGGAAAATTTCCCACCGAAGGCAGCAAACTCAAGGAATACCGTCCCACGCAGCCCAGGCCGCCGCCCAGCGCCACCAACAAGAAATTCATGCAGTTTCTCCTCTCATAAAAATCAGGCGGCTCCCGAAAAAGAACCGCCTGAACTGTATTCCATCCTTTAAGGCAGATACCGCCGGGGATTCACCTTCACCCCGTTGACCACCACTTCAAAGTGCAGATGGGGACCGGTGACGTTGCCGGTGCTGCCTGCGGTGGCAATCTGCTGTCCCTGGGCCACCACATCCCCCACGCTGACCAGCAGGGTGTTGCAATGGGCGTACCAGGTTTGAACGCCGTTTCCGTGGTCGATTTTCACCAAACGCCCGTAGCCGCCGCTGTTGTAGGTGGCGTAAATCACCCTGCCTCCGGCGGAAGCGTAGATAGGTGCGCCGGTAGCGCCGCCGTACCGGGCAATGTCCATGCCCCGGTGGTTGGAGGAACGGCCGTCGCTGTCCCCATATTCCGAGGAAACATAGCCGCTCATGGGCCAGATAAAGCTGCCGCTGCCCCCGCTGGACACATCCACCGTGCCGGTACCCACCGTAACCTGTTCGTTCACCGGCTCCTGGATGGTGGTGGTGGACAGCACCGTGCGGCTGACTTCCACCCCGTTGACGTAGGTGGCTCTGGCAGTGACGTCGGCCAAACCGTTCTGCCCCTCCCGGGTCACCTTATTGGTACCCTGGAGATAGAGGGAGGAGTTGGTGGTTTCGGTCTCGTAGGGTATCTCCTGCTGGTACTGGATGGTACGGGTCACCTGCACCGACAGTACCGGCACCGCCTTGGTCACCAAAAGCTGCTGCCCGGCAATGAAGTTTTGAGGCTGGTCGCAGCCCGGATTTAAGGCCAACAACTGGTCGTAGTCGATGCCCAAGGCATCCGCCACACCGGAGGGGGTATCCCCCACCTGGATGGTATAGTAGGTGTCCTCCTGAGTGGTGCCGGTAATGGCCGCGGCCAAATCTTCTCCGTCCTGCAGGTTGGCGGTGGGGTACAACCCGGTGACCACCTCCACCGATTCTGCAAAGGCCACCTCTTCGTCCTCCGCCCCGGTGCGCTGGCTGTTTAACAGATCATCCAGCACCGGCTGGATGGTACCCAGATCCTGGGTGGCGCCGAAAAAGCTGCCGTTGACGTACAGCCCTTCCCCTTCGGCGATGGAATCGCCGGAAAGGCTGATGATTTCGTCCGCCAGCTGATATTCATCCATGATGGCGGAACTGTCCACATAGTCGATGGAATATGTAGGCTCAAAGGTAAAGACATCGTCTCCCTCGTTGAGCACCATCCGGGACTGCACCATGCGGATGGCCTGATTGGCCTGGGCTTCGGTGTTCACCACCCCGATGACCTGGCCGTTGTAGATGACATTCACACCGGAATTCATCTGGCTCACCACCACCAGCACCACCGCCAGCACCACTGCCGCCAGCAAAGGCAGACAGAGGTTGAACAGGGAACGCACCAGTCCGGCATTGGTATGGAACCCGTCCTGCATGGCATCAGACAGGGTGTTCATCCGCACCCGGAAGGGCTGGCCTTTGGTCAGGATCATCTTCTGCCGCACTACCCGCCAGCCGTCAGCTGTTTTGTGGAAGGGAGCGGTCAATCGCTGCCAAAAATGTTGCAAGGTGCGTTTTGTGCGGCGAAAAGCCCGTTTGCTCAGCACCACAATCCGCCGCTTATAGTGGCGCAGGGTGTTGTGGTAAATCCACCGCAGCCCCACCCGCAAACCTTTACACAGGTAAAGCATCAATTCTCCCAGCCAAATCAAAAATTCCGCCGGGTGGAATCCGTCTTTTTTGGGGGAATTCACACGCTCTCCTCCTTTCTGAAATATGACAAAACGGTTACATCAATCTGGTTCCATTATATCTGTACTGAATCAAAAAAACAACCCCGTTTGGGCAATTTCCTGAAAAAATGCTAAATTTCGGCAAAACGATAAATACAAATCGTATTATAGTATTTGATTCTACAAATTGTATTGAGCAAAAAGCGAAAAAAGCGCGCCGTGGAAAAACCACAGCGCGCGAAATAGGACACGAGGCCTCACACCCGCAGAATCATCTCGGCCGTTTTACGAATACCTCCCCACATGGCAAATCCCCAGAAAGGCTTCTTAGTGCAGTAAAACAGGTTTTTGGAAGAAAGCTCTACCACCACCGGCATTTCAAAGGCGGCTATATGCTTGTCCGGAAGCTGCTGCACAAACTGGCAGGCAGAAGGGTTGGCCTGCTGCTGGCAAATGACGTTATATGCCACCACACCGGTTTGGAATCCCCGAGGGAGCCCCTGGTAGATGTTCAGCGCCCGCCGCATACAGGCAGCGGAGTAGGCCTTGGCTGCCTGGAAATCCATGGCGTCGTTTTCGGTAAGGAAGACGAACTGTTTCATCTTAGCCAAAGCGGCGGAGAACCGCTCGCAGTAAAACTGATAGCAGTTCAGCTCCGGCACATAGACAGGCTTCTGATTCAGCTTTTGGGTAATCTGCTCCAGATACTGCTCAAAAGCCGGGGACACCGGCGGCGGGGGCGCCGTCTGAGCCTGAGGTGCAGATGCAGGGGCCGGCTGATAACTGGACGGCGTGGCAAAAGCATTGTTGGGGATAGATGCCGGAGCCGCCGGTTGGGGCTGGGGTTGTGCTGCGGGCTGGGGTTGTGCTGCCGGTGCGCCGCAATAAGAGCAAAACCTGGCTCCCTCCGCCAACTGTTTGCCGCATTTGGTACAAAACATAACCATACCTCCTTAGTTTTCCAGGACTATCTGCTATCAGTATAGCAAACCCTAGGAAAAAGTACAAGGAAAAGAGAAAAATCTCATGAAAATATCATGCTTTTCCCTGTTCCGCCGGTTTCCGGTTCACCACCCAGATTCCCAGACACACCAGTGCCAGCGCCGCCGGTGTCCGCCAATCCGGGATTCCTTCCCCCAGACAGAGGACGCTCAGCGCTGTACCGAACACCGGCACGAAAAAGTTATACACCGAAATCCGGCTGACTGGGTTGCATTTTAACAGCTGGCTCCAAAGGGCAAAGGCAACGGCGCTCAGGGCGGCCAGATAGGCCAGCAGCAAAACGGCCTGCCAGCCGGTGACGGTAAGATTGCCGCCGAACAGCAGCCCGGCCAGGAGCAGCACCGCTCCGCCAATGGAAAGCTGCCAGCCGGTGACGGTAGCGGCGTCGGACAGGGCAGTTGCCCGCTTGCTGATGACAAATCCAACCCCAAAGGACAGGGCGGCAAAGATAACAAACCCTTCCCCTAAAAAAGAAAAGCCAGCCAATCCTCCGCCGGAAGAAAGGCTCACCAGTACACAGCCGGAAAATCCCAGCAAACAGCCCAGGGCTTTCTGCTTGGTCATCCGGTCCCCTTTGCAGAAAAAGTGGGCCAAAAGCACCCCGAAAAAGCTGCCGGTAGCATTGAGGATGCTGGATTTCACCCCGGTGGTGTTGGCCAATCCGATGTAAAAGAACAAATATTGCAGGGCGGTCTGCACCAGCCCCAGCAGTGCGGTCCATCCCCAGGCCGTTTTCCCTTTGGGCCGGGGAAACCGTTTTTGGCAAATCCAGCCAAAGGCCAGCACCAGCGGCCCGGCGGCAAAAAAGCGCACCCCGGCAAATACCAGTTTGGAGGGGATGTCCCCTTCTGAAATGGCAAAGAGGGTGTAGCCTACCTTCACGCCGGGAAATGCGCTGCCCCAAAGCAGAGTGCACACCAAGGCGGCTGCCACCACCACGCCGGTGCGGCGAAACAGGGTGTCCCAGTTTTTTCCTTTCTCTTGTTTCAAATTCCTTTCCCCTTTCCAAATCCCGATTTATTTAGTATAACACAAATTTTTTCAAAGGAAAACAGGATTATATCTCCATTTTCTTTTTAATTTTTTATCTTTATGGTAAATTATAACTAATTTTCAAAAATCCTTGACAATCCGGGGGATGGGAAGTATAATATAAAAGCTGTATTCATCCAGCGGGAAAAATACAGTGCTGATGCGATGGCGGTATAGCTCAGCTGGCTAGAGCACGCGGTTCATACCCGCGGTGTCAGTGGTTCAAGTCCACTTACCGCTACCATATAAGGCCCGTTGGTCAAGCGGTTAAGACACCGCCCTTTCACGGCGGTATCGGGGGTTCGATTCCCCCACGGGTCACCAAGGTCTCGGAGCAAAATGCTCCGAGATTTTTTTATTTTGTCTGAAAATTTTCCTTGCTTGTGACGCTGCGTCATGTGGTATCCTAGCATTGGGAGGCGATGATATGGAAACACCAAACGCAGATAAATACTTCACCGTGGGGGAAGCCGCCAAGAAAATGGGAGTCTCGGTGCGCACCCTGCAGTATTACCACAAAATCGGCCTGCTGCCCCCGTCCGGCATCAGCGAAGGGGGACGACGGCAGTACACCTACCGGGACCTGGTGCAGCTCCACCAAATCCTTTCCTTGAAGCACCTGGGGTTTTCTCTCCAAGACATCAAGGAACGGCTCCCTTCTTTAGACACCCCGGAGCAGGTGGCCCAGGCCCTGGAACAGCAGGCCCAGGATACCCGCAGCAAAATCCAGGAGCTTACCGCCACCTTACAGGAGCTGGAAGCGCTGCGAACCGAAGTGCTGCAAATGCAGTCGGTGGATTTTAAGAAGTACGCCGACATCATCGTGAATTTGCAGATGCACAACGACTACTACTGGCTCATCAAGCACTTCGACAGCCAGACCATGGACTACATCCGCCGGCGGTTTGATTCTGACAGCGGCACCGCCATGATTCAAACCTTTACCCGCTTACAGGAGCAGGCCCTCCAACTGCAGCGGCAGGGTTTTCCGCCGGACAGCCCCCAAGGGCAGGAACTGGCCGCATCCTTTTGGAACATGATTCAGGACTTTACCGGCGGAAACATGGAGATGCTGCCCAAGCTGGTCGAATTGGGAAGTTTTTCCGGCGCCGACCCAGACTGGCAGCAAAAACAGCAGCAGGTCAATGCCTATCTGGAACCTGCGCTGGAGCATTATCTTGGCAACCTGGGCATTGACCCGTTTCAAAAGGGGGAAGGACAATGAAAGCAGCCATTGAGGTGCAGCATCTGCAAAAGAGCTACGGCGAACACACTGTGCTCCACGGGCTGACCTTTCAGGTTCGCCAAGGGGAAATCTTTGCCCTGCTGGGGATCAACGGCGCCGGAAAAACCACCGCTTTAGAATGTATGGAAGGATTGCGGCAGTGGGACGGCGGCAGCATTGCCATTGCCGGAACCACCGGCATCCAGCTGCAATCCGCCTCCCTGCCCGGACACATCAAAGTGCAGGAAGCAGTCAAGCTCTTTTCCCTTTGGAAGGGAGCAAAGCCCGATGCCGCCACCCTGGAATCCCTGGGGATTCCCAGCCTTTTCAAAAAGCAATACCAGACTTTATCCACCGGCCAAAAGCGCCGGCTTCATCTGGCACTGGCCCTGCTGGGCGATCCGGACATCCTCTTTTTGGATGAGCCCAGTGCCGGGCTGGACGTGGAAGGGCGGCACTCCCTCCATCAGCAGATCCGCAAACTCAACCAACAGGGCAAAACCATTCTCCTTGCCAGCCACGACATGGCGGAGGTGGAAAGCCTCTGCCACCGCATTGCCATTCTTCAGCAGGGACGCATTGCGTTTCTGGGCACGGTCCAGGAACTCACCCAGCGATTGGGCAAGCGGTATACCGTAACCTTTCAAACCAGTCAGGGGCAGGTGGAGTGCAGCGCCCTTTCTCTGGGGGATTGCCTGCTTGAAAAATTGGAGCAATTCCGGCAGCAGGGGATTTCCGTGGAGGATATTCAGATTCGCCGGGGCAGTTTAGAGGAACATTTTTTGCAGTTTACCCAGGAGGAAACGCCATGAAAGGATTTTGTTACGCCGCCGCCTTGCAGTTTCGGCTGGACATTCGCAGCAAGGCGCTGCTCATCACCTGCTATCTGGTGCCCCTTTTATTTTTCGGCCTGATGGGCGGTATTTTTACCTCCCTGGACCCAAATGCCAAAACCGCCCTGCTCCCCTCCATGACGGTGATGGGGGTGTCCATGGGGGCGTTGATCGGCCTGCCGCCCACCCTGACGGAGCTGTACGGCACCCAGGTGAAAAAGATGTATCAAGCAGGGGGCGTCCCCTTGTGTTTGGGCGCCGTCACCACCGCCCTCTCCGCCTTTGTCCACCTGATGATCCTGGGCGGAATCCTCTATCTGGCTGCTCCCTTGGCTTTTGACGCCGCCCTGCCCAAACACCCTCTCTCCTATTTTGCGTCCCTGGCCCTGCTCATTGCCGTCACCCTGAGCCTGGGCTGCGTCCTGGGGCTGGCGGTAAAAAACCAGTCCAAGCTCACCATGATCTGCCAGCTCTTTTTCCTGCCCTCCATCCTCCTTTCCGGAATCTTAGTGCCGGTTTCCTTACTGCCTTCACCCCTTTCTCAGCTGGGAATGCTTTTCCCCGCCTATTGGGGCTACCGGCTGATGCAGGAAGATGGGTTCGGCTGGGGAAACCTTTGGCCTTTACTAATAATATTGCTGGCGGCCGTATCGGTGTGCGGAATCCTTCTTCGGCGAATACGGAGAAGGTAATGTTTCCAACAAACCAAATGCCCCGGATGGTGAAAGAGCCATCCGGGGCGCTGCTTTATTCTTGTTGCAAGGTGTAAAAAGAAACCGGTCCGGCAAGATTGCCCTTCCATTCCCTGCCCAGGCCGTACACTGCATTGCTGATGGTGTATTCCCCGTCATTGACAAAGACTTCCACCAGATGCTCCTCCGCCAGCACCTCCACTTCCCATCGGTCCAGCGCCGGGGTTTGGCAGCAGTAGGGGCCGGGGGTGTCTTTGGGGTACACCGCAGTGCGGTCGGTGCAGATGCGGCCCTCCCGGCAGGCAATTTCAAAACCTCCCAGATTCACCCACTCCCCTTCCTCCAAGGAAAACCGAGCCCGGTATCCTGCCGGGTGGGCTTGATTGGGATGGGAAATGGGGCTGGAACAGGCCTGCCGCACATTGGGGTGAAGGGGGAAACAAATCCGCCCTTTTCTCACCTCCACCAGCCGAGGCGCAGAAAACATCCCAATCCAGCCTTCTTCCACCGGCTTGGGCATCCGCACCCAGGCAATCAGCACCGGGCGACCCTGTTCATCCAGGGTGGTTTGGGGGGCATAGAGGTCCCGGCCGTAATCCAAAAGCTGGTACCGTTTGGAAATCTCCATGGTGCAGCTTTCTTCCCGAAAGCGCACCGGAAAACAGGCCACCACCGAATCCGGCGTTTCCCCGTTGGGGCAAAACCCCATGGCGGACACCAGCAGCACTTCCCCGCCGGAGGTGCTCACATAGTTGGGGCACTCCCACATCCAGCCGTAGCTTGCATCCAGCCCTGCCTGGCTGCGGTACTCCCAATGTTTCAAATCCCGGCTTTGGTACAGCAGCACCCTGCCTTCCCGGCGGACCGTGCTGCCCAGCATAAGGTACCAGCCATGCTTCCCTCGCCAGACTTTGGGGTCTCTGGTGTCGGAAAAATCCCCCATTTCCGGATTAGCAATAGCAGGAACCGCCACCTGTTTTCCCTGCCAGTTGTCAAAGGAAAACCCGTCGGCAGAACGGATGGTAAGCTGGTTGGACTCCATTTTCCCGTCCAGGCTGACGTGGATGTTCCGGGGGTTGGGGGTAAGGTACCGCACCCCGGTATAAAACAGCACCATTTCCCCATTCTGCTCCACGGCACTGCCGGAAAAGCAGCCGTTTTGATCTTCCCGGATGGTGGGGAACAACGCCAGGACCTGGTGTTGCCAATGCACCAAATCCCGGCTCACCGCATGGCCCCAGTGCATGGTGCCCCAAGCGGCGGCATAGGGGAAATATTGATAAAACAGGTGGTACTGGCCTCGGTAGTACAAAAAGCCGTTGGGGTCATTGACCCAGTGATCCGGCGCATGAAGATGCAGCAAAGAGGTTTTCATCAGTTGCCCTTCCTTTCCATCCGTCAAAGTTAGTCCGCTGCTTGCTCCACCTGTTTCAGCAGAGAGATAATGGGCAGATGCTGGGGACAGATGCTCTCGCACTGGCCGCATTCGATGCAGTCAATGGGATTGCCGCCGGGCAGTCCTTCCAGAGAAAGGCCCTGGGAGGGGTGCTGCTTATATTCATTGTACCGGGCAAAACACTGGGGGATGGGAATCTCCTGGGGACATCCGTCGGTGCAGTACTCGCAGCCGGTGCAGGGAATGGCAATGGAGTCCTGAATAATGCCCTTTACCTGCTCCACCAGGTTTTCTTCTTCCGGAGTCAGGGGTTGGAAGTCCTTCATATAACCGGTGTTGTCTTCCAGCTGTTCCACCGTGCTCATGCCGCTGAGCACCATCATCACCTGGTCCAGGCTGGCTGCATAGCGGATAGCCCAGGAAGAAACGCTGGCGTTGGGATTGGCATGGCGCAGCAGCAGCTCCGCTTCTTGGGGCACCTTGGCCAAACTGCCCCCCTTCACCGGCTCCATCACAATCACCGGCTTGTGGTGGCGCACCGCCGTTTCATAGCAAAGCCGGGATTGAATTTTTTCGCTGTCCCAGTCCAGGTAGTTGATTTGCAGCTGCACAAAATCCACCTCCGGGTGCTGGGTCAAAATGGTATCCAGCACATCGGCGGTATCGTGGAAGGAAAAACCCATTTGCTTCACCTTGCCCTGGCGTTTCATCTCGGACACAAATTCAAAGGCGCCCAGTTTTTCCGCAATGTGGTAGTGTTCGGTATTCAGGCTGTGAAGCAGATAATAGTCAAAGTAATCCACCCCGCACTTTTGCTGCTGCTCCTGAAAGATCCGAGGCAGATCTTCCTTCTTTTTCAAAAACATGGTGGGCATTTTATCCGCCACGGTGAAGCTGTCCCGTGGGTGCCGCTCCACCACGGCCCGGCGCAGAATCTCTTCGCTTTGATATTCCATGTACATATAGGCGGTATCAAAATAAGTAAAGCCCTGTTCCAAAAACCGGTCCACCATGGCGCACACCGTTTCAAAGTCAATTTTAGCAGATGCCCCTTCTCCGATTTGAGGCAGACGCATCAAGCCAAATCCTAATTTTTTCATTGTAATCACTCCTTTTGCTTTCTGACATACACCCGCCAAGGGCTGTTCTTTCTTTTATCTTACCAGTTCACGGCAGGAAGTTACGAAAAACAGCGTCCCGCACACACGAGACGCTGTTTTTTCTCAAAGGGGGAATGGGGGAATAAAACAGGGAGATTATACTTCCTCGTTTACGATCATCTGAGCCAGAGTCATCACGTCCAGAACGTCCACAGTGGTGTCTTCGTTCACATCGTAGGTGAAGCTGGCGTCTTCAAAGGTGTCTTCGTTGACGATCATCTGGGCCAAAGCCATCAGATCGTTCACGTCCACATTGCCGTCGGTGTTGTAATCGTAGGGACTGTAGGTCACTGTCCCGGCAATAGCCACGGTGCAGTCGTTGAGGGTGGGTACCAGATCATAAGCCTGCACAGCGCCGCTGGCATCGTAGTAAGCAAAAACGGTATCAGCCAGAGTCAGTTCGGTGCTTCCTGCTTCCGGAGCCGCAATTACTTCAAAATCCAGAGAAAACAGGGTGATTGCTTCTTCGCCCAAAACCATGGTGTTTTCACCGTTCAGATCTACCTTCAACGCCACAATGCCGTTTTCGCCGTCATTGCTCACTGTTACATCAGGATCGCTGCTGTCGTCGGGCAGAACCGGCTCCAGCACGGTATTGTCATACTTCAGGGTGAACTGATAGCCGCCCAGATCCACATTGCCGGCTGCGGTCACATCCACAGTAAAGGTGTCGCCTACATCATAGCTTTCCGCAGCGGTGGTATCCACCACAGAAGCGGTGATGGCGTCGGGCTCTACCACAGGGGGTTCATAAGCGCCCAGAGAAGCCACATCTTCGGCAGAAAGAGTGGAGCTGTAGAAAGAAACAGCGGAAACGGTCATGGCAGGTTGACCCCACAGAGCGGGAGCAGCGCCTAAAGAAAAGTTACTCATGCCGTTTACCAAATCAGCTACCGTACCAGGGGTGCCGGTATGAGAAACACTGCTGGAATTGAAAGTATTTACCACTTCGCCATTGCTGTACAAAGTGATGTTATCTTCAGCATCCACAGTCAGCACGAAAATGCTGCCCTGACTCAAATCCACGGCTGCGCCGCTGGTAATATCCCAATAATTTGCAGCCCAGTCATTGTAATGGGCTCCACCGCCGTTGCCGCTGATATTAAAAACGGCATTCGTTTGAGCGGCAGTTCCATTGAAGTTGAACATACTCTCATATGCATTTACATAAGCGCCGGCAGGTACGGTCACAGTCAAAGCAACCGAAAATCCTTCCGCAGCCTTTCCATTCAAAGGATTGGTAATGGAATAACTTTGATTCTGCTCAACATAACCGTCGTTGAAAGTAACGCCGTTTTCATCGGTGGTAATGTTTCCTGCCGCTACTCCTCCGGCAACCCAGCCTTCCCGGCCGGTGTCCGTCGTCAGATCATAGCTTGCCACTAAGCTGTCTTCCGGCGCTGCGCTGACGCTAAACGCCATACTTGCAGGAATCATAGTAGCTACCATCGCTGCCGACATTACACCTGCAAGCAATTTTTTCATTTTCATGAAAAAACCTCCTTAAATTGATTTTTTCTTCTTTTGAACGCATGGCCTTGCGGCGCACCGTCTTTATAAAATAGTATACAATTTTTTGCAGGTATAGTCAACGACTAGTTCGATTTTTGGTATTTTAGGCAAGAAACCTTTTTCATATTTGTGTAATTTGCCAAAATCTTTTGACAATCCCTTAATGAGATCCATGTTCCATCCAGCGAATGCAGGCAGCGCCGATCAATCCGGCGTTATTGCCTAGTTTCGCCAATTCTACTCTAGTCGGGTGCAGGGCGTTTTGGGCAAACACATGGGGGTACACCTGTGCCCGCAGCGGCAGCAGCAGCTCGTCTCCGGATCCGGAAATGCCGCCCCCGATGCAGACCACCTCCGGGTCCAGCAGGTTAATCAGGCTGATAATCCCCCAGGCCAAATGGCGGATGTAACCGTCCAGCACTTCCTTGCCGGCGGGGTCCCCTTCCCGTGCGGCATCAAAGGCCAAAATGCCGTTGACCTTCTCCAAGCTGGGGCAGAGCTTCCACATGGCGCTTTCCGGATGAGCTTCCATGGCCCGGCGGGTCTGGCGGATCAGGGCCGTAGCGGAAGCGTAGGCTTCCAAGCAGCCTTTCTGACCGCAGGTGCAGGGTTCTCCATCTTGAATCAACACCATGTGTCCAATTTCCCCAGCGGCATAATTCCGGCCGGTAAGCAGTCTGCCGTCCAGGATAATGCCCCCGCCTACACCGGTACCCAGAGTGACCGCCACCAAAGAGCGGCACCCTGCCCCGGCGCCGGCCAGGTATTCCCCGCAGGCCGCGGCATTGGCGTCATTGACCAATCCCACCGGCACACCGAAGGCTTCTTCCAACGCTTTGGTCAGAGGCAAGGAATCCACCCCCAGATTATGGGCGTTGTCAATGGAGCCTGTTTCGGAATTGGCCACCCCCGGGGACCCAATGCCCATACTGTCCAATTCTTCCGGCTTGACACAGGCCTGCTCCAAGCAGGTTTTTCCCAGCTGCGCAATCTGCTGCACCAAATCCTCCGGATTTCCCGTTACCACTGTGGGGCGGGTGATGCGATGAGAAAGGGTAAATCCATGTTCAGGGTCCACCAAAGCAGCGGCCATGTGAGTGCCGCCTAAATCAATGCCCAAACAATATGCCATGATTCGTTCCTCCTGTTCTACAAGACGTTTCTTGACTGCAATTTTAAAATCCATTAGTTAGCCGGAAAGCGGCAGTCAGCCTGCCGCTTTCCCAATACAATTCTAACGGATTCTCAAAGAGAAATCAAAGGTTTTCTTTGAAGAAAGTTTCCATTTCTGCAATGGCAATGTCTTCATCTGCGCCTTCGGCAGTTACCTTCACGGTGTCGCCGCACTTGACGCCCAGACCCATCACCGCCATCAAGCGGGTGACATTGGCGGATTTTTCCCCTTTATACAGGGTGACGATGCTTTGGTAGGCCTTGGCCGCTTTGGCCAGCAGGCCGGCAGGACGGGCGTGGATGCCCACCGGATCGGTGATGGTGTAGCTGAATTCTTTCATGACTATCGTTCCTTTCTAAAATACTGTTTTATTATTTGGCTTCACGAATCAATATCATGGATTCGTAAGGCCGCAGTTCCATTTCCTGGCCGGGTTTGGGATCGGGATAGTTGGAAAGCAACACCCGGCAGCCTTCCAAAGATTCCGGGCAGTGCCAACGGCAGGGCTTCCGGTAGAAATTGTTGATGCAGTAAAGCTGAGTGCCCTCCAAGCTGCGCCGGTAGGCCAGCACCTGAGGATGGGCCGGGTCCACGGGGGCAAAATCCCCCTGAGCAATCACCGGATACTCTTTGCGCAGCCGGATGAGCGCCTTGTAGTAAGAAAAGATGGAATCCGGATCGCTTACCTGAGACTGGGCGTTGATGCGGGTGTAGTTGGGATTCACCGAAATCCAGGGCGTGCCGGAAGAGAAGCCGGCATTTTCACTGGTATCCCACTGCATTGGGGTGCGGGCATTGTCCCGGGAATGGGTCTTGAGGATGCAGTAGGCCGCCTCCTCACTCATGCCCTTGTCCCGGAGGATCTGGAAGTGGTTGATGCTTTCCACATCCCGGTACTGGTTCAGGCTGGTAAACCCGGCGTTGGTCATGCCCAGCTCTTCCCCCTGGTACACATAGGGGGTACCCCGCAGGCCGTGAATCACCCCGGCCAGCATTTTGGCGGACTGTTTCCAGTACTCTCCCTCATCGCCAAACCGGCTCACTACCCGGGGCTGGTCGTGATTGCACCAGAACACTGCGTTCCAGGCGTTGTGGTCGCTCATCCCCTGCTGCCAGGAGAAAAGGATGTCCTTGAGCTTTTTGAAATCCGCAGGCACCAGCACCCACTTTTCGTTGCCCATAAAGTCCACCTTCAGGTGGTGGAAGGAAAACACCATGCTCAACTCGCCGCTGTCTGCCCCGGCGTACTGGAAGCAGTGTTCCATGGAAGTGGAAGACATCTCCCCCACGGTAATGAATCCCGGGTCCTTGCCGAAGGTATTGCTGCACATTTCCTCCAAATACTGGTGGATTTTGGGGCCGTCGGTGTAGAACCGCCGTCCGTCCCCCTGATCATCGTCCTCATAACTCCCTTTGCTGATGAGGTTGACGACATCAAACCGGAATCCCTTCACCCCTTTCTCCATCCAGAACTTGAGAATATCCTGGACTTCCTGCCGCACCTTGGGGTTTTCCCAGTTCAGGTCTGCCTGGCTGACGTCATACAGATGGAGATAGTATTCGTCAAATTTAGGAACATACTCCCAAGCGTTTCCCCCGAACTTGCTTTCCCAGTTGGTGGGGGGAGCGCCGTCGGGCTTGCCTTTGCGGAAGATATAGTAGTCCTTGTACACCGGGTCTCCCGCCATCGCCCGCTGGAACCATTCGTGGTCGGTGGAAGTGTGGTTGAACACCATATCCAGCATCAGGCCGATACCCCGACGGTCTGCCTGGCGAATCAGTTCCTCCAAATCCTCCATGGTGCCGTACCGGGGGTCCACCGCCCGGTAATCCGCCACGTCGTAGCCGTTATCATTTTGGGGGGAAGGATAGAAGGGGGTGAGCCAGAGGTAATCCACCCCCAGGTCTTTCAGGTAGTCCAGCTTTTGGATCACCCCCCGCAGTTCCCCCAAACCGTCCCCGTTGGTGTCCAAAAAGGATTTGGGATAGATTTGATAAACTACCTTGTTTCGGAAATCGCTCATGAAACTCCCTCCTTACCTTATTGGTAACGAATGACCACCGTGTCTGCTTCCCTGGCGTCGATGCCGGTTTCAAATTCCAAAGTCTTGCCGGCGGGTTCACTGACCAAAAAAGCGGTGATGGCGGGATGTCCCGCATTGCGGATCTTCTCTGCGTCAAAGGTAATCAGCGGGTCACCCAGTTTTACCTTATCCCCTTCGTTAACATGGAGGGTAAAGCCGTCGCCGTGCATGGAGACCGTGTCGATGCCCACATGGATCAGCAGTTCCATGCCGTTGTCCAGCTGTAGGCCCACAGCGTGGCAGCTGTCGGGAATGACGGAAGAAACGGTAGCGTCGGCAGGAGCCACCACCTGATTGCCGGTAGGATCAATGCCTACTCCTTCTCCCAAAATGCCTTCGGAGAACACCTGATCGGGAATGTCCGTATAGGGGATCACTTTGCCGGACAAAGGCGCTTTCAGTTCGCCGGGCTGATCGTCAGCAACCGCAACAGAGGCAGACGCATTCGCAGTTTCCCCAGTGCCTTCAGTGAGAGCGGCATCTGCCATGGCTTCGCCTTCCGCTTCCACCAGGCCCCGGTCTTCCTTTTTCAGTTTCCGGCTGCCTACCAACAGAGTCAGCAGGAAGGGGATGACAATAGCCGCCACCATGGCCAGAATGAAGAAGAGATAGAATTGGGGTTTAATGGAGAGGATGCCGGGCAGACCGCCTACGCCGATGGAGTAAGCCTCCACCCCACAGCCAACGGAAATGATGGCCGCCACGCAGGAACCGATCATACCGCAAATCAGGGGAACCCGTATTTCAGGTTGACACCGAACAATGCCGGTTCAGTGACACCCAGGTAACAGGACACGCAGGCAGGAATATTCACCTGCTGAGCACGCTTATTTTTCCGCTGAAGGATGCTCATGGCCAGAACCGCAGAACCCTGGGCAATGTTGGACAGGGCAATCATGGGCCAGAGGATAGTGCCGCCGGTGGTGTTAGCCAAAGTGGTGTCGATGGCGTTGGTCATATGGTGCAGGCCGGTCATCACCAGCGGAGCATACAGCAAGCCGAAGATGGCGGCAAACAGCCACCGCACATTGGAGGTTAAGCCCATCTGAACCAGGTTGGCAATGCCGTCGCCGATCCACCAGCCGATGGGGCCTACGATGGTGTGGGCGATAATAACCGCCAGCACCAAAGAGAAGAAGGGCACCACAATCATACTGATAATCTGGGGGCAGATCTTCCGGAAGAATTTTTCCAAGCCCACCAGCACAAAACCGGCCATCATTGCGGCAATGACCTGGCCCTGATAGCCGATCATTTCCACCTGGATAAAGCCAAAGTCCCAAACCGGGATTTCCGTGGCGCTTGCCACATCAAAGCCGTTGAGCAGCTGGGAGGACACCAGGGTCAAGCCCAAAACAATGCCCAAAATCTGGGTGGTACCCATCTTTTTGGTGATGGACCAGATGATGCCTACCGGCAGCAGATGGAACACCGCTTCGCCGATCAGCCACAGGAATTGGTACATACCGCCCCAGAACTGGGAGATATCCGCCAGGCTCTGAGTCCCGTCGTTGAAGAAGTGGATTTCACCGATGATGTTCCGAAATGCCAGCACCAAGCCGCCGGCAATCAGGGCAGGAATCAGGGGCGCAAAAATTTCGCCCAGCGCTCCCATAATCCGTTGAACCACATTTTGGTTGCTCTTGGCCGCGCTCTTGGCTGCTTCCTTGCTGACCCCTTCCACCCCGGCGTAAGAGGTAAATTCTTTATAGAAGTTTGCCACATCGTTGCCGATGATTACCTGGAACTGGCCAGCCTGGGTAAAAGTTCCCTTTACCGACGGGATGCCTTCGATCTGCTTGGTGTCCGCCTTCTTGGTATCCACCAGCACAAAGCGCATCCGGGTCATGCAGTGAGACACTGCCTGGATGTTCTCTTTGCCGCCGATAGCATCCAATAATTGGCGTACATCTTGTTGGTACTTTGCCATGGTACAAGTCCTCCTATTTTGATTTGCAGGGCGCTCTCCCCCCACTTGTTTATACAAGCATATTACCACCCTTGTTTGAACAAGTCAATGCGCCGAATCACTAAATAATCCAGCCTTATTTTGTGCAATATATTCATCAAAAAATGGTTGACACTTGATTAAACAGGTGATAAAGTTAAAGTGTATTACTTGTTTACCTTTATGGGAGGAAACGGCATGCCCCAAGAAAAATACACCCGCATCCACCAGGTACTGAAACGCCGGATCGAAAAAGGGGAATATCCGGCGGGACAGCTTCTTCCTTCAGAAAATACCCTCATCGGCCAGTTCCACTGTTCCAGAAACACCTTGCGTCGGGCCATGGCGGAACTGGTGCGGGAAGGGTATGTCCAAAGCCGGCAGGGCTTAGGAGTGTACAACATTTACCACCCCATGGAGCCGGTTTCTTATTCTATGGGGGTCATCGAATCGTTCCGAGAATCCGCCAAACGTACCGGCCGCAAAAGCGACACCAAGGTGATCCTGTTTGAGGAAGTACAGGCTGACCAGGAAATTGCCAAATTCACCGGCTTTCAGGCAGGAACGGAATTGTTCCACCTCCAGCGCATCCACACTGTCAGCGACAAACCTATGATTTTCAATGTCAGCTACTTCCGCAAAGATTGTATGCCCCAATTAACCGCCAAAATCGCCCAAGGCTCCATTTACCAGTATTTGGAGAACAAGCTGGGGATGTCCATCGTCACCAGTAAGCGCACCATCACCGTCGAAAAGATGACGGAGCTGGACCAGAAATGGCTGGATATGGGGGATTACAACTGCCTGGCGGTAGTGAGCAACCAGACCTACAACAGCGACGGCATCCAATTTGAGTTTACCCAATCCCGGCACCATCCAACCATTTTCCGGTTCCAGGACAACGCCGTGCGGCGATAACACCGCTGAAATGAGAAAAACCATCCCGCAGACTCCAAAACGGAGGGTGGGATGGCTTTCTTTATATATCAAGCAATTTTGGACAATACCGGCGGCAAAATTCATCCGCCACCCGGCGCAGTCCGCTGTCCACACGAGGGTGGCAGAAATCCCGCAGCTCTTTGGGAATGCGGCGGTAATAGGCTTGGGCAATGCCTCCCGCAATGCAGGCCATGGTGTCGGCGTCCCCGCCCAAAGAAACCGCCAAGCGGAGGGCGCTTTCGTAATCCCTGCTCTCCAAAAAGGCGGAAATGGCGGGCGGGACGCTACAGCGGGTGCGGCTGTCAAACCGATAGCTTGGGCGAAGCTGCGCCAAAGGGATGGAAAGGTCAAAGCGACATCTCTTTTCCACAAACCAGCGGATTTCTTCCTTACTGTGCCCATGCCAAGCCAAAAACACCGAACCCGCTACCGCCTGCGCGCCACGGATGGCCTCTTTATGACAATGGGTAAAATAGCAGCTTGCTGTTACTTCTTGTAATACCTGTTTCAAACTCTGGCAGGCATACCCCAGAGGAACCACCCGCATGGCGGCGCCATTGCCGTAGCTGTGCTGGCGGCGCTGGGATTCAGATTCTCCGGCCCAAGCGGCAAACAGCTGTCCGAACCCGGCGTTAGGAAAGCGGTGGTAATACTGCCGGTACCGGGCAGCGTATTCCTCCCCACGGCGACGAACCCCCAAGGGGCCGATGGGCCGGGGATTGGCCAGCAGGGTGTCGCACACCGCCACCGTCAGCACCGTGTCATCGGTGAAGGTGCTTTGCGGCTGCAAGGGAAAATGATAATCTTTGGTGGGGTGCAGCTCGTAATAAGAGCCAATCACATCTCCGTAGACTGCGCCGTACATCAAACCCCGCCTTTCCACTGCCATCCGATGAGCGATACCAGTTTTCTTTGCTTATCTTTGTTTTTTCTTCTTCCAAAGGAGAAGCGTCAGTCCGCTGCCGCTAAGCAGCAGCACCGCCATCCAAACCGGCAGGTTGGTTTCCTCCCCGGTGGTGGGAGAGGGCTGAGCCTTGTCCGGCAGTTCCGCTTGGGCACCATCCGTTTCCGGGACTTCAGAAGAAGGTGATTCCGGAGTGTTTTCCGGTTCCTGTTCCGGATTATCGGGAGTCTCTTCCGGGTCATCGGGCGTCACCGGCATTTCCGAAGATGCGGTGGTTTGCACCGTCAGCACCGCGATCTCTGAAGCAAACGAGGTAGGAGTAGCAGGCAGATACGCTCCAATGCGGTAGATCTCACCCGGCGTCAAGCCGGTGAACACCGGAGACTCCTGCCAATTTTGTCCACCATTTGCAGAATACCAAACTCCCGGCCCGCCTTCCATCGTAATGGTGGTCTGGGTGGTTTCCGCCACTTTTACCTCCGGCGTAGGAGGACGGTCCGGCACCGAAAGATGATAGACGGCACTGGAAAATTGGGTGTCATCCGCTCTGCGCTGGATGTAAATATCCACACCCGGCGTCAGGAAAATACTGCCTCCATTGCACAAAACAGCATCGGACATATCCGGAGACAAGCTGTACCAACAAGCTTCCGAAAAGGCGTCCATGGTGCTTTCACTATAATAGTTGATGCCGTTTAGCTTCATCACCATCCGACCAGGAATATAGTCCTCGATTCTCTTCCCCTCTGTCGTAGTCACCGTCACCAACGTGTTTTCCTCTTCTGCAATCAGATGGGTAATGGAGTCTCCGGAATGAATGGGATTGCCCTGCATGTCCTCTACCTGATATTTGGCTTCGTCAAACCGAATGGTTTCTCCTTGGTAGTCAAAGTTCAGTACACTGCGGTACAGCAAAAAGGTGTAGGTGGTAGAGGTTTTTCCATCGCCTTCCACTGTGACAGCAAGGGTCGTGGTTTCTCCGGGAGCCAGGGCAATCTCCTCGCTCCAATCGGAAGAAGACAGTTCCCTTCCATTGACATAGATGGTATCGCAACTTTGGGCCATCACCTGAATGCTCTCTGTTTCTTCTGGCAGTACCACCTTTTGGGCAGTGAAGCCGTTCGTCTCAAAATGGGTGATCTGTCCGTTTGCCTGCAAAGCCAAATCAGTCAGCTGGGCGGCAGCTTTGGTATAGGTCTTTTCCACAAGGTTGCCTGTGTTTCCATTGCTCACAGCATAGGCGGAGACAGTGCGGCTTGCTCCATCTTCTGCCAAATCCAAACTCAACGGCTGGGTGTAAAGCTGATAGTCCGAACCGTCCACAGAATAATAAATCTCATCCACTCCGTTGGCAGACAAAGCCAGCTGGGTTCCATCCGCCAACGGCCCTTCCATCTCAGAGAACCGGACCGTAGACACCGCTTCCCCGGATTGAGGCAGGGGATTGGTAAAGCCCTTGATGCAGACGTTGGTGATGTATAGGGAATCGCTCACATAACCTGTCACGTCTTCCCATCCGTCTTCCATCCATACATAGCTTTCCCCACCGTTGCCCATATATTGGGGAACGTCCTCCGGAGAAGACTTGCCATAGGCTTCGATGGCCAAAGGATACTCATAAATGGGGTTTTCCAAGGACACCACGATACTGAACCGTTCCCCCTGGTTGAGCTTCACCGGTTGCTCCAACTCAATGGTATGGTAACCTCCATAAGGCTCTGTTCCGGACTGCTCCGTCTGCAAAACGCCGGACTGTGGCTGTCCCTCCTCCACTCCGGTGTAGATGGAGACGGTGTACTTGGTTTTGGCATCGGTAGTGTAAAAGGAAACCGCTTCCAGCTGCTCCTCTCCTTGGGCAGTAAAAATATTCGCCGCAGTGATGTTCCTGGCCTGTTCTAAATCCTCCTCTCCTTCTTCCAGAGTATTGAAGGACAAACACCAGCCAATGGTGTCATACTGATAATTGGCAGCGTAATTGTCCGCTTCCTCCAAGCGATAGGTAGGGCCGCTTTCAAGGCTGGCATCCTCATAGGAAATCCAAAAATACCCGTCGTCTCCCCAACCGGTTCCCCAGCTGTTTTGTACCAGCCAGGCTCCGTCTTGTTCCGGCTGCTTGCCTTCCGCAAAGTTCTCCTTGGGATAATCGTCATCCCAGCCCACCAGCACCACGGTATGGTCCGCATAGTGGTATTCGTCATTGTACCAGGCATAGGTGTCCGCCCGATACGCATTCATATCACCGGTATAGTAACTGGTGGTTAAGGGGCCTTCCTCCATTAAAAGCTGCTTGGTAAGCTCCTGGGAAATCTGCAAAACATTGCTGTAAGTAAGCCCGAACGGCAGATAATAGGCATCCTGCAAATGGTAGTCTGCCTGCCAGCGGTCGCTTTCCTCGTAAACCTCAGGATCGTCGGACAGCACTTCATTGGGAGCCAGATCGGTAGCCACAGGGCCTTTCCAAGCCGCCCAGCTGCCCACCACGGTCCCATCGGTTCCGCCGTAGTCATAGGGGGAGTCCTGTTGGAAATATTCGTATTCCTCCGCCCCCAGCTTGGAAAACCAAGCAGTGTGCGTGGCAGAAAAAGCCATCTGGGGGAACTGCTCCAGCAGGGTGCCGGCTGTAGCGTCGCTGGCGGCTACCGCCCAACACAGGTTTAAGGTTCCCTGGTTAATCACCGGGGTCACCCGGCCGTAATCCCGCAGATCGTATTCTGCCGGCAGCAAGGCGGCATTCCGGGCAGTATGCAGGCGGGCGTAGCTTTCTGCCAGATAGGAAAAATCCTGCATAGAGGGTGCGGCGCCTTCTTTGCCGTTTTCCAGCCACTCCAGGTATTCCGGATTCAGTTGACTTTCATCAAAACCCGCCGCCAAGGGGCTGATTTTCATTTGGGTTCCGGCAGTATCCGTCCCAATTTCCACAGCAGATACCGGCAAAGCTGAAATTGCCAGCACAGCGGACAAAATACCACCCAGGGCGCGTTTCATCCAACGATATTTCAAAACACTTCCTCCTTTTTGACTTCACTCCGTATTTTGTTGCAGCAAAATACGCGAAAAGATGACATAGGATTTGCTTTCCGGTGAAAACTGCTTCCATTATACCAGAGAAGGTCATATTATGCCATAGGAGTGGAAAAATATCCAAATATTTATTTTGCAGGAGCGCCATGCCCAATTTAAAAGTAGATAACTCCTCTTTTGGATTTTACAGCAAAAGTGATATGGCACTTGCAGTTTCGTTTCATATGCGCCAACCTGCCGGTATTGTTTCCTTTCAACGGTCTCCTGCCTGTATTTACGATTGGAAAACCCATTTCAATTCTGCAAGAAGAAACCGTCTTATTTGCCGGGTTCCAATCAATTTTTTGAACCACAGGTCATGCCCACAGCTTAAATTGCAAAAAAGAAAGGCTTCTAGATTTCTCTAAAAGCCTTTCTACTGGTTGCGAGGGCCGGATTTGAACCAGCGACCTTCGGGTTATGAGCCCGACGAGCTACCAGCTGCTCCACCTCGCGATATCTTATTCCTTTTTTGGAACGCTCAATTAGTATACCACTGTCTGCGCAAAAAAGCAACACCCCAAATGCCGGAGTGCTGCTTTTTGTTTGTTTGCACAAAATTTGCAGATTTCAATCAGACGGTTTCGTCATCCTGATTCATGTCCGCAATCCGATCTTCCGGCGCTTTGGTGATTTCTTCTTCCGCTTCGTCCAAATCATCATCCGGCACGCCGATTTCACCTTCCATATCGTCATCGTAGTAGGTGGAATCATCGAAATCCAACTCGTCGTTGATCTTCTTGCCTTTGCGCTTCATGAAAGCCACGATTGCCACGATGGCGCCGGCCACCGCAGTGGCCAGAGCAGCGATAGTCAGCCAATTTTTCTTTTGCATTTTATGAGTCCTCCTTTCTGTGAAACTCTCTATACCTGTATTATAGCGAAAAATTCTCCCAGGTACAAGGGTTTTGGGGATAAATTTTACAATGTTCAAATTCCGTTCTTAGTTTCTGTGCAAACTGCAGAATTATTCCAAATTCCCGGTAAGCAGCATAATCGCCGCCAGTGCGGCAATGGGTGCAGTTTCACAGCGAAGGATCCGTTTGCCCAAACCGGCCCGGGGCACGCCCAGCCGGGCCAGCGTCTCGGCCTCAGCGGGGTCAAACCCGCCTTCCGCCCCGATGAGCAGCCCCACGTCCCTGGTCTTGGGCCCCACCAAAGTGGTTAGAGGTGCGCCGCCCTGCTCGTAGCAGAAGATGGGAGTCTCATGCCGGGCCAGCTCTTGGGCAGCCTGGTCAAAACTCATCAATGGGGAAACCTGGGGCAGAATCCCCCGGCCGCATTGTTTGGCGGCGGACAGAACAATCTTTTCATATCGCTGTAATTTTTTTGCCATAGACTTGCTGTCCGGCCGGGAAATGCAGCGGATGGTCAGCACCGGCACAATCCGGCTTACCCCCAGCTCCACAGACTTTTGCAGGATGCTCTCCAGCTTGTCCCCTTTGGGCAGGGCTTGGTATAAGGTCACCTTTACGGTGGGCTCGCTTTCATTGGGCATGCTTTCCAATATGGTCAGCTCCACCACATCCGGGGTAATCCGGGTAATGGTGCAGCGGTGGTCGGTGCCGCCGTAATCGCTGACGGTAAGCTCTTCCCCCGGCTTCATCCGCAAAGAGCGCCCGATGTGTACCGCGTCCGCTCCGGTGATCCGAACCTGGTCCCCTTCCATTTGATTGGTAAAAAATCTCGGCAAATTCCGCCGCCTCCTCTTTCCGCCATGGCGCCCTATTCATTTCCCTTTTGTTTGACCAGTCGAAGGGACATGAAATACACCGGCAGTGTGAATAATTCTATTATAGCATGGTCTTCCGAAAACTGACAATACTTTCTCCCTTTTTTCGGGCATACTAGGAAAGCGAGGGAGGAATTTGAATGCAAAAACTCAAAGAACAGCTCACCGTCTTTGCCACCGGAGCCGCCGGATACCCGGTGATCGAACTGATCTGGCGGCAATCCACCCACTGGAGCATGGCCTTAGCGGGAGGCACCTGCCTGCTGCTGCTGTACAATCTGTATGGGAAGTTCACCAAACTGTCCCTGGGGATGAAATGTGTGCTGGGCAGCGGGGTGATCACCGCCGTGGAATTTGTGGCGGGACTTTTGGTCAACTGCTGGCAGAATTGGAACGTGTGGGATTACTCCTGCTTTAAGTTTCATTTCATGGGGCAGATCTGCCTGGTGTATTCGGTGCTGTGGGGACTGCTCTGCCTGCCGGTCAGCGGGCTCTGCAAGATCATGCGCAAACGCCTCCACGGAGAACCTGCCAAACTGCTCAAAAGCAAAAAGGCGTTGGGGTAAAAGGACGAATATACAAAACCTTCCATCTGTGCTATACTAAAGAAAAGGCTTACTTTTTATGTTACACAGAAAGAAGGATCTTTATGCACCCCGTTTCTTTAGTCCCTGCCGACACCCCCGCCCTGCTGGCAGACACCGCCCGGTTGGCCGGTGAAATTTGGCGGGAATACTTCCCCGGCATCATTTCCCCGGAGCAGGTGGAATATATGGTGGACAAGTTCCAGTCCCTGCCCGCCATGAAGGAGCAGATTCGCAGCCAAGGCTACACCTACTACCAGATTCGCCGGGGGGAAGAAGCACTGGGCTACACCGGGGTCTGCCCAGAGGCGGACGGCTTATTTTTAAGCAAGCTCTACCTGAAAAAGGAGTATCGGGGAAAGGGTTATGCCACAAAGGCCTTCCGAGAACTGACCGCCCTGTGCCGAAAGAAAGGATACCGGTTTATCCGCCTGACCTGCAACAAGGGCAACACCCACTCCCTGGAGGTGTACCGTCACTGGGGCTTTGTCCAAACCGACGCGGTGGAAACCGACATCGGCGGCGGCTTTGTGATGGATGACTATGTGATGACCTACGCCCTGGATTAACCGGGATACAAAAACAGCGGGATTCCCTTTTGAGGATTTCCCGCTGTTTTTCATTTTCTGTTTTTTACATGGAAGCAAAACCGGTTCAGCCCCAACGGTGGTACAGTTCCACCATCTCCCGAATGTCCTCGCTTAAAATTTCGTCGGCAGCCCCTTCTTCCATCCGCCACTCCCAGTTATTGCCCACGGTGCTGGGGGTGTTCATCCGGCAGTCGGTGTCCAGCAGCAGGTAGTCCTGCATAGGAATGATGCACAGATCCGCCACGCTTTGGAAGGCCGCCCGGATAAAGCCCCAGGAATAGCTTTCCTCCCGACTCAGGTTCAAATACCGCCGGGCATACTCCACCTCTTTTTCCGGGGCGCTGTTCAGCCAGCCGATTAAGGTGTCGTTGTCGTGGGTGCCGGTGTACACCACGCAGTTTTTGATGTGGTTGTGAGGCAGAAAGGCGTTGTCAGAACCGTCAAAGGCAAACTCCAGCACCTTCATTCCCGGATAGCCGGAATCCGCCAGCAGCTTTTCCACTCCAGGGGTCATCACCCCTAAATCCTCGGCAATGATTTCCAAGTCCCCCAGCTTTTTGTGGAGCTGGCGGAAGAACTGGATACCGGGGCCCTTCTTCCACTCCCCGTTGATGGCGGTTTCTTCTTCTGCCGGTACCGCCCAGTATTCGTCAAAGCCCCGGAAGTGGTCGATGCGCATCACGTCGTAGGTCAAAAAGGCGCGGCGGATCCGCTCATTCCACCAGGCATAGCCGGTTTTCTTGTGCTCCTCCCAGCGGTAGCAGGGGTTGCCCCACAGCTGGCCGGTTTCGGAGAAATAGTCCGGGGGTACTCCCGCCACCAGGCTGGGACGGCCGTCCTCGTCAAAGCAGAACAGCTCCGGGTGGCTCCAGGTGTCGGCGCTGTCCCCCGCCACATAGATGGGGATGTCCCCAAACAGTTTGACGCCGTGAGCGTTGGCGTACTTTTTCAGCTTGGCAAACTGAGCAAAGAAAATATACTGCATCCAAAGCTGGAAGTCGATTTCCTCCTTCAGCTCTGTTTTGGCCTTTTCCAGTGCTTTGGGTTCCCGAAGGCGGAGATCGTCCTCCCAGTCATACCACTGCACCATCTCCTGGTCCTGTTTAATGGCCATAAATAAGGCGTAATCCTCTGCCCAGTCCTTGTTTTCCGACAGGAATTTCTCGTAGGCCTTGCCCGGCTTGTCCCGGAGGAAGGCTTTTTTCAGCAAAGGCAGTTTTTCGGTGTACATGGCGTCGAAATCCACCTTGCAGGGGTCCTCTCCCCAGAGATGGGCTTCACACTCCGCCTGGGTCAACAGACCATCCTCCACCAGAAGGTCCAAATCAATAAGATAGGGATTTCCCGCAAAGGTGGAATAGGAGGAATAGGGGCTGTTGCCGTAGCTGGTGGGGCCGATGGGAAGAATCTGCCAGTACCGCTGGCCGGACTTTTCCAGAAAATCCACAAAATCATAGGCGGACTGTCCCATGGTACCGATCCCGTACTTTCCCGGCAGGCTGGTAATGTGCATCAGGATACCGCTTGCACGCTTCATGAAATCATACCGTTCCTTTCTTGAATCACAGAAACCGTTTCTGTGTTTTTCTCTAAATTACAGACATAAGTATATCATTTTTTTGGAGAAAATGCAAATCCCTTATCCCATAACAACCTTCCAATTTACCCCCACAATCAAACAAAGCAAGCGTTTCCAAAAGAGTTCACTCCCAGAAACGCTTGCTATGTTAAGCAACTATTCGCTTACTGCATTGCGTGGTGAAAAAATTCTACCATCTTATCAAAAGGAATGATGTCGGTCCGGTCATAGAGGTCGGTGTGCACCGCTCCCGGAATGAGCATCAGTTCCTTATTCTCTTTATAGGGGTTATCCTTTACCATGTTGGCAAAGGCATCTTTACTGAAATAACAGGAATGGGCTTTGTCTCCGTGGATTACTAAAACCGCACTGCGAATCTCATTGCTGTACTGAAGGATAGGCTGATTTATAAAAGACATACATCCGATTGTGTTCCAACCACCGTTGGAATTCAAGGAACGAGGGTGGTAACCACGTTGAGTCTTATAGTAATCGTAATAATCTTTCACAAAAAAGGGGGCGTCCTCCGGAAGAGGATCCACCACGCCGCCGCCTAACGCATAGCTGCCGTTTTTGTAATCTTCAATTCGCTGAGCGTTCCACGCCACTTTCTTATCGTAGCGGGCCTCTTCACTATCCTCGGCATCAAAATAGCCTTTAGCGCCGACACGAGCCATATCGTACATAGTGGATGCTACGGTGGCTTTGATCCGAGTGTCGATTGCCGCCGTATTCAGAGCCATGCCGCCCCAGCCACAGATGCCGATGATACCAATTTTCTCCGGATCCACATTGTCCTGCACCGACAGAAAATCCACCGCTGCCTGAAAGTCTTCGGTGTTGATGTCAGGAGAGGCCATATATCGGGGTTGTCCGCCGCTTTCTCCGGTGAAGGATGGGTCAAAGGCGATGGTCAAAAAGCCCCGTTCCGCCATAATCTGAGCGTAAAGGCCGGATGCCTGTTCCTTCACAGCGCCAAAAGGACCGCAGACAGCAATGGCAGCCAGTTTACCCTGAGCGTCTTTAGGCTCATAGAGATCAGCGGCCAGGGTGATTCCGTAACGGTTGTAGAAGGTTACCTTCCGATGGTTAACTTTTTCGCTTTTGGGAAAGGTTTTATCCCATTCCTGCGTTAAAACCAATTTTTCTTCCATTGCAAATTCCTCCATTCATTGGGATTGGCCTTCTTCATAATGAAAAGCAAATGCTTAAACGACTCTATTTACCATGAATGCTGGTTCAGTTGGTCAACAAAAAACATCGGTATCCAGTCAACCATTGGAATTGAATTGGTTCCGCCCAGAAACCTTATCCTTTTGTTAGCTTCATTATAGTCCAACGCCCATCGAATAGCAAATACTTTGTTATTATCCCCTTCTATGCTCAGCAGGCATTAGCCCACAACAATATGGTTAAGTGAAGGCGATAAAATTGTATATGCACCTTACAAATCCCACAAAATTATCATCGCACGATGTCCCATGTAAACATGACAATTTAAATTCGTTTTTCTTTTGCTTTATAACATCACAAGGGACTGGCTCCCCTGCCGGCTGCTTTCCGTGCAATCTGCCTTTCCCGCCTGTAATTTACACGGCAAAGCCAATGGGCAGTTTCCGGATTTTCTTCTTTTGGGGCGGTTCAAAATCCTCCGGCAGCAGAGTGGTTACCGCATCTTTGGTCAAGCAGTCCAAATCGCAGCGCATCAGCCGGTCAGCCTGTTTCATCTGGGCCTGTTCCACCAGGTTCCGGGCAAACCGTCCGTTGCCAAACCCCTCTGTTTGCAGCGCATCCTGAAAAATCGGGATTAGCTTTTCCTCCACTTGCGGGGCAAAGGACATCCCCTTTTCTTCCGCCAACAGCCGGGCGATCTGATACAGTTCCCGGGCACTGTAATCTTCAAAGGGCAGGTGGAAAGCAATGCGGGAACGCAGCCCCGGATTGCGGGCCAGAAACGCTTCCATCTCCTTGGGATACCCGGCAAAAATCACCACCATGTCTTCCCGGTGATTTTCCATCTCCTGCACAATGGTGTTGATGGCTTCGTCCCCGTACAGGCCGGAACGGTCCTCCAGCAAAGCATAGGCCTCGTCGATAAACAACACGCTCCCCTTGGCCTGCTTAAATTTGTTTTTCACAATCTGGGCAGTCCATCCCACATACTTCCCCACCAGGTCTGCCCGGCCCACTTCGTAAAGCCGGCCTTCCGACAACACGCCGTTTTCCTTCAAAATCTGGGCAAAGAGGCGGGCTACCGTGGTTTTCGCCGTGCCGGGATTGCCGGTGAACACCATGTGCATGGCGGGTTGATTTCCCTGCAACCCTTTGGCTTTCCACAACTTCTGCGCCTTATAAAAATTCAGCGCCCGGTCGATGACCTCTTTTGCGGCATCCAGCCCGATCATGTTGTGCAGCTTTTCGTAAGCGCTCCCCTGGGGCTTTTGCTCCGCCAACTGCCGGCCCACACTTTGCAGCCCGGCGTATTGGGGATAGATCTTGGTGCGCAGCCGCACATTCAGCCAATCCTCAAATATCCGGTTGAGTTCAGCGGGAAGAAAGTCCTTCTGGCATTGGTTGACTTTGCGGTACAGCAAGCGGTCCGGGCCCTGGCACTTTTCCTGGGCTAAACTGCGCAGATAGCGTTTAGCCCGCTGGCCGGAAACCATGTCCTCCCGGATTTCCACAAACACGCAGTTATCCACAAACTTCAGCAAGGTGTCCTTCTGTTTACGGCAGGTTCTGGGCAGGCAGAGCACCGTCAGCACCTGACTTTGGTACTCCCGCATCAATTCCATGGCCTTTTGGATATCGTCCACGGAACTGCGGACGAAATCATCTTCCTCTTCTTCCGAAGGCCAAGACAGCACCATGGCGCCGCCGACGCAGCTTCGAATCAGATCTTGTTGTTCGTCATCAATCTGGATGGCCGTCACCCTTCGGCTGCACAGCCTTCCCCGGCTGTAAAGGGCCCTGAGCAAAATTTTAAGCATGTTCCGCCTGACCTTTGGATCGTCCGTTTCCAGGATATAGTGAACCGGATGACCGGCAAACGCTTTTTCCGGCGGATCTTTTAAAATTCGTTCCAGCTCTTCCTCCAAAGCAGTGGACAAAAGCCGCTTTGCTCCTTCCCGCAAAGCTGAGTCCGTCTCGTCCTGTGGGATCAAAAACTCCTGAAGCAAAAAATCTCTGCGGCTGATAGAACGCAGTTGGAACTGCTCCAGAATTTCATTGTCATCTTCAACATAGTCATTGCGCTGAGCGGAAAAAAGCAGGGTTTTCCACCCTTGAAAGGTAACTTCTTCGGTGGTGACGCCGGTATACTCCAATTCCAAAGCCTGTAGATATTCCTCCACCCAGTCTTGTTCCAATCTGCCTTGGCTGACTGCGCCGAGAACCCATTTTTTCCGGCTGGTTGTGGAGGTAAACAAATAACGGCCTGACTGCAAATGATTGATGGCGTTGGTTTCGGTGGCGATCTGTTCGGCCAATGCAATGGCCTCTTCCCGGGAACGAGCCCTGGACGGAGTGCTTTTCGATTTGTCCTGTTGGATCAAAAGAACCATAATTTTGTAGTAAAGCATCGTTTTTCCCTCCTTGCAGCCGTAAGTATATCAAGGGGGGTGGGGCGATTTTGGGACATAGCGGCAAAAGGAACAGGGAAGGCCTGCACCTTCCCTGTCTGCTGCAAAACAAATGAAGCAAATCATGCCGGCCAGGGTTTTCCCCGGCGAAATCATTGCTTTTCCGTTTTTTCTTTTGTTGTCTTGATGGGGTTTTGCTTACCCTTCCCCGTCTTTCGCAAAAGAAGCGTTGCCGATCATAAACCGGATGATCTCTCCGTCGGTAGCCCGCATGCCCTCTCTGGCGATGGTGCTCACCGTGCGGATGGTGTTTTCCACCCCTTTGGCCACAATGCCGTCTCCGCCGTAAAACTGGCTGTTATGGAGATACATCTGCATGCCCAGCAGCCCAGCCTCCACCGCAGAAGCGATTTTTGCGGCACAGCTGGCCTTGGCCCCATCGCAGAGCATTCCGGAATTGATGGCCAGTGCATTGACAATGGTGTGGGAAATCTCCTTGTACTTTCCTCCGTAAAGGTAGCAGACCCCCGCCCCGGCTCCGCAGCCGGCGCTGGTGGCTCCACAGTAAGCAGACAAGCTGCCGATGCCGGTTTTCAGATGAATGGCGGTGAGATTGGACACCACCAGCGCCCGGTACAACTGCTCCTGGGAGACATCGCACTCCTTGGCATAAACAATCACCGGAACCGAAGCGGTAATTCCCTGGTTGCCACTGCCGGAATTGATGATTACCGGCAGTTCGCACCCGTTCATCCGGGCATCCGAACCTGCCGCCGCCCAGGCTTTGGCTCGGTTATGGACGCTGTTACCATAGGAGCGAAGAAGGATTTTGCCGATATTTGCCCCGTAATTTTGGGTCAGCCCCGCCTGAGCAATGGCCATGTTATAGTCAATCTGGCGCTGCAAAACCGGCCGGACATCATCCAGCTTAACCGTGTCGGCAAAGGTCACAATGTCTTTCACATTCAGCAGCTTATGGTTTTCATCCGCTGAAACCCCTTTGGTGGAAAAGGGCTTATCCACCAAAGGCACACCGTTTTTCTGCACCTGCACCACATTGGAGTGGCTGCCGATAATCCGCACAAAAGCGGTGTCCTCCCCGGCGGATAGTTTTACCTGGATGTCAAAGGGGCACTCCGCCTCCGATTGGCGAAGGGTAACCCGCTGTTGGGCCAGAAACCGGTCCAACTGTTCCAAATCCTCCCCAGTGGTTTGAGAAAGCACATCCAGTTCCAGTTCCGGCCTGCCGCAGAAAATCCCCGCCGCCACCGCCGCTTCCAACCCTTTCCGGCCGTTGGAATGAGGGATCACCACGCTTTTTACATTTTTAATGATGTTGCCGCTTACCGTCAACTCCACCTGTTCCGGCATCCGGCCCAGGGTCTTTCGGGCAATGGCACCGGCGTAGGCAATGGCAATGGGTTCGGTGCATCCCGTGACAGGGACCAGTTCCTGCTTCAGCACCTCCAGATAGGACTGATATACCTTTTGATCTAAAATGGTTTGGGCTGTCATAGCAAATTCTCCCGACTGTCTAAATCATCCCGGCAGCCTTCCAGCACCGCCGCCCCTCCGATGACGCAGATTCCGGCCTGCACCGCTCCTTCTTCCAGCTGACGACCCAGCTCTTCCAGCTGCTGGGGGGTAGTGGTGAGGATCTCGGTATGAAGCTGCTGGCGGTCTCGGTGGGTAATGCCGGAAAGGGTATCGGCAGCTTCCGACATTCCCTGGGCATGGGGAGTCAGCACCGGCTGGCTCTTTCCAATGGTGCTGATAATGAAATTGGTCAGGTCTTCCTTGGCTGCCTGACGCAGGGCTTCCCCGGCTTCCCGGAATCGGGAGAGGGTGGCTTTGGCATTGGGATCCCGATAGGAAGAAAACCGGGCTTCTCCGGAAGAATCTATGCTCAGCCCCACGCCGTAGGCTCCGCCCTGAACCCGGACGGTGTTCCAAAGATACTCATAGGTCAAAAGCTGGGATGCCACCTGGGCGCTGCCCCAGCTGGGGAGTTCTACCTTTTCCACCTGGGCGGCAAAGCCGATTCCGGCGGGAATCACAAATCCTTCCTTGGACAAGGGCTCCAAGGAATATTGGACGGAGCTTCCTACCGGCGTATCCGGCAGCTGCTCCAACATTCCGGCCAGCCAATGTTCATCCAACTTTCCGGTGAGCCCCACAGTGACCCGCCGGCGAGAGAACACCTTTTCAAACAGCTGGGCCAGCTTTTCAGAAGACGATGCTGTCTCCGGCTGGTCTTGCTGCTGCAAATACCTCAGGTACCGGATGCCCCCTACCGCTTCCTTCACTGCTCCCTTGGAGCTGAAGGCCCCGGCGGCTCGCTGAGAGGCGTAGACATTGCCGGACATCTGAATCTGCTGTTCCAGCATCATCCGATTCTGGGTCAACAGGAAATTCAACTGCTGGGTTTCATCAAACCTGGTTTCGGTGAGAATCTCCTCCACCAAGGCCGCCGCCTCCCACTGATACTTTTCCAGCATGGCGGTGCTGACCACCAAATACGGGGTAGTCTCTCCGGTGCCTCGATGGGTAAATACGGTGACTGCGGCAGAGAAAAAGCCCAGATAACGGTCCATCTGATTTCGCAGCTCCAAGGCAGAATGGTGGCGAGTAGACAAATCTCCCAGCAGGGATGCCAGCAGGCTTGTCTGACTGAGCTGGTCCAAAGTCAAATCCTTTAAGTCAAAGTACAGATCCAAGTACACAATGCCCCCGGTCTCCAGGCACTGGTGCAGCACCCGCTGTTCCGCCACCCTTTCTTCCCTCTGCTTGGATGGGGGAATTTCCACCGGAATGTCTGAAAGGGTCAGTACCGGCAGAGTGGCCAATCCTTCCGGGGTATCCGGCTGAGCCTGACGGGTACGGAAGGCGTGGAAGTCATCCATCACCTGCCGGATCTCTTCTTCGCTCCAACCGGCCTTGATGCCAGCCAATCCGGCGGCTTCTTTCTGCCGCTTTTCCTCTCCCAAGGTTTTGCTGGGCAGCAGGCAAAGCTGAGCCTGGTGGGGATTTTCCAAAAAGGCGGAGCGCAAAAATTCTTCAAACCAACCTTGGTCCAGCTTTTCCCGCAGTGCGGCAAATTGTTCCCCGCACTGAAGGTTTTGCGCCGGATCTCCACCATAAAGCCAGCTTTCCAGGCTCTTAATAGACAGCACAATGCCCTGAGGCATCCGGCCGTACTCCAATGCACGGGCGGAAAATTCCAATTTATTCAACACTGCGGCAATCCGGCTGTGATCCAGCCCTCCCTGAGCCTGCTGTTCAAGCACCTGGCGGATGATGGAAAGGATCTGTTCTTTCTTCCCGACATCGGTGTTCCGAACGATCAGCTGAGCAAAGCACTGCTGAATGCCGTCCTGAACCTGGAGCTGCACGTCCTCCGCCAGCCCCTGTTCCAAAAGGGCCTTTTTCAGCGGAGCCTCGTTGGAGCCGCAAAGCACTTGGGCCAGAGCAGAAGCAGCCAAAACTTTTTCCGGCTCATCGAACCGGCCAAACACCCAGCCCAAAGCCAAAATGTCCTTATTTTCATCGCTTTCCTGGGCACCGATCTCATACACCGCCGTGGCTTCCTTGGGATGCACCGGAGCTTGCAGCGGAATGGACGTGTCTATTTCCAGGGCGTCGTAGGCGGAAAGGAAGCTGTCCAATTTGGCCAATACCGCATCCAGATCTACCTTGCCATCCAGGAAGATCCGGGCATTGGAGGGGTGGTAAAACCGCTTGTGGCTGGCCTGATACTGGGAATAGGTCAAGCTGGGGATGGCTTCCGGATAGCCCCCGGATTCAAAGCCGTAGCAGTTGTCCGGGAACAGCAAGGCGTTCATCTGCCGCTGGAGCACTGCGTCCCAGCCGGCGTAAACCCCCTTCATCTCGTTATACACCACGCCGTTGTAGGTCAGTTCTCCCTGGGGGGAATCCAGCTCATAGTGCCAGCCTTCCTGACGGAAGGCGTGGGGATCGGTAACGCTCAGGGGATGGAATACGGCATCCAGGTACACGTCCATCAGGTTGAGAAAGTCCTGATCGTTTCGAGAGCAAAGGGGGTACATGGTTTTGTCCGAAAAGGTAAAGGCGTTGAGGAAGGTTTCCAGGGAACTTTTAATCAGGTTCACAAAAGGCTCCTTCACCGGATATTTTTCCGAACCGCAGAGAACGGAATGCTCCAGGATATGAAACACCCCGGTGTCATCCTGGGGGATGGTGCAAAAGGCAACGGCAAAGGTCTTGTTTTCCTCTTCCCGCTCCAGCCAGACCAGGTCCGCCCCGTTTTTCTCATAGGTCATCCGATGCAGGGTGGCCTTGAGTTCCGGCAAAGGCTGGGCATACCTTTGCACAAAGCCGTGGAGATGTTGGTTTGCATTCATAAGCGTTCCTCCAAACTAAAATGAAATTTGAACAAAGAAAAGCAAAGATTGAAAGCAGTTTCTGCTATTTCTTGCAACAATGAGAATAAAATGGTATAATAAAGAGATAAAACTTCAGGGAGGGATATCTATGTTGGTGTTAGAACACCTGTTTCTCTGCGCCGCATCCATATTATCCTGTCTGACTGCTCTTCGCTGGATCGGCACCCCGAAAAGGCGCTGTCTTTTGTTGTCCGCCATCCAGGGTGCACTGAATCTCTGTGTGGGCATCTGCGGCGCTTACTTTCTGGCGGATCGATACAGCGGAGCTCTTTCCCTGCTGGTACTGATCTTTTATCTGCCCATTGCCCTGAATTCCCTTGCCCATGCCACCTTCCAAAGCATCGCCGCAGTCTCCATCGCCTGCGCCGGCATGGGATGTCTGCAAGCCGCCACTGAATTTTTGCTGGAATGGACGGCTATTTCCCCTTCCTTCCGCATGGCTTTGACGGTGCTGGTGCTGGGGGGATGCAGCCTTTTATGGCACTGGATGTCCCCCCTTGTTTCCGGGGACGCAGTGGCTGGAAGTGTTTGAAGACACCTCCGCCAAAGTCTTCCCGAAAAACGAAAAAGAGTTTTGCGGGCTGCTTATGGCTTACGGCCTGTCCTGCGCCCTGCCTGGGATGATCGGGCTGCAATCGGTATGGATGCTGATTCCGGTCTGCTTCTGGCAGATCGGCGGGCTCTACCTAATTAACCTGGTCCTCTCCCACCAAAAAGAGCAGCAGCTCCTCTCTTCGGAGCGGCAGTACCGCAGCGAAATGGCCGCCTATATGAGCACCATCCGTTCCCAGCGCCACGACTACAACTTCCATGTCCAGACCCTCAGCGGCCTGCTCAACCGGGGAGACTATGAGGGGTGTAAGCGCTACCTGCAAAACCTGACCGAAGACTCCGTGGGAATGAACGAGCTGCTCCCCCTGGCGGACCCGGCAATCAGTTCCCTGATCCTCTCGTTCCGCAGCCGGGCCCAGCAGGAGGGGATCAAGTTGGAAATCTCCATTGAAAACGACCTGTCCCAGATTGCCACCAACGTGTACGAAACAAATAAAATCATCGGCAATCTGCTGCAAAACGCATTGGATGAGGCGCGGCAGTTAAAAGACAAATCCTACGGCATCCATCTTTCCATTTTGAAACGAGGGGAATTTTGCATGATCCACGTCTCCAACCAAACCGCCAGCGCCCAGCCTATGGCAGCGTACCAATACGGGAAATCCCAAAAAGCCAGCCACGAGGGCATCGGCATCGCTTCCATTCAGGCTCTTGCCAACCGCTATGGAGGCTTAGTGTATTTTCGGATGGAGGGAGACATCATCCATTTTGTGGCCAAAATCCCTCTGGTATTGGCAAAGGAGGCTGGATAAATGATTTCCGGAAAAATCCTGCTGGTGGACGATCAGTCCGCCGCAGCTCAGGCATCCATGGATGTACTGGAAAACTTTGTGCCCCGTCAGCAGATCCTATACGCTTCCACCGCCGCCCAAGCCATTCAGATCCTGGATTCTACGCCGCTGGCGGTTGCCTTTCTGGACATTGACATGCCGGACACCAAAAATTTCTCCCTGGCCCGGTATATCGATGAGCACCACAAGGGCCTCCCCTATGTGTTTTTGACCGGTTATGCCAACTTTGCTGCGGAAAGCTACGACTATGAGCCCTTGGACTTTTTAACCAAACCCATTGATGTGGTGCGGCTGGAAAAGACCTTTGTCCGGCTCAGCGGCCGGAAACAGGACGTCCCCTCCGGCAAAATCGCCATTCGCTCCAAAAACGACTACATTCTGGTGGATCCTCAGGAAATTTCCTATGTGTTCCGCAACCAGCGAAAAAGCCAGATCAACTGCAACAACGGACAGACCTTATTTGTGTACGCCACCATTGAGGAATTAGAACTGATCTTGGAAGATTACGGTTTTTTCCGCTGTCACAAATCCTATCTCATTCCCTGCGCCCGAATTGCGCAGGTGCGAAGCGGCCAATACGGGCGGACTTACGAGGCGGTGCTGGCCGACGGCTCCATCATTCCCATCAGCCGGAACCGGTATCCGGCCCTTCGGGAAAAGTTAGAGCATCTAGGCGTCCGCTTTTTGTAAAAGCCCTCTTTTTTAGAATACCCGATTCCAGCAAAGTTGTCCAGAATAATTTCATTGGAGAGATTTGATCCATTGGGTCAAATCTCTTTTTTGTCTTTTCTGCGGCAGGTCCCGCCGACCGCAGCGTAATGCAGCAAAATCGGCGGGACCAGGAGAAATAAGAAAGAGAGAGAAGTTATCATTTTTCTTTGTAGTAGAGCATGCAGTGGCAATAGCCTTCAAAATCCGGGTCAGCAATCTGCTTGCGAAATTCCTGGCAGATACATTTGTATTCCTCGGTGCGCTCTACTCGGCAGGGACAGTAGCCGCCGGTGGCAGCCAATCCTTCCCGCACTGTTTTGACCACTTCCGGGTCTTCATTCAGCCGAATTCGGCCCATGTTTGTCATCTCCTTTATGGGATGGATAGAGCAGGTGAGAAAGCTGCTCCCGAATTCCTTTCAGATCCATTCCGCCGGTGGAACGAAAGGATTCTTTTCCATCGCAGAAATACAGAAAGGTAGGCAGCCCCACCACATCAAACCGTTTTCCCAGCTCCGGGTAGGCGGAGGTGTTGACTTTGATGAACTTGACAAACGCCATTTCGTCCGCCGCTTGCCGGTAAAAGGGAGCGGTAAAAACGCAGGCGCCGCAGTGGTCGCCGTAAAAATCCACCATGGCATATTCGGTTTGCACCAGCTGGTCGAAATTTTCCGGAGTTGCTTCTATCACAGCCATGGATCACACCTCCAATTCCTTTTCCGCTTCCCCGCTCAATGCGTAGAAAACGTGCTCTTGATATTTCATTTCCTGATACAGGGAGAGATCCGATTTCTGTTTTGCCTCTTCCAGAGTCAAACCCTGCTGAGCGGCAGCCTGTTTTAAGACTTCCAGATACTCCTCCTGGGTAACCTGGTAGCTGTCCTTTTCACAAAGGTAACGGTACAGCAAAAAGGGACGGAAACGAGGCTCCTGTTCCTTGGCCAGATTTTCGATGGCCTGTTCATCGGTGAGGATGTCAAAGCCCTCTTCCGGGATGCGGGGGTCAATTCCCCCGGCCAGCAGAGACTGAAACATCATTCTTCCCCGAAGCAGACACCACTCCCTGCATTCCTGCTGATCGATGTAAAATTCACTGCGGTCGGCGGTTTCCTTCATCCAGAATCCCACAATGCCGAATGCGGCTTTTTGACGGCGTTCCGGATCGTGCTGCTGGTGATACCAGCGGAAAAAGTCCTCCACCGTTTCCACACCGGGAATGTTCAAAATCCACATCAGCTCCGGGCCGATTTCAGGTTCCACCCGGCGCAGGGCTTCCAGCACCTTCAGCTCCATCTCTGCACAGCCCAAAGTGCAGGAGAAACAATCCCCTGCCTTTTTGCCCAGTACGGCAGCTTCGGCTTGTTCCGCTCCCGGCAGCTTCCGGCCGGGATAAAGCAACACAGTTCTTCCCTGCCAGTCAGGATCGGAGCAGCGGACACATTGGCAGCGCACCGAATCTTCGGCCCGGATTTCATTTTCCACCGGTTGATCGGAAGCGTGGTCTCCTGCTAAAGAATGCAGTTCTTTTTCAATTTCCTCCGCAGGGATCTTCCACCGGCGCAATTCCTCCGGAATGGTCAGGGTTTGATAGTTAAAACAACAAGTGAGTTTTGAATTCATAGAAAAGCCCTCGTTTTCTCAGCCGGTCAGGACGCTTTTTCGCCTTTCCGTGCAAAAGTCTGATAATATTCGCTTCGCTCCATCAGCTCCTGAGGAGTGCCGCAGTCCTCAATCTGTCCGCCCCGCATGACAATCACCTGGTCGGCAAACTGGGTGGCAGAATAATTGTGGGCGATGAGAACCGTGGTGCGGCCCTTCATCAGGTTTTGCAGCGCCGCCGTTACCAGCTGTTCGCTCTTGACATCCAGGTTGCTGGTGGCTTCATCCAACAGCAGGTAATCGGGATTACGCATCATAGCACGGGCGATAACGATACATTGCTGCTGCCCGCCGGAGAAGTTGCTTCCTCCGGGTCCCACCTGGGCGTCAAAGCCGCCGGGGGTTTCCATAATGAAGTCGTAGGCATTGGCCATCTTGGCCACCTTCACCAATTCTTCCTCGGACACCTTGCGTTCCACCCCATACAGGATATTTTCCCGAACGGTGCCGGAAAGAAGAGGCTTATCCTGGGCAACAATGGCAAAGCTCTTACGCCAGGAAGGAAGGCTGAATTCTTCAATGTCGGTGTCCCCAAACCGGATAGCGCCGCTATCCGGCTCATACATCCGCTCCAACAGCTTAAATAAGGTGGTTTTCCCTGCGCCGTTGGTGCCGATGATAGCGGTTACCTTGCCTTTGGGAATGGTCACGGTGAGATCCTTCAGCACCGGCTGGGTGCCGTAGGAGAAATTCACATGATCCACATGAATGTCCGCGTCCTCCACATCCATTTCATGGCCTTCCGACTTTTCGTTAGGCAGTTCCAACACAGTGCCGATTTTCTGCATCACACCGGCATTTTGAGCCAGGGTAGAAAAGTAGGTAAACAAGCCCACTACCCGCACCGACAACAAGCTGGACAGAGAATAGAACCCAATGAGTTTACCGATGCTCATTTCTCCGGTGGTGACCAGATAGCCGCCGTAGCCAAAGGCAATGACAATGCTGATACAGCCGATCAGTTCCATTCCGGCATACTGCACCATAGCAGTTAAACTCAGTTTAATGTCGGCGTTGCACTGTTTGCGGAACAGGTGATCCGCCTTTTTGTTTTCCTCTTCCTGGGTGGAGAAGGACTTAATCAGCCGCATCCCGGTCACCCGTTCTGCCAGATAGCTCATGGTTTTGGCCAACCGGTTTCTGGTTTCCGCCCCGGTGCGGTAGGTGAGCCAGCCGTACAGCAAGGCCACCCCTACCATCAGGGGGATAATCCCCAAGCTCACAAAAGCCATGGAAGGCTGATAGTTGTAAAGCTGTAAAAAGGCTACAATACCGGCATAAATGGTGGTGCCGATACCGATGAGCACCTGGAAAAAGTAGCAGGCACTGTCGGCGTCGGTGGTGATACGGGTCACCAAGCCGTTGGCACTGTCCCCATCGTAAAACCGGGTGGGCAGCCGCATCATTTTATTCCACATCCGCAGCCGGACGCCCAGATTGATCTTCTGGTAAGCCAAACCGGAAATATAGGTGGTTGCAATGGTCAGTATCCCGGAAAGGACGATATAAACGATATACCGAACCAACAGGTCGGTGTTCACGGAATTTTGGGTGCCGTCAATGATGGAGGCGGTCAGGGTCACCGATTCCACTTCCACATTGGTATTGATTACCGAAAGGGCCACAAAGATCAAAAGGAGGATCCAGGGCATTTTCACCCCTTTGAAAACCTTGGTATACCGCCAAATGGCTTTCAGCATGCCGCTTCCTCCTCTCCTTGTTTTTGAGTTGCCACCAATTCTTGGAACAAAGGACAGGTTTGGTTCAATTCTTCATAGGTCCCGCAGCCGGCTACAGCGCCTCCGCTGAGCACCACAATCTGGTCTGCTTGTTCCATCATGGACAAATCGTGGGTCACGATCACTTTCGTTTTCCCTTGGAAAAGCTGATAAATGGTGTCCTGCACCGATTTTGCCGCTACCGCATCCAGGGCGGAAGTGGGTTCATCCAGCAGCAGGATCTCCCCGTTTCGTAAAAATTCCCGGGTCAGCACCAGCCGCTGCCGCTGTCCGCCGGACAAAGAACTGCCGTTGGCGGCTATCATGGTATCCAAGCCGTCATCCCAGGCCTGGATCGTATCGTAGAAGCCGGACTGTTTGGCGGCTTCCAAGATTTCCTGATCGCTGACCTGGCGGTGGATGCCGTAGGTCAAAGCTTCCCGCAGCGTTCCGCTGAAAATATCCGCTCCCTGCTGGGCATACCCAAACCGCTTGCGCAGTTCCTTGGGGGTCACGTCGCTGACAGACACCCCGCCCACACGAACTTCGCCGCTATCGGGTTGGTAGAACCGCTCGATCAGGCTGATGGAGGTGGTTTTACCGCTGCCGCAAAGGCCTACAATGGCGGTGGCGGAACCAGCGGGAATGGTGAAGGAAACATCGTCCAATGCCTTTTTATCCCCGTAGGAGAAGGACACATGATCGAACACAATATCCTCGCCTTGAGGAAGGGCCTTGCTTTCCCCTTCTTCTTCCACCGGCGCCACGTTCAGGTGAGCGGCACGGGCCAGGGTACCCTGGATGGTTTTCAGATCAGTCCAATAACTGATTAAGGTGTCGAAGTTGTTGGAAATGGTGGCGGAGTACATGAAAAAGGCCACCCATTCCTGCATGGTAATCATGCCTTGATTTAGCAGCAGCACGCCGAACACCATAACGATCATGTTTTGCAGCAAACCGATCAAGGTGGACAAGGCGGAGATGCCGCATTCCAGCTTGGTTACCCGCATATTGGCTTGGAACAGTTCTTTGGCAACCGCTTCCCCGTTTTTCAGCTCCTGTTCTTCGCTGGTATAGGTCTTGATTAAGCTGAGATTCCGCACCCGTTCTGCCAGGTAAGCGGTGAGTCCGCCGATCCGCTGGTACAATCCGTTTTGGGTCCGGAAGCGGCAGCGGCCGATGAAGATCATATAGGCCACCTTTACCGGCAGCAGCAACAGCAAGGCCAGCATCAGCCAGACATTGTAGCTGGAAACGGTGGACAACGCCCGCACCACATAGTAGATGGCAGGGATGATCCCAACAATGTACTGCACCAACTGCTTCATGGCTTCGGAAGCATCGTTGGTCACGGTACTCATCAGGTTGGAAGGATTGTTTTCAAAGTAGTAATCCATGCGGATATTCAACATCCGCTTCCACAAGGTCCGCCTGGCATTTCGGGCCGCAAAATGCTGGGCGGGACAGCGCAAGGCGGTATCGGCGCAAAGCACAATGGTATAGGCCACATAAAACCAGATGGCGTCAATGAGTACCTGTGGATCCAAACTTCCGCTGAGCAGCCCTGCCGTGGTGGTGGGAAGAAGAAGGTTGACTTCGCTGTAAGCCATATTGCAGAGGAAAGCCACTAAAATCCAAATCCAGGGCATCCGTACCGATTTCAGCAGCTGCCAAAACTCTTTCCAGTTGGCTGCCTTTTCCTTCCCTTTCTTTTTTCGTGGTTTCACTTCAGCACCCCGCAGTTTTTAATTGTTACATCTTAGAATTGGGGGCTATCACTTACGGCTGATATTCCACCAACCCATTGTAGCTGGCCATCCAATCCAGATAATCCTGGGCAGAGGTGCCGGAGAACATTCCCATGCCGGAATAGGTGGCCACCATGGCCTGAATCATATCCGTATCGGAATAGATGTAAATCACATTGCCCTCCTGGGTCAAGGTCTGACCTTGGGACTGGTAAAAGTCCAGCAGGCTGGTGGCGGCAGCTTCATCAGCAGCCACAATCACCTGGTATTCGCCTACAGCCTGTCCGTCCTTGGCGTAAAGGATTTCGTACATGGCCTGGGCGTTGTAGCCGGACATCTGCATATTGTTGATTAAGGTAGAGCCGGTGCTTCCCTGGTAAACATACCGGGTGTCATAATCCAATCCTTCCGGATCGGAGATGGAAAAGCTGTCGGTGATCTGAATGGCGGTTCCTTCCGCTACACCGCTGTTATCAGAAGGAGTGCTTTCCTCCCCGCTTTCCTGGGCGGAAGAAGCGGAAGAAGCAGTGGAGGTGGTGGAAGCTGGACTACTGCTGCAAGCGGCAAAAGCAGTCATCATGACAGCGGCCAAAAGCAGGATCATGGTTCTTTTCAAGTGTTTCATACAATCTACTCCTTTAGGTTTGGGAAATTAGTTTTCCCCGGATTCATCTTCTTTGAAACAAGGGGTGACGGCGGCAGTGGAAATTTCTACCGTCTCCGGGACAGGAATGGTATCTTCGGTCAAGGTCATGCCGTAGGGAACGTACATAGCTTTGTAATAGGCTTCCACCGTAGCTTCCGACATCATGCCGTACTGCACATACAGGTCCATGGTCTGCTGGACGTACTCTCCGCTGTTGAAAACTACAACTACATTATCTTTGCTGAGAGAGATGTCGTAAAATCCGCTCAATTTCTCTGCCAAAGCCGCCGCACTGGCGTCATCCGCCATGACGTAGCATTGATACTCGCCCAAAGGTGCAGTCTCTTTGGCGTAGAGGATCACATAGAATTCCTCTGCCCCATTCTGCACCGCAAAGGGATTGCTGGAATCTCCGTACAGCACATACCTGGCGTCGTAGTCCAGCCCTTCCGGGTCGGTAAACACATAGCTGTCGCCCAAATGAATGCCTTCCGGTTCCTGAGGAGCTTCCGGATACACCGTATCTTCAGTCAAAGTCATGCCGTAGGGCATGTACATGGCACTGTAGTAGGCTTCCACCGTAGCTTCCGACATCATGCCAAGCTGCACATACAGGTCTATGGTCTGCTGGACGTACTCTCCGCTATTGAAAACTACTACTACGTTATCCTCGCTGAGAGAGGTGTCGTAAAATCCGCTCAATTTCTCTGCCAAAGCCGCCGCACTGGCGTTATCCCCCATGACGTAGCACTGATACTCGCCCAAAGGTGCGGTTTCTTTGGCATAGAGGATCACATAAAATTCCTCTGCCCCGTTCTGCACTGCAAAGGGGTTAGAAGAGTCTCCGTACAGCACATACCGGGCGTCGTAGTCCAGCCCTTCCGGGTCGGTAAACACATAGCTATCGCCCAGCTGGATGCCTTCCGTGGACACCGGAGGTTTGTCCTCCCCGCCGGGATTGGGCTCTTCCGTGTCGCCCCCCGGGGCAGGATCCACCGGGGGTTCCGGAGCAGGCGATTCCGGAATGGTAGTGCCTTGATAGGGCACCATGCCTTCATTGGCCATCATGTACTGAAGGTAAGCGGTAGGAGTGGCTTCGCTCATGCCGCCAAACTGAACGTAATACCCCATCATCTGTTCCAGCACTGCCTGGTCGCTGTAGAGTACCACTACGTCCTGATAACAGGAAGCGTTGTACAGCTGCGCCATCTGCTGGGCGCTGGCTTCATCTGCCCCACGATAACACCGATATTCCGCTACCGCCCGGCCATCCTTTACATACAGGATTTCATACATCTCCGCCACATGGCAGCCCTGCTGGTTGACAATGGTCACGGCACTGGAGTTGCTGCCGCCGTACAAGACATAGCGAGCATCAAAATCCAATCCTTCCGGGTCGGTAAAGGTGTAAGAATCGCTGATCTTCAAAGAAAACGGCTCATCCATGGTGCCTACCGGCTCCAAGGGGAGGGTGGGATTGACAGCGCCGCCGGAAACCGTCCCCCCAAGACCAGCAGACTGGGTACCGGTGGTTCCGGAAGAAGACACCGGCACCGAAGCGGAACCGTGATAGGTGCTCATACCCCGGAAGAAAAAGCCCATTCCCAGATAAGCTTCTGCTGTGGGAGCGGAAATTGCATTCTGGTTGTAGTAAAATTCAATGTAGGTTTCCTGGACGTAATCCCCATCGTTAACAATGAACACCACATCGCCGTGACGTTCGCAATGGCTATTTTCGCCGTAATAATACTGGCTCAAGTAATTGTAAGCGCCAATGGCATCCGCCTCGCTGTCCATCACATAACATTGGTACTCACCGGTACATTTGCCCTGGTAGGTGTACAAAATCTCATAGACGCCTTCTACCGAATACCCTTGGTTGCTCAAGCCGCGGGCCATGTTGCAGCTGCTGTCCCCATACAGTACATAGCGGGTATCAAAACGGATATCTGCCGGATCGGTAAAGGTGTACAGCCGGCTCATGGGGATGCTGTAGCTTTCCTCCCTGCCGGTGCCGGTAATGGCTTCTCCGGTATCCTGAGAGGTGGGCTCCAAGGGAGTTTCCTCTTCCTGCTGCTCCGTTTCTTCGGGATTCTGCAGCATTTCCCCGTCGGAAACGCCGCTGGTAGTCAGCCCGGTTTCTTCCTGGGGAGAAGACGGACGATTCAGCAACACAATGCACAGCACCACTGCAACGATTACGATTACTGCAGCGGCAGCGCAAAGGATGGCGATCTTTTTCTTCTTTTCCATGCAATCACGCTCCTTATTCCAATGCTCTCATAAAGGCGGCCTCCCTCTCTTTAGCGTGCTAAAGCGATAGGCGAAATCCAACCCTAATTTTTTCTAGCATACGACATTCCATCTTCGGTTGCAACAGAATTTGTCGAACAGGTACGAATTTATGCCTATCAGGGACAAATTCTTGTGGGAATGAACCGATCTTTTTCAAGTCGGCTTATTTCCTGTCGGTTAACTTTTTCCACCAAAATCAACTTCTTTTCCATTGCATTTTCACTTCCTCCCCTCTACAATAAGGGCAGGAGGCGGGAAGATGAACGAATTGCAGATCGGAGCGGTACTAAGCGAGTGCCGCCACAAACAAAAAGTAACCCAAGAAGAACTGGCGGAATATCTGGGGGTATCCAAAGCGGCGGTGTCCAAATGGGAAACCGGCGCCTCCTACCCGGATATTACCCTGCTGCCCCGGCTGGCAACTTTCTTTCATTTAAGTTTGGAAGAGCTTTTGGCATACCGTCCCCAGCTGACGCGGGAAGAAATCCGCACCGAATACCGGCGGCTTTCCGCCGCCTTCTCTTCCCAACCTCTGGAACAGGTACTGGAGCAGTGCCGGCAGTTGGCAAAAGAATATTACTCCTGTTTCCCGCTGCTGTTCCAACTGGGTTCTTTATATGTCAATCACACCCATTTAGCATCCGGCCCGGAACAGGTCAAAGAGATGCTGCAACAAGCCATGAAACTCTTTGTCCGAGTAAAGAATCAAAGCCGGGAAATCGGGCTGATTAAACAGGCCCGAAATATGGAAGCGTATTGTCTGCTGAACTTGGGACACACCAAGCAAGCCCGCTGTCTGTTGGAGCCGTTGGAACTCTCCACTCCCAGTGCGGAATCCCTGCTGGCCAGCGCCTATCACATGGAAGGAAACCAGGTCAAGGCCCAAGAGATTTTGCAGGCCGGAATCTTCCAGGATGTGGTGGGGCTAATCAATCTTTTGGCTTCCTATCTCAGCTACAGCCAAACCGCTGATGAGCTGGAAGAAACCTGGAAGCGGATCCAGCTTTTCATCGACGGGTTCCAGTTAAAATCCCTGCACCCCGGCTTGATTCTGCCCCTATACCCTGCTGCCGCCGTGCAGCACCTGAAATTGGGGCAGCGGGAGCAGGCCCTGGACCGATTGGAAGAATTTACCCAACTGGCCACCTCAGACATCTATCCGCTGAAACTTCATGGAGACCAATTTTTCACGTTACTGGACCACTGGCTGGAATCCACCCTGGAACTGGGAAACGGCCTGCCCAGAGATGAAGCGGTGATCCGCAAAAGCATAGCTCAAAGCCTGACGGCCCACCCTGCCTTTGCCTCTCTGGCTCAGGAACCCCGGTTTGCAGGGATGATCGCCCGGCTGAAGGCCAGCCAAGAAAGGAGTTCTTAACATGGAAGCCATTGTGTTTGAGCAGCTTTCCAAAACCTATCCCGGCGGCAAAGAAGCGGTCAAAGAATTAAATCTCTCCTTGGAGCAGGGAGAAGTATTTGGATTTTTGGGGCCCAATGGTGCGGGAAAAACCACCACCGTAAAACTGCTCACCGGCATTCTTTCCCCTTCCCGGGGCAGCTGCCGGGTGCTGGGGGTGGATCCTGCCCAGCACCCGGAACAGGTCCATTCCTTTTCCGGCGTGGTAACAGAGCACGCCCAAATGTACGACCATCTTACCGGCATGGAAAACCTGGAGTTTTACGCCGCCCTGTTCGGCTTATCCAGACAACAGGGAACCCAGCGAGCCAAACAGCTGTTGGAGCAGCTGGATCTGTCCGATGCCGCCGGTCAAAAGCTGGGGGCTTACTCCACCGGCATGCGGCAGAAACTTTCCCTGGCCAGAGCCCTTTTGGCCCAGCCCAAAATCTTATTTTTGGATGAACCCACCTCCGGGATGGACCCGGAAAGCGTGCTGCGGGTGAACAGAATGCTGCGACGGCTGGCCAAGGAAGAAGGAGTTACTCTATTCCTCTGCACCCACCAACTGCGCTACGCCCAGGAGATCTGCACCCGGTACGGGCTGATGGAACAGGGGCGTTTGCTGGCCTGCGGCACCTTAGAAGAATTGCAAAACCGGGTATCTGCCGGCATGAAGGTGCAGATCCGGGCAAAAAAGGTGCCGCCTGCCCTGGGACTGGCTTTAAAAGCGGATGGAATTTGGGAAGGGAACATTTCCAGGGAAGAGGAAATCCCAAAATTGGTACGGCAGCTGGTGGAATTGGGTGGTGAAATTTACAGCGTCTCCGCCCAAACTCCCAGCTTAGAAGAAATCTATTTCGCCCTGACCGGCGCTCAGGAGGTGCTGTTATGAAACGCTCCATGTATGCCATGATTCATAAAGATTTTCGGGGTGTGGTATCCAATCGCAGATTGTTTGCCTCCCTGCTGATCGTGCCCATTGTGCTCACCGTCCTGCTGCCCTCCATTTTTGTCATTACCGGTCACTTTACCCCCGACGACCCGGATTTGCAGCAGATGTTGTCCCTGCTCCCGGAATCCATCCAGGAAAGCAGTTTAGAACAGCTCATCCACCAAATGCTGCTCAACTACATCCTGCCGGTGTTTTTCCTGATGATCCCCATTATGACCGCATCCATCATGGCAGCCAGCTCTTTTGTGGGAGAAAAGGAAAAGCGCACCCTGGAAACCCTGCTCTATGCTCCCCTTACCTTAAAAGAAATTTTCCGAGCTAAGGTATTGGCCTGCTTTTTGGTGAGTATGCTGGTATCGCTGATTTCCTTTGCCGCCATGCTGCTGGTGCTGGAAACCGAGCTGTTTTTCCTCACCGGCAGCGGACTGTTTCCCGGCATCAGCTGGCTGGTCATCCTGCTGCTAGTGTCCCCGGCCATCTCCCTCATTGCCATTACCCTGATTGTCCGGCAGTCCGCCAAGGCCAAAACCGTGGAGGAATCCCAGCAAGGAGCAGTCTTTTTGATCATCCCCATCGTGCTGCTGGCCATAGGGCAGTTTACCGGAGTGCTGATGCTCAGCGTTTGGGTGCTGCTGGGACTGGGGGTGCTCTGCGCCCTAGTGGCAGGACTTCTGCTGAAACGGGCCATGGGAAACTTCACTTATGAAAAACTGTTATCATAAGCAGGCACCCCATTTCCCAGCCGCAGCCCACCATCAACTTTCCCCGAACAAAGACCGCAGTACCGTTAAGATACTGCGGCCTTTTTCTCCAAAAAGCAAAACGAGCCCTCCTTGAAAGACTCGTCCTGCCACATATTATCTCCCTTGCTTTGCTTACGCTGCAAAATTGCCGGTGTACAGCTGATAGTATTTTCCTTTGGCGGCAATCAGCTCATCGTGGGTGCCACGTTCAATAATCCGGCCCTGCTCCATGACAATGATGCAGTCGGAATTTTTCACGGTGGACAGCCGGTGGGCAATGACAAAGGTGGTGCGTCCCTTCATCAAAGCGTCCATGCCGTCCTGCACCAGCTTCTCGGTACGAGTATCAATGGAAGAGGTAGCCTCGTCCAAAATCAGGGCCGGCGGGTCCGCCACAGCCGCACGGGCAATGGCCAACAGCTGGCGCTGCCCCTGGCTCAGGTTAGCGCCGTCCCCGGTGAGCATGGTCTGATAGCCGTCCGGCAGCCGGCGGATAAAGCTATCGGCGTTGGCCAGCTTGGCCGCCTTGATGCACTCTTCATCGGTGGCGTCCAACTTGCCATAGCGGATGTTATCCATAACAGTGCCGGTAAACAGGTGGGTGTCCTGGAGCACAATTCCCAAAGACCGGCGGAGATCCGGCTTTTTTATTTTGTTGATGTTGATGCCGTCGTACCGGATTTTGCCGTCGGCGATGTCGTAAAAGCGGTTAATCAAGTTGGTGATGGTGGTTTTGCCTGCGCCGGTGGCGCCGACAAAAGCAATCTTCTGCCCCGGCTTGGCGTAAAGGCTGATGTCGTGGAGTACTATTTTGTCTTCGCTGTAGCCAAAGTCCACATGGTCCAGCACCACGCCACCTTCCAGCTTGGTGTAGGTGACGGTGCCGGAGGCTTTGTGGGGGTGTTTCCAGGCCCAGAGGTTGGTGCGGGTATCGGACTCGGTGAGCCGGCCGTTTTCGTCCACCTTGGCGTTGACCAGTTCCACATAGCCATCATTGGTTTCGGGGGTCTGGTCCATCAGCTCAAACACACGCTGGGCGCCAGCGGCGGCGTTTACCACAAAGTTCACCTGCTGGCTCACCTGGGTGATGGGGTTAGTAAAGCTCTTGTTCAGCCCCACAAAGGTGACCACCGTGCCGATGGAAACTCCCGCTAATTGGTTGATGCCCAAAATAGCCCCCACCACAGCTACCAGCGCATAGCTGATCCAGCCGATGTTGGCGTTTACCGGCATCAACAGGTTGGCGTAGCTGTTGGCCTTGTCGGTGCTGTTGCGCAGCTTTTCATTGACCTTGTGAAAGTCCGCTTTGGCCGCTTCCTCGTGGCAGAACACCTTCACCACCTTCTGGCCGTCCAGCATTTCTTCGATAAACCCATCCACTGCGCCCAAATCCTTCTGCTGGTGGACGTAGTACTTGCCGGACAGCTTGGTGAATTTGGAGGTCACAAACAGCATCACGGCGGCGGTGAGCAGGGAAATTACCGTCAGGGCGGGGTTGAGGATAATCATGGTCACCAGAGTAGCGATCATGGTGATCACCGAGTTGATGATCTGGGGAATGCTCTGGCTTAACAGCTGCCGGAGGGTGTCCACGTCATTGGTGTAAACCGACATAATGTCGCCGTGGGCATGGGTGTCAAAATACTTAATGGGCAGCGATTCCATTTTGTGAAACAAATCGTTCCGGAGGTTGCGCATGGTCCCCTGGCTGACATTGACCATAATCCGGTTATAGGCAAAGGTGCTGACCACGCCGATGGCCATGACGCAGGCCAAACGGACCAGGTCGGAGGCCAAGGCGCTGAAATCGGTGGAGCCGCTGGCCATCATGGGAAGAATGTAGTCGTCCACCAATCTCTGGGGGAAGGTGGCGCCCACTACGGTTGCAATGGCGGTAATAATAATGCAGAGGATCACCAGCAAAAACTGGAATTTATAAAAATGGAGCATGTACCGGATAACCCGGCTGATGAGTGTGGTTGCCGAGGCAACTCTTGCCTTATGTTTTCTGTCTTTCATAGAACCGTCTTCCTCCTTTCTGAATTATGCGGGCTGGTCAAAGTCGCCGCCGCCCTCTTTTTGGGAGGTGTAGATTTCCTGGTAAATGGCGTTGTTCTTCAACAAATTTTCGTGGGTGTCAAAGGCGTCGATCTTTCCGTCATCCAGCACCAGGATGCGGTCCGCCGATTCCACACTGGAAATTCGCTGGGCAATGATGATTTTGGTGGTGCCGGGAATCTTCTCGGCAAAGGCCCGGCGGATCTTAGCGTCGGTAGCGGTGTCCACTGCACTGGTGGAATCGTCCAAAATCAACACTTTGGGCTTTTTCAGCAAAGCACGGGCAATGCACAGCCGCTGCTTCTGACCGCCGGAAACGTTGTTGCCGCCCCGTTCAATCCGGGTGCGGTATCCCTCCGGCATCCGGTCGATGAACTCGTCGGCACAAGCGGCCTTGCAGGCTTCGATGCAGTCCTCTTCGGTAGCGTCCGGGTTGCCCCAGCGCAGGTTTTGCAGAATGCTGCCGGAAAACAAGGTGTTCTTTTGCAGCACCACCGAGACCTGATTGCGCAGCACTTCGGTGTCGTATTGGCGCACATCCACCCCGCCTACGCAGACGGAACCGTCATCCACATCATACAATCTGCAAATCAGGTTCACCAGGCTGCTTTTTCCAGAACCGGTGCCGCCGATGACCCCGATGGTTTCTCCGCTCTTGATGTGGAGGTCGATGTCGGACAGGACGTTTTTGCCGCTGCCGTGTTTATAGGAAAAGTTCACATGGTTGAAGTCAATCTGTCCGTCCTTTACTTCCATTACCGGATGTTCCGGGTCTTTCAGATCTGGGGTTTCGCTGAGCACCTCACTGATACGGCGAATGCTGGCCAGGGACATACTGATCATAACCACTACCATGGAAAGCATCATCAGGCTCATCAGCAGGGCCATAATGTAGCTGAACAGGCTGGTCAAATCGCCGGTGCTCAAGGTGCCGCCTACGATAAACTGAGCGCCGAACCAGGACACGGAAATGATGCAGAAGTACACGGCAACCATCATGGCCGGGTTATTGAAGGCCAAAAGCCCTTCCGCTTTCACAAACATTTTGTACAGGGTATTGGATGCTTTGGAAAACTTCTTGTCCTCATAATCTTCCCGCACAAACGCCTTGACCACTCGGATGGCGGTGACATTTTCCTGCACGCTGGCGTTCAGGTCGTCATATTTCTTAAAGACCCGATTAAAAATCCGCAATGTCACCACCATAATGGAGCCGATGACAATCACCAAAAAGGCCACGGCAATTAAAAACATCCAGCTTAACTGCACATTGATGTACAGACACATGGCGAAGCTGAAGATCAAATTCAGCGGCGCCCGAACCGCTACACGGATAATCATCATAAAGGCGTTCTGCACGTTGGTGATGTCGGTGGTCATACGGGTTACCAAACCGGGCACGCTGAATTTATCAATGTTGGAGAAGGAAAAAGTTTGGATCTTGGCGTAAATAGCTTCCCGCAGATTTGCCGCCAAACCAGCTGATGCGCTGGCGGCGTTTTTTCCGGCCAGAGCGCCGAAAATTAAGCTCAAAACCGCCATTCCTACAATGAGAATGCCGTAACGGTACACCACCGGCAGATTGGCGGCTTCCAGGCCCTGGTCAATGATAATCGCCGTCACAAAGGGCATCAAAATTTCCATAATGACCTCAAGGGCAGTCATACCGATGCAGAGAAAGGCATTCCGTTTATACTGTTTAAGCTGTTGCAACACTTTTCTCACCTTTAAAGTACCTCCTGTCTGTTTCTTTTTGTTCCAATTTCACCATTTGCTCCAATACTTTTTGCGCCAGGCTTTGCAGCTGGGTTTTTTCCTGAGGATTTAACACACTGCAAATATCCGATTCCATTTGATCGGCCTGCTGCAGAAAGTTTTCTCCCTCTTCCAAGAGCTTTGCTGTGGGAATCACCTTCTTTTTTCGAATATCTTCCGGGTTTTCTTCCAGGGAAAGATACCCTTTTTGCTTTAATTTCTTAATCAGCACAGACAGCGTGGGCTTTGACACCCCAATTTCATGACACAATTCTGTGAGAAAGGTTCCTTTGGGATGGTGCCGCAGGATGTACACCAGAAAGTAGGCCTGTATTCCGCTGATTTCTTTCTCCTTGAAGCAAAGTTCCAACTGTGTTGTCAGATGCAGACCGACTTTTCGTATGGTAAAAATCAGTTCTTCTGCACTGATGTCTTCCGGCATTTTTACTGCACCTCCTGTAGATTGCTCCTCAGATTGGTTTCAAGCCAAACAGTTTACACCCTTATTTTCTTCTGTGCATAGAAATTTTACCACGAAATTATCAAAATGTGAAATTCAAAAATATTATATTCTATAAATATTTTTTATCGATTCTGAGCCTGTTTGGAAAAGCCCAGCTCTTCTTCCTTCTACATACTGGCTGGTAAGGGTTTGACTTGCAGAAAACGGAAGAAAGCGGTATAATCAATAAAGATATTTTATTGTTTTGAATTTTCATCTTTTGTAATAAAACCGGAGAGATTTTATGAATACAGTGCAGTTAGAATGCTTTGTGTCCGTAGCGGAACATCTGAGCTTTTCCAAAGCTTCCAAAGCCTTGAAAATCACCCAGCCCGCCGTCAGCCATCAGATCCAAACCCTGGAAGAAGAACTGGAGGCGAAACTCTTTCACCGCACCAGCAAAAGCGTCTCCCTGACCCAGGAGGGAATCCTGTTTCTGGCAGATGCGCAGCTGATATTGAAAACCGCCCTTTCCGCCAAAGAACGTCTTGGAATGCGGGAACACCTTATCCCCTTTGAATTAGGGTGCCACAACCATATGGAATTAAACCTGCTGCCGCCTATCTTAAAGCAGCTGATGCAGGAATTTCCGCTGCTGCGCCCTTCCATCCGCCTGGTTCCCTTTCCCTCCTTAATCAGCCTGGTGGAAAACAGCCAGGTCCAGGCTGCACTGGGGATCAAAGAAGAATCCAAAAAATCCATCCTGTTTTTCAAAGAACTTTGCGTGGTACCCGTTGCCTGCGTCTGTTCGCCGGAACATCCCTTAGCACAGCATCAGGCCCTGACCAAAGACCAACTGAAAGGGAATTTCATTGCCTGTTCCCCCCGCCAGATTTCTAATGCGGTTTTTTCTGCTCAAAGCGGCGTACTGGCAGACCTGCCCCCGGAGCAGCGGTTTTACACCGAAAACATCGAAAGCGCCTTGGCGTTGGCCAAGGCGGGTATCGGCTACACCCTGTACCCAGATATTCCCCAGGCCAGGGAAGCCGGGCTGTGCTATCTTCCCGTCCATGACCTGCCCGGCATTTCCTTTGGAGTGTACTACCCCTACGGGCAGAACCACCCGGTGCTGAAGCGGTTTCTGACCCTGATTTCCCGGTCGCTGCAGGAGGGGGATTTTTCCAATCCATAAAGCACAACATACGATTGTCTGACCCCAGGCGGAAAATCGGTCAGATTGACTTGTCCGAACAAATCCCTTCCCATCAAAGCAGCCCCGACACCCGTTTTATCCTCATTGGAAAAAGACAAAATAAAAGGATGAACCGCTTTTTCTTACGGTTCATCCTTATTTTTATTCCCAAATCAATTCCACCGGGCAATGGTCGCTGCCCATCACCTGGGTGTGAATGTTAGCTTCCTTCACCCGATCCTTGATCCGGTGGGATACCAAAAAATAGTCAATCCGCCAGCCGGCATTCTTTTCCCTGGCCTTAAAGCGATAGCTCCACCAGCTGTAAATCCCCGTTTCCTCCGGGTGGAGATACCGGAAGGTGTCAGTAAAACCACTGTCCAGCAGCTGGGTCATCTTGCCCCGCTCCTCGTCGCTGAATCCGGCGTTGCCCCGGTTGGTCTTGGGGTTTTTCAAATCAATCTCCTGGTGTGCCACATTCAAATCCCCGCAGACAATCACCGGTTTCTTTTCATCCAGGGCATGAAGGTAGGTGCGGAAGGCATCCTCCCAGGCCATCCGAAAATCCAGCCGCGCCAAACCTTGCTGGGCGTTGGGGGTGTACACCGTGACCAGATAATGGTCCTCAAATTCCAGAGTGATGCTCCGCCCTTCCCCGGTCATGGCTTCATCCCCGATGTCGTAAGCCACCGACAAAGGCTCTCGCTTACAGAACACCGCCGTGCCGGAATAGCCCTTTTTCACTGCGGAATGCCAATACTGATGGTAACCCGGCAGCTCCAGCTCCACCTGCCCCGGCTGGAGCTTGGTCTCCTGCAAGCAAAATGCATCCGCATCCTGCTGCCAAAAATAATCCAAAAAGCCTTTACCCAAACAAGCCCGCAGGCCGTTTACATTCCAGGAAAGATATTTCATGGTCGTTCTCCTTGCTTCAAAAATCCCGCAGAATCCACAGGACTCTGCGGGAAACTATTATTCTTCCAAATGCCCTTCCTTATAATAACCCACATAGCCGGTATTGCTGGAAGTACACTTGCCGGTAGAGGGGCTGTAGTAGGACTCTACCACCCCGGTGGTGTCCATCTGGAAGGTGGTTTCCGCTCCTGCCACAATGCCGCTCATCAGGTTCTTCCACACCTGGGCAGGAGAATAGCCGCCGGAGATGGGTTCCTTATTTTCGGTGTAACCAAGCCACACCCCTGCCACATAGCTGGGGGAAAGTCCCACAAAGGACAAATCCTCGCTGTAGCTGGAAGTACCGGTTTTGCCCACCACTTCCACGCCGCTGACTCGGGCGGCGGTACCAGTGCCCCGCTCCACTACGTTTTTCAGCATTCGGTTCATAATATAGCTGGTTTGGCTGGAAATAGCTTGGGTCCCTTGCTGGTCCCCGGTATCCAGCACCACTTCGCCCTGGGCATTGAGCACGGTGGAATAGTATTTTGGCTCGTTGTACACCCCGCCGTTGCCGAAAATCTGATAGGCGGCGGTGAGCTCTTCCACCGAAATGCCGTAGGTCAAGCCGCCCAAAGTCAAGGCCTCGTGACTGGCTTCCTCTTCCGCCAGGGTGGAAATCCCCACTTTCTGGGTGAGGAAATCGTAGCAGTACTGGGGCGTCAACATCTGGATGAGCTGGGCGGGAATGGTATTTTTGGATTCCTGCAGCGCTTCAGCCATGGTGTAGCCCCGGCGGGTCCATACCCGGTCATAGTTCTGGGGCCAGTCCACAATTTCCCCATCGTCATTCCGTGCTTGGATGGGTTCATCAATCAGCATACTGGAATAGGTGATGGTGTCGTTGTCAATGGCCGGGCCATACACCGTGATTGGCTTCATGCAGGAGCCGGGGGAAATCAAGCCCTGAGTGGCGTTGCTCCACACCAGGCTTCCCGTTTTCTCATACCGGTCTCCCACCACCGCCTTCACATTGCCGCTGTAATCCATCACCACAATGGCAGCGCTTGGTTTTTCTCCGGCGGAGTTGGTCATGCTGGAGCCGAAGTTGGAGTTATCCAAGAACGCTGCTTCCAGCTGGGTCTGCATGGTGTAATCGCAGTTGGTGTAAATCCGGTAGCCGCCCCGGGTGATCATGCCCAGAGCTTCATCGCTGTCGTACCCATATTCTTCCATCAGGTCTTCCTGCACCTGGCGAATCACCTCGTCGGTGTACCAGTTGTAGATGCCGGTGGTGGTTCCTGCGCCTAAATCCTTGTTAACAATGGTCAAATCTTCCTGGATGCAGGCGTCGTATTCCTCCTGGGTGATGGTGCCGAACTCCAACATCTTGGACAGAGCCACCTGGTTGCGCCGCTCCTTGTTGGCCTCTGGGTTATCCAGGGGGTTCAGGTTGCTGGGGCTCTTGGTAGTGACAGCCAAAGCGGCGGCTTCTGTATAGGTCAGTTCCGACACGCTTTTGCCGAAATACTTCTGGCTGGCCGCCTCCACGCCGTAACAACCGTTGCCCAAATTGATGTAGTTGAGATAGGCCTCCAGAATCTGTTCCTTGGAATAATGGCGTTCCAAATTTAAGGCGCCCACAATCTCCTGCATCTTATTGGAAGCGGTACGGTCATAATAATCGCCGTTAATGTTCTTAATCAACTGCTGAGTGATGGTGGAAGCACCGAATCCGGTGTTGTCAAAGCCAAGCTGCCCTGCGATCATATCCACAAAGGCACCGATGGTCCGAAACCAGTCCACGCCGGTGTGTTCCATAAACCGTTCGTCCTCGCTGTAAACAAAGGCATCCTGCACATGCTGAGGAATGTCGTCAATGCTGACCCAAATCCGGTTGCCTTCCGCCGCAATGGTCTGCATTTCCACATATTCTCCATCACTGCCCGTTGCATATATGGTGGTGGTGTAGTTAAGGCTCAAATCATCCAGATTGATTACTGCATCTGATTCCACATACTTCATAATAAACACGGTCATTGCCGTGCCCACAATGCAGATCATAATCAGCAGCACCAAAAAGATCACGGCGATGGTTTTCAACACCCCGCGGCTGACCCGGCGGGCTGCGCCTACCTCTTGGTTGCCTCGCCGGGAAACTCCTTTTGTCTTCCCGGAAGCGCCGTTTTTCCCCTTGCCGGAGGGAGCCGGTGCCGAAAGAATTACCTTTTCCACACGTTTAACGGGCTTCTTCTGGGGCCGAGAGCCGTTTTTGCCGGAAGAAGAACCTGTGCTCATGAAATCCAACCTTTCTATTGTAATACCGAAAAGAATACCAAAATAATTGCTTTTTTATTGTACCACATTTTTTCTTATTTGTTAAGCACAGCTGTAAAATTTTCAAATAAAGTTTGAATTTCACACATCTTTTCCTCTTTGTTGGGCATACTGTTTGTAACGCATGACAGGGAGGAATGCCGAATGAGGGGAAAAAGCCGTACTTTATTGTGGATTTTACTGGGGGCGGTGGCCGCCGGACTGCTTGCGGTGGGAATTATTTTGTTCTGCGCCAACCAAGCCGCCCTGCCCAGCCAAAAATCCGGCGGGGAGGATTACGCCTACCTGCTGCGGGAAACCGATGGAAAAATCGGATTATACCTGCCGGAGGAAGACACCCCCCGGCAGGTGCTGGACATCTTCACCTACACCCTGCCGGACTACGACCAGCAACTTCTTAAAGAAGGCATTCCTGTGGCCGATGAAAAAGATCTGCAAAAGTATCTGGAAGAATTCGATTCCTGATGATCCCTCCCCGCTTGTCTGCCATGGCCGGACAAGCGGTTTTTTGAGGTGAAATAGGTTTTAGCTATGGAGGGAAATGCAGGATAAGTATTTGCTTCCGGCTCCGGCAGACAGTATAATAAAGGAAAGCGGAGGGAATTTCCATCCCTCCAAAAAGAAAAAGGAGCACATTATATGAATCAAAAAGTCAAGCATCTTGTGTTGGCAGCCATGTTTTTCGCCATCGGCCTGGTACTGCCCCTGCTTACCGGACAGATCCCCCAAATCGGAAACATGCTGCTTCCCATGCACATCCCGGTACTGCTTTGCGGATTGATCTGCGGCTGGCAGTACGGTGGGCTGGTGGGCCTTCTTTTGCCCCTGGTCCGGTATCTGATTTTCGGGATGCCGGTGCTGTTCCCTACCGGAATCGCCATGTCCTTTGAGCTGCTGACCTATGGCCTGGTGGTGGGTCTGCTGTACAACAACCTTTCCCGATGGCAGTGCATCAAAGCTCTGTACCGCTGCCTGATTCTGGCCATGCTGGCGGGACGGGCCGTCTGGGCAGTGGCTCAAGTGGTGCTGCTGGGCCTGTCCGGAAGCGCCTTTACCTGGCAGATGTTCCTGTCCGGCGCCTTCTTAACCGCTATCCCCGGCATTGTATTGCAGCTGCTGCTGATCCCCACCATTATGCTGGCCTTAAACCGCACCGGATTGGTTCCCTTTAAGAAGGCCTCATCCCCTGTGAAAAAAGAAAGTCAGCCATGATCCGGCAAATTCTGGAACAAATCCGCCGTCTGCCCGGGGACCATCCTCTGGTGGTGGCCATTGATGGGCGATGCGCCTCCGGGAAATCCACCCTGGCCGCCAAGTTGCAGCAGGGGCTGCACTGCCCGGTATTTTCCCTGGACGATTTTTTCCTCCGGCCCCAACAGCGCACCCCCCAACGGCTGGCCCAGCCGGGCGGGAATGTGGACTACGAACGGTTCCGCCAAGAGGTACTGCTGCCCTGGCGGGAAGGTAAACCCTTTTGCTATCGCCCTTACGACTGCCACCGGCAGGCGCTGGTAGAACCGGTTTCGGTGCAGCCCGGCCCCATTGCCATTGCGGAAGGCTCCTACAGTTGTCACCCTGCGCTGTGGGATTTGGCGGACCTCCATCTCTTTTTGACGGTGGACCCCGCTGCACAGCAGCAGCGCATCCAGCAGCGGAACGGGCCGGAAGGATGGAAGGTGTTCCAAGCCAAATGGATTCCTCTGGAAGAAGCCTACTTCTCCGCTTTTTCCCTTGCCCGGCGGTGCGAACTTTGCTTTGACACCACCCATTACAGATTTGAATAATCTCTTTCTCCATACAAAAAGCCGAAGGCTGGAACGCACTCCGCCTTCGGCTTTTCTTATTTCTCTTTTCTTCGGATTACCGCTCCATGAGCCAGTACTGCACACTTTGGGCAGGCAGCAGGGTGCCGCCGCCAAAGTCAATGGTTTTGCCGGTAATCAGCTCTTGAGCCAGGCCGCATTGGGCGTCGAAATGGGCAATATAATCCGCTTCGTCCAGATTCACCGCCACCAAGATCCGCTGGCTGTCGGTTTTCCGCTCAAAAATCATCTGCCTGTTGGTCAGCAGCACATTGTAACGGAAACTGCCGTGGCAGAGAGCCGGGTTTTCCTTGTGAATCCGAGCCAATTTTGCGATAAACTGGGTCAGTTCATTTTCCACCGGTTCTTCAAAGCAGGGCCGCAGGTCGTCGTCCCCCTTGGCCTTGTCCCCCAGCGCACCCCATTCGCTGCCGTAGTAAAGGCAGGGGATGCCGGGCATCCCGAACAACACCCCATACAGCAGGGGCAGGTGCTTGGGATTTTGCAGAATGGAGGCTACCCGTGTCACATCGTGGTTGTCGGCGAAGCTCATGAGATGCTTGCCCCGATACAGGCACCAGGGCTCGCTGCCGAACTGGCGGTTCAGGGAGTGGGCAATTTCAAACAGATTGGCGGAATTGAAGGAGGAATAGAGCCCTTTATAACATTCGTAGTTGGTGACGCTGTGAAGCATGGAATCGTTCATCAGCCGGTTGTAGTCCCCATGAAGCATCTCCCCGACTAAGAAAAACTCCGGCTTCAGAGAATCGGTAAACTGCCGCAGATTGCGGACAAAGTTCTCGTCCAGGGAATAGGCCACGTCCAGCCGCAGGCCGTCGATGTCAAACTCCTCCACCCAACGGCGGATGCAGTCAAAGATATGGCCGGTGACGGCAGGATTTTGCAGGTTCAGCTTCACCAGCTCAAAGTGCCCTTCCCAGCCTTCGTACCAAAGGCCGTCGTTGTAGCCGTTGTTGCCGTCGAAGTTGATATAAAACCAATCTTTATAGGGGCTTTCCCATCGCCGGCGCAGCACATCCTGAAAGGCCCAGAAACCACGGCCCACATGGTTGAACACCCCGTCCAGCACCACCTTCAAACCGGCATCGTGGATGGCCTGACAGACCTGGGCAAAATCTTCATTGGTGCCCAGCCGGCCGTCGATTTTCCGGAAGTCCCGGGTGTCGTAGCCGTGGCGGTCGGAATCAAACACCGGGTTGAAGAAAATGCAGTCCGCTCCGGTCTGTTTGATATGGGGAATCCAGGAGATAACCTTTTCGATCCGATTCACCGTTTCCCCATCATTCTCTTTGGGAGCGCCGCAAAAACCCAAAGGATAGATTTGATAAAACACTGCATTGTAAGCCCACATAGCTGTTCTCCTTTTGTCTGGATAATTTTAACTATTTTATTATACACGACAGAGACCGATTCTGTCATCCATTGCGCAAAAAATTCAGCAGGATACCTAAGGTTTTCGGCACTTTTTCGTGATAATGACGAAATGCAGCCGAACTAATTCTAAAATTTTTGTGAATCTAGGCCGAAAACCTTAATAATCGAAAGAAACAGCCAACATGGTTTCCGCCATATTCCGCCAAAAACGGGCAGAAAAAAGCACCCGCCATCTGCGAGTGCTCCTTGGTACCTCGTACGGGGTTCGAACCCGTGCTTCAAGATTGAGAATCTTGCGTGTTAACCACTTCACTAACGAGGCGAATTATCAACGAATGCCATTTTACCACATCCGCCCCGCATTGTCAACTATTTTACAAAAAAACCGCAAGACTCAAAGCACTGCCCGCACAAAAACACCCTGCCCCTGCTCCCGGCTGCGCTGCCGCCGGCCGTGCAGCAGTCCGGTCGAAAACAAAGGCCAGGGGTTTCATGCCAACGGAAATTTAATTTAACCCGATCATCCCCCTTCTAAGCGAACGCCGAAACTGGTCCAGATGCCCCGAAGGCAGGGACTGCGGATTCGCCGGACAGTTTTTTTCAACCCAAGCCAAGGTTGATTGGTCTTCACGGTATCATACTGATCGGGCGTCTGCTGCCAAACCCCATCCGGCAGCCACAGCCACAGCGGAGCGAACCCGGGAAAAAGCCACCCAATCACACAAAGCATCGCCATACAAAACCTTCCTTTCCGGACGTTATGTTTCCAGGATTCCGGCAAAAGCCTGCGCCGCCTGCCCGCCTTGGGACAGGGGGGCGAACTCCACCCGGATTAAAATGCGGACCTCCTTTCCCGCTGAGCTCACGGCGGGATTGCAGGTCAACGCATCAAACAGGCAGGCCAGGTCGTTGCCCTGGTCACAGGGATACACCGGAAGGCGGTAGTAGTACCACCCTTCCCGGTACTCCCAGGCAGACTGATTGTAACCGGCGGCCGTTTGATATTCCATCTGATAGGTGGGCTGTTGCACCAGCTCTCCTTCTTCCCAGATCAAATACTGGGGATTGCACAGCTGCAGACGCACCCAGCAGCCGGCGGTGCCTATGTAGCGCAGTTGGGGACTGTCTAAAATCCACACCTGTTGGGACAGGGCGTTCCCTCCCTCCACCCCATAGAGAGGATGCCCCGTATAACGTTCCCCCAAAAGCGATTGGCCCGCCGCCGCCAAAAGCAGCAGTCCCAGCAGCAGGAAAGCGGCCAAAAGCCTCAGCCTCTTATTTGGCCGGTATCTTCTCAAGCCTGTCCCTCCCTTGACGGTTGCCCGTAGCCTGCCTGTGCTCTATATATATGCGGTGCAGAACCAGGTTAGAACAAAATTCTTTTTATGTTCCGGTCAAAAAGGAGGGCATGCCTTTGTGCAGATTCACAAACTTTCCTTTGGATGGAAAACATTGTCTCCCTTTTCCGGTAAAATGGATTGTAATAAGTGAAAGGCCTTTTCTCCCAGAAAATACTATTTCCGGCTTCAAGCCAATCTCTCCGTGCAGCAATGAACCTGCATGTTTGCGCTGAAAGCGGAAATCAAATTATGGAAAGAGGAACCTGTTATGACCAGAGAAGAAATCCGCCGTGCTTTCCGCCAGGCGCATCAAGAGGAGTTTGCCGCCGTACCGGAACGCCCCACCATTCATGCTTCCCCTCAATTTCAGCAAAAAATAGGCCGGCTTTTGGGGACGGCTCCCCGCCATATGTCCAAAACCAAACGCATTGCCGTCCTTTTGCTGGCGGCGGTGGTGCTGCTGTTGGGCGGGTGTACGGTCTATCAAATCGTAAACGCTTCCATTCAATACAACGGAACCTTTGACTACATCAACCTGGAATCGGAGCACCGATACTCGGTGGCAGATGCGGCTGTTTCCGAGGATGCCTGCCACATCCCCCACTATCAATTCCCGGACCCGGAAGGATTTCTCCTCCTTTGCAGCAACGATGCAGGGCAGGACTACCTGTACTCCGTGGCCTGCGTGGACCAATGGTACAACCCCGATACCGGGGACGTACTGACCCTGATTCAGCAAAGGCAGTACAACGGCCTGGAGCTGGACTGCCCTGTCCAGCTGAAATCCACCCAGCTGGGGGACATTACCGTGTATTACGGCTGCGGGGAACAGGAAGCCTACGCCTTTTGGCTGTACGGTCAATCCGCCATGAAACTGAACTATTGGGGCGCCGTCTCCGAAGAGCAGCTGTTGAGCTGGATTCAGCAGATGGATTACACTGAAAAGCCGGCAGAAGCCAGCACAGACACCGCCTGGGAATACTACTGCTGCATCCCCGGCAACGCCATGAACAGTGACCGCCCTCCGGAAGAGATGGAATTTCGATATTACCTCAATCAAGAGGTCTACCAGCAGATGGAGGAAGAGGACACCGGCCGGGACGCCCGAGCAGACTACAATTTCTCCACGGTGCCGGAAGGCTTTACCCTGACCCAAGCCCAAAACGAGTACTCACCGGATGAGTACTCGCCGGATGAGAAACCGGCCTCCGCCCGCACCGCCTGCGCCGCCTACACCTACGAAAATGCAGGCGGGGACAGGCTGGTACTGAGCCAAACCATCCTGATGCCCCTTTCCGGCAGCGGGCACTGGATTCTGCCGGTTTCCGGCTCCCGGTTGGGAGAAGAAGTCCAGGTGTTGGGCATGGATGGAATTTACATCCGGGAAGAAGCATCCAGCCGGTTAATCTGGCGCTACGGCGGACGGCAGATGGAGCTTACCTATTCCGGGGAGATCTCCAAAGAAGATTTCATCGCCCTGGCAGAAACCGTAGACTATACCGAAGAGTAGGACAAAACACCGGAGATTTCAAAGGAGTGTCCCCTATGTTATCAATATTACTTTCTTTAAAAAACCGCCCCGACCGGCAGCAAAAGCTGGCCCAGTTCTATGAAACCTACGGCGGACAGATGCTCTATCTGGCCCGCTCCATCCTCCGCCACCCGGAGGAAGCGGAGGACGCCGTCCAGGACGCTTTTGTCCAGGCGGGCCGTTACATGGATGTGCTGGAAAAGATTTCCGACCCCCAGGATCAGCGCAACTATCTCTTAAAAATCACCCAAAACGCTTCCTACAAGCGGCTGAAAAAGCACCGGCAGGAAGACTGCGTGGACCAGCTGCCGGAAACCCCGGACTGCTGTTCCGATGAAACCTTTTTGGACAAGCTCTGCCTGCACTGGGAGTACCAGACCCTGCTGGAAGGGCTCAAGCAGCTGGAACAGCCTTACCGGGAAGTGCTATACTACCGTTTCGGCATGGAGCTGACCCCGGCGGAAATCGCCCAGCTGTTGGAGCGAAAACTCCCCACGGTGAAAAAACAGATTGCCAGAGGAAAACAAAAACTGCTGGACTGGGCCAACCAATCCGTAAAATAAGAAGGGAGGATGGACTATGACCAGAGAAGAAATCCGTCAGGCCTTCCGCCAAGCGCAGCAAGAGGAGTTTGCCCATGTGCCTCAGCAGCCTGCCATTCACGCTTCCCTAACATTCCAGCGGAAGATGGAGCGGCGGATTCGCTCCGCACCTTGGCGTTTGTCCGGAAGAAAAAAGATAGCGGTGGCGCTGCTGGCAGCGGTGGTGCTGGCATTGGGCGGCTGTACCGTTTACCAGGCGGTCACCAACGGCGCTGTCATCAAACAATTCGGCCCCTACGACAACCTCTACACCGGGCTGACGGAATACCACTACAATGTTCTTAATGGGAATGAGGTTAGCGAAGAAGCTCCCCGCTACCAGCTGGCTGTGCCGGAAGGGTTTGTCTCCCTGTGGGACAATTCCTTAGCCCGCGAGGAAAGCACCTTTTTCCTGCAGCAATGGTACAATCCGGACACGCTGGACGTGCTGACCCTCACCCAACGGAGTGTCTATGCCGGGCTGGGACTGATGCTGTACTATCCCCTGGAACCCATCCAGCAAAACGGCATCACCGTTTTTTACGGCAGTTCGGAACAGCAAAACCGAAGCTGCGCCTTTTGGCTGTACGGTAACGTTTCTTTCGTTCTAGAGTATTCCGGCCAAGTGGATCGGGAACAGATGCTGGACTGGGTGGCGCAAATGGATTACACCCCTGCAGACCCGCAATCGAATCCGGACCCCTCTTCGGAATTCTACGTCCAAATCGTGGACCGCAATGACCCCAATCAGAACCGGACGCTGTACCCCATCGGCAAAGGTTTTGCTTACCGGCTGACACCGGAAATTTATGAGCAGATGGAAGAAGAGGAAACCGGCCGGCAAGAAAACATCGACTACAACTTTGCTTCCGCCCCGGAAGGATATACCCTGATCCGCACCAAGGACAACACCATCATTGATTCTGAAGAAATCAGCGGCTTTTCCACCAATGGTGCAGAATATACCTACCAAAACAGCCAGGGGCAGCAGATTGTGTTGACCCAGTACATTGCCGTCCCCCTGCCCAAACCGGGCGGCTTCTACTATCCTCCCATCGACAGCACCAAACCCACGGAAGAGGTTCAGGTATCGGGAATGGCCGGACTGTATGTCCAGGAAGAGGATTATGCCAAGCTGGTCTGGCGGTACGGCGGCCGGCTGATGGAACTCACCTGCGACGGCCAAATGTCCCAAGAAGAGATGATTGCCCTGGCCCAAACGGTGGACTTCCAAAACGGCATTCCCGCCGTCCCCGCCCCGGAAGACAGCGAAGCCGCCGGTGCAGACAGCTGATTCCCCGCTTTTCCCAAACAAGCGTTAATGCAAAATCAAGCCGCCTTCCATGGAAAAAAGCGCAATAATAGAGCTGAGAGACTCCGACTTGGAATTTCTCGGCTCTTTTTTACTGTTTGTATTATAATTTCATGGCACCGGACATAATGCAGACCCCTGCCGCCCCGGCTTTGACCGCCAAAGGCGCATTTTCCGGGGTGATGCCCCCGATGGCGTACACCGGAACGGACACCGCCCGGCAGACCTGTCCCAGAAATTCCAGCCCCCTGGGGGGAAGGCCGGGCTTGCAGTCGGTGGGAAAGATGTGTCCCGCTATCAAAAAGTCTGCGCCAAGCTGCTGGGCCCGCACCGCCTGTTCCACCGAATGCACCGACACCCCCAGCTGTTGGATTCCCTGGGGACGGCCGAACTCCGTCAGCAGGGGGAAGGAAAACTGAAGGTAAGGCTGGCCCAACTCGGTTCCGGCTTGGGGGAAGCCGTTGAGATAGCAAGGCACCCCCGCCCTTTGGCAGAGGGGGATCACCTGTTTGGCCAAAGCGGCGTAGTCCTCCCAGCTTAAATCCTTTTCCCGGAGAATCAGCCCTTCCGGCTGTTGGGCCAACACCCGCCCAATCTGCTCCAGGAAGGGACGGGTGCAGAGCTTGCGGTGGGTGACGGCCATGGTCTTACAGGTAAACATAGTCGTTCATCACCGGCTGCAGCCCCTGAGAGCGAATGCCTTGGAGCACCTGCTCCACATTCCGGGTGTCGCTGATTTCGAACTGGTCGTCACCCTCTTCTTCCCCGGCGTGGCTGCCGATGCCGGTGCTGACCCCGGCGGAAATCTTGGTGGCCGCCAAACCAATCACATGGTCCCGGAACCGGGCGCACTCCCGGGTGGAGATGGTCATTCCTGCAAAAGGCATAAACAGCCGGTAAGCGGTCATTACCTGCAACAGCTGAGGTTCATGCACGTCCTTGGGGTTGATTTTTTCGTTGTTGATAATGGGACGCAGACGGGGGCAGGAGAAGGAAATCTCTGCATGGGGGTACTTGCGCTGAATCAGCCAGGCGTGCATCCCGGTGGCGAAGGCGTCCTTGCGGAAATCGTCCAGTCCCAGCAGAGCGGCAAAGGCCACCCCCCGCATGCCGCCCATGAGGGCACGTTCCTGGGCGTTGACCCGGTAGGGGAACACCCGCTTGTGGCCCCCCAGATGGAGCTTGCCGTACTTTTCCGGATTGTAGGTTTCCTGGAACACAGTGACGTAGTCCGCACCGGCTTCCCGGAGCTTGCGGTACTCGTCGCTGTTCATGGGATAGACCTCCACCCCTACCATCTTGAAGTACTCCCGGGCAATGCGGCAGGCGTCGGCAATGTAGTCCACATCGCTCATCTTCCGGCTTTCCCCGGTGAGGATGAGGATTTCTTCCAGGCCGGTTTGGGCGATGGCTTCCATCTCTTTGCGAATGCCCTCCATGTCCAGCTTGGCCCGGCGAATCTTGTTGTGGCAGTTAAAGCCGCAGTAAACACAGTAGTTTTCGCAGTAGTTGGAGATGTAGAGGGGGGTAAAGAGGTACACCGAGTTGCCGAAGTGCTTCCGGGTTTCCAGCTGAGCTTTTTGGGCCATTTCCTCTAAAAAGGGGGCGGCAGCGGGGCTCAGCAGGGCGGCGAAGTCTTCCGGGGTGCGGTGGTCTGCATCCAGCGCCCGGCGGACGTCGGCGGCAGTGTAGCGGTTGTAATCGTATTCTTCCCGGCGGCGGAGCACTTCGTCATAGATGGTGGAGTCGATTTGCTCCATCTCCGGGGCATATTCCATGGGGTCCCAGTCTTGGGTAATTTTGGTCATACCGGTTCCCTCCCTTAATCCTGCAAAAATCCGGTGAGGGGGCTGGAAGCGCTGGCGGTCTGGCGCACCCGTCCCAAACCGGACAGGTAGGCGGCACGGCCCGCTTCAATGGCCTTGCGGAAAGCCCCGGCCATGGCGGGAATGTCCCCGGCGGTGGCAATGGCGGTGTTGGCCATGACAGCGGCGGCACCCATCTCCATCACTTCGCAGGCCTGGCTGGGACGGCCGATGCCGGCGTCCACAATCACAGGCAGGTCGATTTCTTCCACCAGAATCTGGATAAATTCCTTGGTGCACAGTCCCTTGTTGGAACCGATAGGAGCGGCCAAAGGCATCACGGCGGCGGCCCCGGCGTTGACCAGATCCCGGGCCACGTTCAGATCCGGGTACATATAAGGCATCACTACAAAGCCCTCCTTGGCCAGAATTTCGGTAGCCTTGATGGTCTCGTAGTTGTCCGGCAGCAGGTACTTGGACTCGTGGATCACTTCGATTTTGATAAAGTCTCCGCAGCCCATTTCCCGAGCCAGCCGGGCAATCCGCACCGCTTCCTCTGCATTCCGGGCGCCGCTGGTGTTGGGCAGCAGGGTGACCCCTTTGGGGATGTAGTCCAGAATGTTTTCGGTGTCCCCGGTGTTGGCCCGGCGCAGCGCCAGGGTGATAATCTGGGCGCCGGCGTCCTCCACCGCCGCTTTAATCAGGTTCAAATCGTATTTTCCGGAGCCGAGAATAAACCGGGAGGTAAATTCATGGCCGCCTAATTTCCAGGTATCCTGCATGATAATCTTCCTTTCAAATGTAATTCTTTTCAAGGGGTCTCTTCCCCTAAAATCAGCCGCACTGCCAGATTGGCCTGGTGTCCAGCGCAGACGCTGACCCGGGGAGCCATCAGCCCCCGGAAGGGCGCCAAATCGGTGGTTTCATCCCCGCAGAGGTAGAGCCGCCGGGCCGCTTTCCGGCTGTGAATGTCGTTGGCGCTGCCGTAGCCCGCCATGCCGGAGCCGGAAATCACTGTGGTATTGGGGCACTGCTCCAGCACTGTGCTCACCAGCATAGCTTTCTGTTCCGGCTGGTCAAAGGCTTCGCAGAGGATAGGGTCCTCACGGAACAGTTCCCCGGCATTTTCTTCGGTGACCCGCACCGTCTGGGGCAGCAGGGTCAGGTAAGGGTTAATCTGCCGCAGCAGTTGGCAGAGGGCGTGGGTCTTTTCCTGTCCCAGCTGGGGAAGGAAATACTGCTGGCGGTTTAGGTTGGTGAGATCTACCACGTCAAAATCCACTAAATGCAGAGTCCCTACCCCGGTGCGGGCCAGCATCACTGCAATGTGGCTGCCCAGTCCCCCCAGTCCGGCAATCCCCACCCGGGCCTCGGCCAGCCTTTGCCGGATTTCCCGGGAAAAGCGCTGATCCATAGCCCCTTGGAGTTGTTCTTTAGTGACGTTTGGAGTATCAGCCGCCTCCCACAAAACGAACCACCTCCAATTTATCTCCTTCCTTCAAAGGAGTGGTTTCATATTGGGCGCGGGGTACGATCTCGCCGTTTTTTTCCACCGCCACCCGTTTGGGGTCAAATCCCATCTGGGTCAGCTGTTCCAATACGTTGGCGCAGCCTTCCTGGGTTTGTCCGTTTACCGTTACGGTCATCCTCTTCACCTCCCAATGAGCAACAAAAAAGAGCGCACGAAAGCCTACACCCGCGGTGGTGTACCCCTTCGTGCGCTCTGCACTCTGGAAAACAGTATACCTGCTCCTTTGCTTTTTGTCAAGTCCTTTCCTTTTGGGCCTGTTTTTCCTTCAGCGCCGCCAAAATGCCCTGCCGGGCAAAGGCCAGGCCCAGACCGGTGTCCATGGTCAAGTGATAGTTGGACGCCAAGCCCCAGATGCCGTGGGTGTAGTAGCGGTAGTGTTCCCGACGGCGGCGGTCTTCCCGCTGCTGCACCCGCCGGGCCCGAACAGCCGGTTCCCCGTGGAGGAACACCCGCAGGCAATTTTCATCCTCCCGCAGCACAAAGTCCCCGCAGCGGCCCACGATGACGCAGTTGCCCTTAGCAGCCACCTCCCGGATAGCCTGGGACTCCGCCTGATAGATTCGGTCCTGGGGCGCAGCTTTGTTCCCGCCGTACCCCTCCATGGAGTGGAGCAAATCAAACAGCAGGCTGCCGGTGATCCCCTCTTCCTTTTCTTCCACAAACTCTTCCGGCAGGCCGGTAGTTCCGGCGGCAGCTTGGATCAAGTCGCTGTCGTAGTAGGCCCAGCCCAGCTTCTGAGCCAGCTCTTTGCCGATTTCCCGGCCTCCGCAGCCGTACTGCCGTTCAATAGTGATGCACCAGTAGTTCTCTTGCTTTTCGGTTTTGGCTTCTGCCTGCACCGAAGGATACAGTTTGCCGGGAAGAAAGCTGAGCCACCGTCCCAGCAGCCGGGCAAGAAAGCCCACCAGCAGCGCCGCCACAATGGTGCCTTCCCGCACCCCCTGCAAGCCGTGGAAGAATATCAGGGACAGCACCCCGGCAATCACCGTCATGGAGGCGTCGAAGCAGATTTTGGTGATGCCGAAATCGGTGTGCCAGGTAGCGACAATGGCTCGGACGAAGGATTCCCCCGGCAGCATCACCACATCCGCCAGCACTTCCAGATAGACCCCAAACCCCAGCACGGCGCAGCCGATGAGCAGGCTCACCACTTCCAGCAGATACCCCTGGGGATTCATCCAGCCCAGCAGCATCATAGTCAAGTCAATAAACCAGCCGAACAGCACCGCCACCGGAATTTGCAGCCAGTATTCCGGCTTAAACTTTTTTTGCAGCAAAACCAGCTGGAAGAGCACCAGCAGCACATTAAAGAGGATGGTAAACACCCCCATGGACCAGGGGAACTCCAAACTCAGCACATAGGGGATGGAGGAGATGAGCGAGGTACCCAGATTGGCCTTGGTAATCAGGCTGACCCCCAAAGAATTGATAAATAATCCAATGAGAAAAATACCGTATCGCATTCCCAATTCCCTGGGGCTTCTTTTTCCTGCTTTTGTTTCACTCATTCTGCTTCCCCTTTCTCGTCCTTTAGATTTTCCACTACCTGCACCAGCAGCGCTACCAACTCCCGGCGCCGGCTTTCATCCAGTCCCCGAAGGGCCTGTTCTTCCAGGGAGGCAAAGACTTGCCGGGTCTGTTCCGCCTTTTCTTCCCCCAGAGCAGTGAGATACACCCGCAGGCTCCGCCGATCCCCCGGTTCCGCCTGGCGGCGGATCAAACCGGCGTGTTCCATTCCGGCCAGCACGCTGCTCACCGAAGCCGGTTCCATGTGGCAGCCTGCGGCGATGGCTTTTTGGTTGACGCCGTTGTGCTCCTGCAAATAGTCCAGCACTTTGGGCTGGCCGGCGGTCAGCCCCGCTTCTCGCAGCCGGTTCAACACCTTTTTCTGCAAATCGGTGTGGGCGGCCATAATTTGATAGTGGAAATTCGGCTCCATGGAGGCCCCTCCTTTTTAGTATGAATCCTGATTGTTAGAACTCTTATTAGTTTAATCTGCTTATTTCCTGCTGTCAATCCGGCTGCAAAGGAATGGGGGTTATTTTCGGAAAGTTATACAGTTACTAAAACAGCTTGTAGAGAAATTTTGCAAAATCATAACACTTTTTTCTCTTGTCGTGCTATAATAGATATGTTAGCCTTGCCAGTGTATCGAGTTCCCGTTTTGTCCAGAGGAAAGGGACATCGGCACGGCGTGATAAAAATCTCTCTCATAAAAGGATGAAGTACATGGCAGTCGACAACAAAGACTTTGAAGAATTAAACCGCCGCAAAAACGAATGGGTGGAGCTGCGTCAAAAACACCAGCAACTGGTGAATGCTGCCAATCAGGAGGAGCGTAACCAGGTGATTCCCAACACTCCCCAGGAAGGTCCTCACACCCAACCCGCCACCACCGGCGAACGGGTCTCCAACTTCTTTTATCACTACAAAGTGCCGGTCATCCTGGTGACGATCGGGGTTTTGTTTGTAGCACTGTGCCTGTATCTGTTACTCAGCCCGGAGCGGTACGACATGGAGATCGTGCTGTACACCAGCACCACCTACGACCCGGAAGAAATCACCGAAGTTACCCAGGAATTAGAAACCGTTTCCCAGGGGATGAAGGAGGACGGCGGCTGCCTGAACATCAACTTCAATGAAATCAACTCCGATGCCGGGCAAACCGACATCAATGCCGGCTACCAAACTCGGCTGAACATGACCTTCTATTTGGATTCTTCCTTCCTCTATCTTTGCTCCCAGGAAACCTACGACAGCCTTTGCGGCATCAGCGACATCGCTTTGGCGGACCTCTCTTCCTTGGGAACCAGCGAAAACCTGGAACAAAACCGCTACCGGATCAATGAAAACCCCTTGTTTGCTTCCATCAGCGGGGACGGCGACCTCTACCTGGTGGCCTGCGACGCCTCCATGGTGGACCAGGGTAACCTGGAGGCTTACCAGCAGTCCATAAACCTGCTGCAACGGATTATTGCGGCCGAAGGAGCCTGATCCAGGACAATCCCACAAAAGAAAGAAATGACGCTGGAACGCCATTTGTGCGAACCTAACGTCATTTCTTTTTTATGCTTTTCTTTTGTTCAGTGTTTCTTCCGTCCAAACAGTCTGGCAAAGAATCCCTCTTTCTTCTCCGGTGCAGCCGGGAAGGCAGCCGGCTGGAACTGCTGGGCCTGCTGAGCCTGCAGATAAGCCTGCTGGAAGAAATACTGCTGGCTGTCCAAAGGCTCTTCCCCTTCCTGGACGCGATAAACATAGCTGCCGTCCGGCTGCTGAATCCGGGCCTTTTGGTTGTCCCGGAACATAATGTCCAGGATTTCCTCCAGCTGCTGTTTCAGCGCCGAATCCACAATGGGGGCGCCAACCTCCACCCGGTGTTCGGTGTTCCGGGTCATAAAGTCGGCGGAGGCGATGTAGAGCTTCTTCCGCTCCCCTACCCCGAAGCTGTAGATTCGGGCGTGCTCCAGATACCGGCCCACAATGCTGATGATGGTGATATTGGGATAGATGGGCTTCATGCAGCAGATGCCCCGGACCACCATCTCCACCGGCACCCCGGCAGCGGCCGCTTCATACAGCTTATCAATCAGATCTTTATCGGTGACGGAGTTCATCTTCAACCGAATTTTGGCCGGTTCCCCCCGTTTGGCAAAGGCGATTTCCTCGTCGATCATGCTGACAATCCGGCTCTTGCAGCACAAAGGCGCCACCAGCAAATTTTCCACCGATTCCACTACTGTGCCGGTAAACAGACTGTTGAACACCACCGACGCATCGGCGGCGATCTCCGGCCGGGAGGTCATAAAGGAAAGGTCGGTGTAAATGCGGGAGGTCTTTTCGTTGTAGTTGCCGGTGCCGACCTGGGTGGTGTACTTGATTTTGTTGCCCACCTTCCGGGTAATCAGGCAGAGCTTGGAGTGGACCTTATAGCCGGGCAGGCCGTAAATCACGTTGCAACCCGCTTCTTCCAGCCGCCTGGACCAGTCAATGTTGTTTTCTTCATCGAACCTGGCCCGCAGCTCCACCATCACCCCCACTTCCTTGCCGTTTTCCGCAGCCTGGATTAAGGCGTTGACGATCTTGGAGTGCTTTGCCACCCGGTACAGGGTGATTTTGATGGAGATGACATCCGGGTCCTTGGCGGCTTCCTTCAACAGCCGCAGGAAGGGGTCCATGGAGTGGTAGGGATAATAGAACAGCAAATCCTTCCGCTCAATCTGAGCCATCATGGACTCCTGCTCATTGACCTGGTTGGAAAGCTGGGGCTCCTGGGGCGGGAAGAACAGTTTGGGATGCTGTTTTGCCACCATATCTTCCATGGCGTAGGCAAAGGAGAGGTCCAGGGGGCTGGTGTCCACAAACACCTGCTCCGGCTGCAGGGTCAGCTGCTGGCAGAAGTAGTTCTTCAAATTATCGCTCACCGGGCTGTTCAGCTCCAACCGCACCGGAGCCAGACGGCGGCGCTTTTTCAGCAGCTCCTCCATGGCGGTGCGGAAGTCGATTTCCAGTTCATCGGAATCCTCCACATTGATGTCGGCGTTGCGGGTGATTCGGAAGATGGTTTTTTCCAGCACCTGGTGCTTGTTAAACACCTGTTCCGCAAAAAAGCAGATTAAATCCTCCGCCAGCACAAATTTCACGCTGTCTTCCCCGCTGGGCAGGATAATCAACCGGTTGAACAGGCCGCTGGACGAAATGATGCCCAGCCGCACATCTCCGGACTTAGAGGCCAGATTTACCCCCACATAAATTTCCTTGTTTTTCAGGAAAGGAAAGGGTTGGCGCTTGTCGATGATCTGAGGGGAAATCAAGGGCATAATCTCCCGTTCAAAATAGAGCTGCAAATATTGGTACTCCGCCGGATCCAGGCTGGACATGGTGAGCTGCTGCACCCCTTCTTTGGAGAGCTTGCCCATGAGCTTGTGGTAGCCGGTATCCTTCCGGGGCAGGAGGTTGCGCACCTCCTGATAGATGGCCTTGAGCTGCTGCTGGGCGGTCATGCCGGTACGGGCATCCACCGCTTTTTTGTTGGCAATGTGCTGGTCAAATAAACTCCCCACCCGCACCATAAAAAACTCATCCAAATTACTTTGAAAGATAGCCACGAATTTCAGCCGCTCATACCGCGGCACTCGATGGTCTTCGCTCTCTTCCAGCACCCGCTCATTGAATTGCAGCCAACTCAGTTCTCGATTGGTGTACCGAGAGGTGGTTTGTTCCTCCTTGCGCTCCGCCTGTTTTTTCATGTTGTTACTTCCTCTCTATCCCAAATGATTTCTTTTCAACCTGTATTCCCATTTCAAGTGTGACGGTGAATCCAGTCCAGCAGCCAGCCTTCCCGGACGCTGCTGGAAGAAATCTGCACCGTTTCCACCCCAAACAATCCAATCACCGTTAAAATCACCAGCATCCCCGGCACACAGGTCACCAGCCGCCCGGGGTCCGCCGCTAAAATTTCTTCTTTGGCCTGCCCGGGATGCTCCAGGTACCGCTCCTTCAACGCTTCCAGCTCCGCCGCTGAAATTCTGCCCTCCGGCGCATGGAGCAGCTGTTTCAGCAATCGGGCGCTGCCCCCCATCAGGTACAGGGTGGAAAAGGAAAGGCCGTCAAACGCCTTAGCCGATTCCAGCACTTCCCTGGCTTTCTGCTGAATGGCCTGAGCTTCCTGCCGGGTGGGCAGTTCTCCCGCCACAAACTGCTGCTTCATCTTCAAAGCCCCCAGGAAAAAACTTTCGCTGGGACCGGGCTTCCCCTCCAGCCAGGTGAAAAGCTGGGTGCTGCCCCCGCCCAAATCCTGGCCCAAAAAGGAATCCTCTTTGGCAGTGAGGCGCATACCCAGAAGGTTGTAATAGGCTTCCTGTTCCCCAGAAATAGGGTGAATGGTGATGCCGGTTTGCTGCCGCACCTGAGCAATTACCTGAGCCTGGTTGGTGATCTGCCGCAGGCTGGCGGTGGAAAAGCATTCCAGCTGTTCGATGGCCTTTTCCCGGCAGATTTCCTGGTATTCCACCAGCACTTCCACCAGCCGCTGCACCCCTTCTGGGGACAGCCTGTCGCCTTCAATATAGTTGAGGATCTTCACAAACCGAGCTTGAAAATCCAACGGCGTAAACTGTGTTCCCTGAATTTGATACAGGGCTAACTTCACGGTATTGGAACCCAAATCAATCAAACCCAGCCGCATGCTTTTCCTCCTTTTGCGCAGCGAAAGCATTTGCTTCGCTTAAAAGCTGCTCTCTGCCAATCATTATACCAGAACCAAGGCTTGCCGCAAAGGCTTTCCCCGAAAAACTCTGTAAGTTCTTTGTAAAATTTTGCCGTGATAAAAAAAGCGGACGCCTTCAAGCGCCCGCCCAAAAGACGTTCCTTTTACTGAACGCCGCATTCGTCGTATTCTTTCCACTTTTCTTCGTAGGCTTTATCGTCCAGGAGCCGGCACACCAATGCCACGCCGGCTGCAATCAGGACACCTAATCCAACAACAAATGCCAGTGTGCTCCAAAATCCTTTGAATTTTTCCATAATGGGGCCACGCTCCTTCCCTGATGCAGGTGTTACTTTACTTCTCTATGATACCCCATTCACAAGGGCTTGTCAACCGTTTTTTCTGAGAAAAACAGGCAAAATTGAACAAATCTCAAAAATTTGTGCAGTTTCTTTTTGCCATTTTCACAACACCCCTTTTGGGCTGCTTTCCCGCAATTCCGGCTTACTTCTCTTCCGGCTGGGCTGTCTGAGACTCCAGTGCCTGCAGGCATTTCCGGCAAACGTTTTTGCCCTTATACTCCACCAGATCCTGATCCGAATGGCAGAAAACGCAGGTAGGCTGGTATTTTTCCAGCACCATCCGATCTCCTTCCACATAAAACTCCAAATAATCTCCTTCCTCAATCTGGAAGGTGCGCCGCAACTCCTTGGGGATGACGATGCGCCCCAAAGAATCTAGTTGTCTGGTAATTCCTGTTTCTTTCACAATACTCGTCCTTTCCTGATACGGCGTGATTGCCATGGCTTACTTGTTTGGTTGGTCGTTTTGCTTAGATAATTTCTGCATCCGTTTGGCATTGGCGATCATCAGCTTGATCCGGTTCTCCTGGTTGATGGCCGTGGCGCCCGGGTCATAGTCAATGGCTACAATATTGGCGGTTGGGTTATTTTCTTTGATCAGGCGGATCATGCCTTTGCCCGCCACATGGTTGGGCAGGCAGCCGAAGGGCTGGGTACAGACAATGTTGGGGGTGCCAGTGTGGATCAGCTCCAGCATTTCTGCCGTGAGCAGCCACCCTTCTCCCATTTTATTGCCGTAGCCCACATATCCCTTCACCAGTTCCTTGATCTGGTCAAAGGTCATGCCGGCATGATAACGGGGGTGACGGGCAATGGCGGCGTGAAGGTCTCGCTCCCAGCCGATGAGGTAATCCTCAAACCAGGACGCGATGCTGTGCTTGAGAAAACCGCCGCCGTACAGGTCTGGGTCTACCTTCCGGTTGTCCACCTTAAAGATGACAAAATCCATCAGGCCCGGCACCACTACCTCCACTCCTTCGCTTTGCAGGAAGGCTTCCAGGTTATTATTGCCCAAGGGAGCGTATTTTACAAAAATCTCCCCTACAATTCCCACTTTGATTTTGTCCGGGTCCGGGGTAATGGGAATCTGATCAAAGTCGCAGAGAATCTTTTCAATGTTTTCCTGCACCTTTTTGTAGGTGACGTTTTTGCTGTCCTGGTATTCCTTCACCAATTTATCTGCCCAGCGGTCCACCGCAGCGTCGCTGTCCCCGGGATTATTTTCGTAGGGGCGGGTCTGGTTGGCCAGCATCATCAGCAAATCTCCGTAGACAATGCTGTAAATCAACTGCTTGACCAACGGCAGGGTCAGGGAGAAGCCGGGATTTTTCTCCATGCCGGACAGGTTCAAGCTGATCACCGGGATGTCTTCAAAGCCGGTCTTTTTCAGCGCCTTGCGCAGCAGGTGAATGTAGTTGCTGGCCCGGCAGCCGCCGCCGGTCTGGGTAATCATCAGGGCCACTTTATTCAGGTCGTACTTGCCGCTTTTCAGGGCGTTGATCAGCTGCCCGATCACCAGCAGCGCCGGATAGCAGGTATCGTTGTGGACATCGTGCAGGCCTTCGTTTACAATCTCCCGGCCGGAAGAGGTCAGGGGAACTACATTGTATCCTGCCTGTTGGAAGGCTTTGGCAAACAGCTTAAAATGCACCGGCAGCATATTGGGCGCCAGAATGGTGTAGCCTTCCTCCCGCATCTGCTTGGTGAACAGCACCCGTCCGGTTTTATCCCGTACAATTTCTGCCATGGCTTATCCCTCCTTCTGTGCAGCGGCAAGCCGCTTGGCCTGTTCCTGCTTTTCCTCGATGGCGGCCAGCAGGCTGCGGATCCGAATCCGCACCGCACCCAGATTGTTGATTTCATCAATCTTCAGCTGGGTGTACAGTTTGCCGCCCTCCTCCAGAATCAGCCGCACTTCGTCGGTGGTAATGGCGTCGATGCCGCAGCCGAAGGAAACGGTCTGGATCAGCTCCATATCCGGCTGGGTGGTGACATATCGGGCGGCGTTGTACAGCCGGGAATGGTAGGTCCACTGGTTGAGGACGTGAACCTTCTGCTTCTTGGGGGTGGCCAGATGAGCCACTGCATCCTCGGTAAGCAGCACCAGGCCGAAGGAAGAAAGGAGCTTGTCAATGCCGTGGTTGATTTCCGGGTCGATGTGGTAAGGCCGTCCGGCCATCACAATAATTCGCTGGCCATAGTCCCTGGCATGGCGGATATACATATCCCCCTTGCTGCGGATGTCCTCCATCCACACCTCATAAGCCCCGTAAGCCGCCTTGGTGGCTCGGGAAATGAGCTGCTGGGAGAAGCGGAATTTATCCTTGAAATACTCGTAGGCTTTCTTTTCAAAGTCTTTGGGGCGGTGGAGGCCGAAGTATCCGTTGTAAAATTCCACGTCCTTCAGCACGTCCATATTGGCTTCCAGCAATTCCGGATAATAGGCTACCACCGGGCAGTTGTAGTGGTTGTCCCCTTCCTTTTCATCCAGGTTGTAGGGCATGCAGGGATAGAAAATCCGCTTCACCCCTTTTTCCAGCAGGTTGATGATGTGGCCGTGCATCAGCTTGGCGGGGTAACATACCGTATCCGAGGGGATGGTAGACTGCCCCTTGCGGTACAGCGCCCGGCTGGAGGGGTCGCTGATCACCACTTCAAAGCCCAGGGTGGTCAAAAAGGCGTGCCAGAAGGGGATAAGCTCATACATGTTCAGCCCCATAGGGATGCCGATCTTGCCCAAGCCCCCGTCTACGCCGTGAAGCTGGGCGATTTTTTCCTGCTTATAGCGAATCATGTTGGGGATATTTTCATCCACCTTCACCCCGGTGGGCTTTTCGCAGCGGTTCCCGGAGATAAACCGGCGGCCACCGTCGAAGATGTTCACCGTCAGGTTGCAGTGGTTGCCGCAGCCCTTGCAGGTCACCGTCTGGCTCTTGTGGGTGAAGTTTTTCAGCCCTTCCCCCATCAAAGTGTTGGAGTGGCTGAGGTGCTTGTCCTTGGCGTACAGCGCCGCACCGTAAGCACCCATCAAACCGGCGATGGAGGGACGGATCACGTTCCGGCCCATCTCCAATTCAAAGGAGCGGAGGATGGCGTCGCTAAGGAAGGTGCCACCCTGCACCACAATGTTTTCTCCCAAATCTTTGGGAGAGGACGCCCGAATCACCTTGTACACTGCGTTTTTGGTGACGCTGATGGAAAGGCCGGCGGAGATGTCCTCCAAGGTGGCCCCTTCCTTCTGAGCCTGCTTCACCGAGGAGTTCATAAACACAGTACAGCGACTGCCCAAATCCACCGGATGTTTGGCAAACAGTCCCTTTTGGGCAAAGGTAGCCACGTCGTAGCCCATGGACTTGGCAAAAGTCTCCACAAAGGAGCCACAGCCGGAAGAACAGGCTTCGTTTAACACAATGTTGTCGATGACCCCATTGTGTACTTTAAAGCATTTAATGTCCTGCCCGCCGATATCCAGCACAAAATCCACATTGGGATTGAAGTGGGCGGCGGCTTTCAGGTGAGCCACCGTCTCCACCAGACCACCGTCGATCTCAAAGGCGCTGCGGATTAAGTCTTCCCCGTAACCGGTAACGGCGCTGCCCGCCAAAGTAATCCGGTCCCCGCAAAGCTCTTCAATCTTCATCAGCTGCTCCCGCACCACATGAACGGGATTGCCCTGGTTGGAGCTGTAGTACTCATACAAAATGCCGCAGTTTTCGTCAATCAGCACCACTTTGGTGGTGGTGGAGCCACAGTCAATGCCCAGATAGGCTTTGCCCCGGTAGTTTTCAATGGGAACAGTTCCCACGGTAGCTTTGGCGTGCCGAGCCTTAAACTCGTCATACTCCTCTTGGGAAGCAAACAGCGGCGGCATCCGCAGGGTGGTGACTTCTTCGTCGGCGGCAGATTCCAGAGCCTGCACCAAGCCCTCAAAGTCAAAGGTCTTGCCGTCGTCCAGAGCATAAATAGCGCTGCCCATAGCCACAGCGTAGAGGGAAAATTCCGGGAAGATAGCGTGTTCTTCATCCAGCTTCAAGGTTTCCACAAACCGCTTCCGCAAACCGGTGAAAAAGTAAAGAGGGCCGCCCAAGAACAGTACCTTGCCCTGGATCTTCCGACCCTGAGCCAAGCCGGTGATGGTCTGATCCACCACGGCCTGAAAGATGGAGGCGGCGATGTTTTCCTTTTTGGCGCCCTGATTCAGCAGGGGCTGAATGTCGGTTTTGGCAAATACCCCGCACCGGGAAGCGATGGAATAGATGAACTCGCTGTGGGCACTGAGCCGGTCCAGTTCTTCCGGGGTCACATTGAGCAGAGTGGCCATCTGGTCGATGAAGGCGCCGGTGCCTCCGGCGCAGCTGCCGTTCATCCGCTCTTCAAAGGTGCCGTTTTTGTCAAAAAACAGGATTTTGGCATCTTCGCCACCCAGTTCGATGACCACATCGGTATCAGGGAACTGGCGGCGCACCAATTCGGAAGTGGCAAACACCTCTTGGACGAAAGGGATGTCCGCCGCTTTTGCCATGCCCAGGCCGGCGCTTCCCGCCACGGCGACGCTGAACTGCTTCCCTACCAGAAAAGGCTTTGCTTCTTGAATGAGTTCCAAGGTTTTGCTCCGCACCTGAGAACGATGGCGCTCGTATTTGCGGAAAATCACTTCGCCATCCTGCCACACCACAACCTTGGCGGTGGTGGAGCCGATATCAATTCCAACAGAGACCTGCATATTACTCTATTCTCCAATCTATCCTAAAAAACGGATAACTTGTCCATGGTAAATCCATTCTTGTTTATTATAGCCCAACCCTTTCAAACTCGCAAGCCCAAAAGCCAACGAAAAGACAAACATTCAGTCTTTGGACACAATTTGGTCATTTTTGTTCTTTTTTTCCATAAACTTGCAATTATCGCCAAAAGAAGCTATAATGATGAAAAGACACTTTTTGAATGAGGTGACGGATTTGGCCAGAAAAAAGGCTGGAAAAATCGGCCGTGGATTGCTGTGGCTGGCGGCGGTGGTTTTGCTGCTGGCAGGGGTATTATTTTTCGTTTTCACTGCTCTGGTACATCAGGGGCAGCTCCCCTTCGGCTATCAAATCACCTTGATACAGCAGTCCAGCTGCGACATTCCCCTCACCGACACTTTGGTACTGACCCGGCAGCAGGACAGCTATGCTCCCGGGGACAGCGTGGTCTTTTACCGGCAGGGGGAAAGTTCCGCTCAGCCAGACTGCGGCACCCTGCAAAACCTGGAAGAAGGGCTGGGGGGTAACCGACCAATCCGGCGCCGTAGCTTTGCTTACTTCAGAATCCGTTACCGGAAAAATCCTGCTCTGTTTCCCCACCCTGGGAAAATTGGCGGCTTGGGTCAACGGCCCCGCCCAAAGCTCCCTGCTCTTTTGGGTCGGCATTCTGCTGGGCGTAGTGCTGTTGAGTTTGGCAGCGCTGCTGATGGTTTCCGCCTTCCGCGCAAAAAGGCCCACTCCCCTGCCCGCCCGAAGCAGCCAAGCGGCGTATCAGCCGGAAACGGAACTGAGCCCGGTGAAACTCTTTTCCCTGGACACTGAAGAGCTGTCCCCGCCTTCTCAACCTCAATTTTCCCCGGAGGACGGCCATTATCCCAGCCCCGAAGAACTGGAAGCGCTGCCCTGGCGGAAATATGCAGTGCAGGAAGACGTACCCCTGCACAAAGAAACCCCTGCGGAAAAATAAAAACGCCGCCCAGCAAGGAACGGCGTTTTAAATCTTAAATTCAGCGGTAAATCCGCACATAGGCGGGCTCGGCACCTTCCCGCTCTTCTTTTTCATAGGTACCCAAATACCCTACAATCCGCACCACCTGACCGTCCTTGGTATACACCCGGGGTACCCGGCGGCTCATGGCGCAGGTCAGCTCATAGTTGATGGTGCCGCAAAGGGAGGCCAGCTCATCCACCGGCAGAATCGCATCTCCATCCCGGCCGAACAGGGTGACGGTGTCCCCTTCCTGCACACTGGGCACTTTGGAGGCGTCCACCATCAGCTGGTCCATGCACACCCGGCCCACAATGGGGCAGCGCACCCCCCGAATCAGCACATCCGCCCGGTTGGACAGGCTTCTGGGATAACCGTCGGCGTATCCAATGGCGATGGTGGCAATGCGGGTGTTCTTTTGGGTGACGTAGGTGCCCCCATAGCTGACGGCGTTCCCCGCCGGCAGAATCTTTACATTACTGACGGTGCTTTTTAAGGACATAATAGGATGAAAATGGACATCCGGGCGGACGTCGTCGCTGGGGTCCAGGCCATACATGATAATCCCCGCCCGGACCGCGTTGCAGAAGTCCACCTGGAAATTGGTGAGCCCGGCGCTGTTTTGGCAGTGGATCATCCGCAGGGGAAATTCCCTCTGCTGCTTCAGGTACTCCACCACCTGGCGGAACCGCTCCACCTGAGTGCGAGTGGTGGCCTGGCAGGCGGGCTGGAAGCTGTCCGCCATGGCAAAGTGGGTGAACACCCCTTCAATGTGAAGCTGATGCAGCGCCTTGAGCTGTTCCAGCTGCTCCAAACAGCTTTCGTTTTCCCGCTGGACAAAGCCGATGCGGCCCATGCCGGTGTCGACGGCCAAATGGCAGCGCACCACCCGGCGGCTGCGGGTCAGGTATTCGTTGAGTTTTAAGGCGTAATCCAACCCCAGAACCGTTTGGATTAAATTGTACTCCCAAAGCACCGGGGCGCACTCCACGGCGGTATACCCCAAAATCAAAATATCGTCCTCAATGCCCCCCAGGCGCAGGTCCATGGCCTCTTCAATGCTGGAAACGGCAAACTGGTGGATCCCCGCCTTTTGCAGCTCCTTGGCGATCATCACATCCCCGTGCCCGTAAGCATTGGCCTTCACCACGCCAATGACGGTTTTTTTCGCCAAGGACTGGATCAATGTAATATTATCTTTCAGGCAGTCCAGATCAATTTCGCACCAGGTGCGCTTAATCCAACGGTCCCGCTGAAAGGTCAATTCTTCTACTGTACTCATAGGTCCCCTCCAAATTCTCCAAAGACAGAAAGGAAATCATTATGCTGGATACTGTAGTCAGCTTTACCGGACATCGGATGCAGAGCCTGCCCTTTGGAGAGCATTCTCCGGAGATGGACGGCATTAAGTTCCGCCTTTATCAGGAAAGCCGCGCTTTGATGGAACAGGGATGTACGGAATTTCTCTGCGGCATGGCTCAAGGCATCGACCTGATTGCCGCCGAGCAGGTCATCCGCTTAAAGCGTTCCCTGTTCCCTGCGGTGCAGCTCATTGCAGTGCAGCCCTACCCCGACTTCACCCGACAGTGGTCCTTTACCCGGAAGCGGCGGTACGAAGGGGTGCTGCTTTGGTGCAGCCAATGTAAGAACATCGCCCCTTCCTACGATCCTGGCGCCAACCACCGGCGGGATCTGTATCTGGCCAGCCACTGCGGGCGGCTCATCGCCGTCTTCAACGGGGACTACGCCACCGGCACAGGCTATGTGATTCTCCACGCCAAGCGGTTGGGGGCGGAAGTGACCATCATTCCCGTGCCCAAAGCCCGCTGACCCACTGCCTACTATACTCCTTTTGGCGGAAATTTACAACCGATTTTTATCTGCGTTCCTGAGAGGGACGACGGTAAACAAAATGAAATGACAAAATTTTTTGGTGCGGAGTGCCGGTGCTTTTTGAATGCCGGAAATTCGCACCAGATTTTTATTTCCCGCAGGTCTCTGCCACCAAATGAAGCCGGCACGCTGTGAACTGAAAAGCCCCCTTGGAATGGCAAGTGAGTTCCTCCCGGCATCCGGGCATAAAAAGAGCAGAGAATCTATTGCAAGATTTCCTGCCGGGTGGTGCCGTCGATGGGCGGCCGTTATTCAGCTGCTAAGCAAGATTGTTACTTTTTGTTGACTAGCTGTATAGGCGCGATTAAAACAGTTGATATTGCAACTCCACAATATAAAAAGAACACAATTATTATTACGTCTAAAACAGCTTTCATAAAAATAAATATTATAAAAATAGCAACGCCGATAACAGCAAACAATGCGCACAAATTTCCCGCAACATTATTTGCGTATTCCCACTTTTCTTTGCTTTCCATTATTTTTTTATTGTGATAGCCCACTCTAAAATCAGGAAATTGAGAACGCTTTTTCTTTAATACAAATGCTAAAATTCCTAAAATAAGTGCAAAAACGATATATAGAAGCAGTACTAAAAATTCTCCCATCATTACCTTCTCCTTTCACGATTTCAGCATATCGTTGATTCTACGATACTCCATTCACTTAGAAAAGGGCAATTACTTTCAATAAACTTACTGGACAGAAACAACCTGCAATGCAGTCCCACTCCATGACATGGCTGCGTTGGTGAAAAACAAGTTTCAGCGAACTCTTCCCATAAGCGGAATCAAATTCATAAACCGGCTGTGATGGGTTTCCATCATTTTCCTATCCTCGGCGCCCGCTGACCCACTGCCTACTATACTCCTTTTGGCGGAAATTTACAACCGATTTTTTCCATAGAGAATACGAAAAAGACCAGCCCGCACTTGGACTGGTCTTTTTTTCGGTTTGGTCGCTCCGAGAAAGAGGGAAAGCAGTTTCCCGCCATCCAAAACTTATCTCTTGGAGAACTGGGGAGCCCGACGGGCAGCCTTCAGACCGTATTGAAAATATCTATGTGCCAATTTTCCTTGATTTTTCAAGGCTTTTCGGGATTTTAGATAACGGTTGCCCCACTTATTAACACAAAAATGGGGGAATTATCAGGCCATTCTCAGTGATTGAACGCTGCATTTATCACACCCAAAAGTTCTTCAGGCTTATTATACTTCACTTTCGCATAAATGTCCATAGTCGTCTTGCTGTTCTCATGCCCGGCCAGATATTGAACTGTTTTAGGATCAACACCTGCGTAAAGAAGATTGGTAATGTATGTGTGTCGCAACTGATGAGGCGTCACTTCAAAATCCAGACTGTAAACAATCTTGGGATTGTTTTTCTGATGTCCTCCCAAAGTTGGTGTGACCGTGTACTTGATGCTTTCTCCATTTACATATTTGTAGTATGTTCTTTCTTTTGTGGAACGGACAACCACATACTGCCAAACCCTATGGAATTGCGAATACGACAGAGGCTGTCCCTTGCTATCAGCAATCACATAATCGGATATAGAGGTGGCCTTAGCTTCCCGCAGGCACTCAACCAGGCATTTCGGGATCGGAATGTCTCGTTTTGCCGCCTCAGTCTTTAGTACCGAGGAGATTACCGGCCTGTTATGCTCAGTACGCCATGCTCTGCGCACAGAAATGTATGGAGTAGGCGCATCAAGATAAACACAATTCCATTGCAGCGCCAATATCTCCTCTCTGCGCAATCCGGAATACAAACCTATCATGATAAATACATACGGCGGAAGCCCTTTGGTGGTTTCCAAAAGCCTCTTTGTTTGCTCATCTGTCAGTGCTTCTTTCTTTTTTGTTGGTTTCCCGCCTTTAGCTGAAATACCCGCAGAAGGATTATAGTCAAGCAGTTGGCTGCGCTCTGCAGAGTAGAAAATACACTTAAAAAGCATATTTACCGTATTATACATACCTTCCGATTTTTTCGATACCGGCACAAGCGCCACTCGAATATCATCTGCGGTCACATCGGACATATACATATGGCCCAGAGGCTTGACTATGTAATTGTTAATCTTGGAGGTATAGCCCCTCAATGTAGCTGTCGAAACCTTTGCTGACTGCATCAACAGCCATTTCTCACAATATTCTGCGACAGTCGGATTGTCTCTGCGGAAAATGGCTTCTTCTATCCGCCGCCGCGCCTCTAATTCCTTTTGATATAGTTCCTCACAAGTCTCAGCGTACAAATCGACCCTTTTGCCGTCAGCATCCATAATCCGAGTCCTATAATACTGATGATCTTTACGCATAACTGTTCCGTATTTAGGAACGCGCTCTTTCTTTTTCGCCATAATAACTCATCCTTTCTCATAATATGTTATATTTGCATCGCCGCTTTCTTTTTACCAAAAAGCTATGAATCCATCAAAGGTGCGAAATATGTAAAAGCAAAGAGCGAGGAACCCTATGCCTCGCTCTTTGCCTCACTTTCTATTTTTCTCATTATATAATTGCTGTATCCCATTGGGCAAATGCGCCACCCATAGTTCTGACAACTTCGTCCGGTCTGTTGTACTTCACTTTTGCGTAAATGTCCATGGTAATCTTGCTGCTCTCATGCCCAGCCAGGTACTGAACCGTCTTAGGGTCTACCGAAGCATGGATCAGATTTGTGATATAGGTGTGACGCAGTTGGTGCGGCGTTACCTCAAAATCCAGGCTGTAAACCACTTTTCCGTTATGCGCCGCTTTCTCTCCGAGTACAGGTTTCACGGTATGCTTTACACGCACACCATCTTCATATCTGTAATACACCCTTTCCTTGGTTGTCCGGGTGACAATGTACTGCCAAAGCCTCTTAAACTGCGTGTAGGACAGGGGATCGCCGTCCCGGTTTGCAACCACATATTCCGAAGTAGAATTTGCTTTTGCTTCCCGCAAACAATCTGCCAGACAAACCGGGAGGGGAACATTTCTCTCTGCGGCCTTTGTCTTTAGCTCCGTAAGAATAACAGGTCTGTTATGCTCCGTATGCCATGCTCTCCGCACCGTCAGATAGGGCGCATCCGTGTCCAGATATACAGAATCCCATTGGAGGGCAAGGATCTCTTCCCGCCTCAATCCTGCATACAGGCCAATCATAACAAAAACATACGGCGGCAACCCTTTGATGGCCTCAAGGAGTCTGTCCACCTGTTCATCGGTCAACGCCGTTTTATCCGTTTGAGGAACGCCGCCGCCCTTTGCTTTAAGGTAGATTGTGGGATTCTCGTCAATGATCCTGCTCTCTTTTGCAGCTCGGAAAATTGATTTATACAACACAATGACTGACTTATATACCGATGCAGATTTTTTTGAAACCGGAACAAGCGCTACCTGAATATCATCTAAGGTCACATCTGCCATACACCTATCTCCCAATTCGCTAATGATATGGCGTCGAACCTTAGATGTATAATCTGTCAGAGTTGTAGCGCGCACATGAACAGACTGCATCACCAACCACTTTTCGCAATACTCTGCAACGGTAGGGGATTTCCTGCGGAATGTGGCATTGTCGATCTTCTCCAATGCCTCCAGCTCCTTATCATAAAGCTCCTCGCGTGTTTTCCCGTAGAGCGACACACGATTATTCTCTGCATCCATAATTGTGGTTCTGAAATAGGTGTGTCCACCTATTTCAACGGTTCCGTATCTTGGGATATGCTTTCTTTTTGTTGCCAATATCGTCACCTCCAAAAATATTCACAGCACTGTTATCCTTGTTTTATCAGAACGAACTCATTTCATCAAAGGTGCGATTGCACCATCATTTGCTGTTTCGCACATTGCGATAGGTCGTTTTTTTCTCTATCGGCTTTGCCCTGTGCGTACTTTTAGCGATGTATTCCTGAAGGCCGGCATCGGTAAAATAGACGCAGCCGTTCGGCACATATTGAATATAGGAAATCAAACCGCTGTTTCTGGCTTCATCCAGCGTGGCGATACTGATCCCCAATAGTTTTGCCGCCTCCTTACGAGTAATCAGTTTTTCCATATTCAATTTCACTTCCTTCCTATTAATAAAGCGTGGATAAATCTTTTGAGAACAATCAGTCTTTCATTTCTTTCCAACAAGGTAATCAAACCCTCTGCGCTGATTGCAGTAGGTACAGGTTTCTTTCACCGTTTTGTATGGATCAATCCTTTTCAAATAATAAGCACCCGTGCTGAAGAAATCCTCAACACAGGTGTGACAAAGGCAGAGCGTCATCGCTTTAGGCTTCGGATCAATCAGCCCCACGCTGACTGCCAGCGCATGGTTCAGCTCCTTGATTTGCTTCGGAGACAGCCTTCCGATTCTTTTTTCCAATCGGCGCTTGTCAATGGTGCGAATCTGTTCAAGCAAAACCAACGAAGGAGCTTTCAGGCCGTGTTCAGCTCCGATTTCATAATGGGTGGGCAGTTTCCGCTTGCCTGCTGTTTTGGTTGTTATAGCCGCAACAATGACCGTAGGACTATGTTTGTTGCCGACGTCGTTCTGTATGATAACAACCGGACGGCGACCCTCCTGTTCGGAGCCAACGCCACGACCAAGATCGGCGTAATACATCTCGCCGCGCTGATATGTTCTTTTCATTTATTTGTGACCTCCCTGATTTTTTCAGGCGATATGTACCACCTATGTAGAGAGATTCCATTTGTCCCCGACACCCCGAATCTCTGTGGGCATTCATCGAACGGCTGACAGCGTATCAGCTCCACGGGCCTTTCACCCCCGGCAGGATCTCTGCTTTTCGGCTGCCCCCATTGCCTGCGACGGCTTCACGCTGAAAACGCTTATCACGCTCGGACTGTGGCTGGACAGGAGTATCATTATCCCTATTGCCTGTCATCGCCATACCGGGAGCTGCCCGGTACTTATAGCAGACTGTTCTCGCTCCGTATCAGACAGGACAGCCCTCGAACCGAACAATCAATCAGGTGGCGTTCCCGCTGTCGTTTGCCTGGTACATCATGGCGCAATCGCTAACGTGGCTTATGCTCATCACAAAAGCAATAGGAAAGTATCCGATGAATGGGTATTCGGTTGTCAAGGAACATCGGATCATTCAAAAGAAGGACCCCTCACTCTATTTGCCGTTGAGTGAGGGGTCTGATAACCGCTAAAACTTAGTTTTCAAGAAAAAGTTTCAGCTTTTTGAGTATTTTATTTTTCTGCTTATGGACAGCCGGCTGGGAGATGCCAAAGAAGTGAGCAACTTCACGCTCTGTCTTTTCCTCAAAGAAAAGAGCTTCTATCAGCTTTCTTTCCTTTTCAGTGAGTGTACCAAGTGCTTTATACAGTCGCTCAATGGAAATTCTGCGTAACACCATGTCCTCAACACTTTCGCGTCGGTCTGCGAACTGCTCTGCATTATCATCCATGAGCCTATCTAGAGAATCCTCCCGGCTGGGAATAACCTGCCTGATCTGTCCGTCCTCATCCATAAGTAGCCTTTCTGCTTTTAGGTCACTTTCAAAGTAGCGCATTTTCCGATCACCTTTCATGTAGGCATCGTAAATTTCCTCCGTTACCTCGACAAATTGACCGCTGACCCATAATCTTTTTTTGTCAGCATCCACGTTATGTACCTCCAATCAATCTGAATTTTTTGAAATCCAGATTGGCAGGGAGGGCCACGACAATGCGGAATATATCCGTTGACACACCAAAAAATGCGTCCATTACACACTACATGACAGTGTGTAATGGACGCATTGCAAATACCTATTTCATTTTTATACTGAAATGTCAGTTCAGTATATGGGCCTACTTGTCCAGATGGCGGATGCAGACTTTTTTTAAACGTATACCATCAGGACACTTTGGACTTACCAGATAGGCTCATAATCGCTGCATGAAATCAGCAGCGAAGCGCAGGAAAAACTCCAGCGCATAAAAATACCCCCAATCCAAACTCGGAATTAAGGGGCATGAAGAGTCAGCCCCTCCAAAACCTCGTTTTTTTTATTGAAAGGGCTATATGCTTAGTTCATATTTTTGAGGCCCACCAGGCCACCTATAATTGAATTGCTATGCCATTATAAACATGGCATAAATCTGTAGAATTATATGTGGAGGTGAACTGAAAATGCATAATAAACCTGAAACGCTTGGCAGTATCCTTAAAGCAGCGCGGGAAAAAGCGGGTATCACCATTGAAGCGCTGGCTGAAGGGGCTGGAATTACTGAACGATACTTATATCGAATTGAAAACGAAGGTAAAAAACCAAGTTTCGATGTTCTCTATAAATTGATCCATGAATTATCAATTTCTGCGGATTCGATTTTCTACCCTGAGAAGCCGTCCAAAGATTCCGAAGTAGAAAATCTCCTCCGTATGCTTTCAGCTTGCGATGAGCGTTCTCTGGAAGTCGTCAAAGCAACTATAAAAGCCCTAATTGATACCGCACCCGAAAAGTAGCCGTGAGGCTATTTTTCTTTTGAGACAGATATTCTGTATATACCAAATTGTAAGTGTATTCCCTAATCTTGTTTGGGATGCTTGCTCAAATTGGCTGTTGTACAGGTCTGCATAGAATCCACCCTTTGCCAGCAGCGACTCATGGGTTTCCTGTTTGATAATGTCGCCATCCTTCATAACCAGTATCAGATCGGCGTTCTTAATCGCGGAAAGCCTGTGGCGATCACAAAGCTGGTGCGATGCTCCGTCAGTCGATCCATGGCTTGTTGGGTAATGAGTTCTGTCCGGGTATCCACGGAGCTGGTAGCCTCGTCCAGAATCAGCATGGGGTTGTTCTGAATCATGGCCCTGGCGATGGTAAACAACTGCTTTTGTCCGGCAGAATCTTAAACATTCCATTCTCCTCCAGACAAAGTGTCAAATCAATCCTATCATCCTCATGATTAACGGTTAGATACCCTACCCGATTGCGAGCACATTTTTACCCAATTGCTTTTTCTCTTCATCTAATACTGATGCTGTGTAAAATTTCCCGTTATATCGAAAAACCCGAAAATAAAACGGGTGGGCATCTGCCCATTCTGAATTCTCCTGCGCTTTTTCTGCCCAAGCATGATATGCTTTGACGAATCCTCCATGCAGACACTTTTCTACCTCAAGCCTGGCAACCGCAGCTTCTTCAAAAGTTGAAAATGTACCAACGTGATAGCGTTTTCCCTGTAAACCGATGCCTGCTCTCCATTTTCCGTTTGCAGTCTTATAAACCCCTCGAAAACCGCTGGTATTATCACTGCGTGTTTTCCGGTTTGATAACCACTCGATACAAGTATTGTCCACAAAGGTAAGCTGCTCTTTGATGCTTTCTTGTATTTCCTTTTTCCAGCAGCCGCAGCTACGATAGTTTCCATGCACCAGACCGTCCTCGGTCACATCGAGTTCATTCCCGCAGTCGCATCTGCAGTGCCAATAGACGGAACCTTTTACATCTCTTTTTTCGGTTGGGTATAAAGCAGTCAGACGACCAAATTTCTGATCATGAATATCAGCGCGGTTGTGGGTTAATTCGTATTTTCTATGGCAGCCACAGCTTTTCGTCTTGCCCGCTTTCAGTTCATGCGTATTTACAATTACTTGATTTCCACAATCGCACAAGCATAGCCATTTTGTCCGAGTATTTTTGCTCTCCATCCGCTTTACTGCCACCAGTTTTCCAAACCTGCGGCCCGTCAAATCTTCGGCGATTCGCCCATTGAGAGCCTTCGTCTTCGGAACACAGCCGCAGTTCGTAACGGTGCCTCTTGTTAAGCGTTTGGTATTGACAATGATCTCGCCTCCGCAATCGCATTTGCAGCGCCATGTATAGTAGCGATTCTCCAGCGTTGGCATCTTTTCTAAAACCAACAGTTTTCCGAACCGTTCTCCGATAAGATTTCTTGTTTTCGGCATCGTCACTTCACCTCTTTATGCCGGCCTTTATTTTCTTTGCGTTCTTTGTAGTACCATTCCAGAAACTGCTCATGCATTTTTTCTCCGCGCTTTCGTGCCTTTGCAGCATCTTGAATATCCACATAAGAGCCAAGATAATAGTTCTTTCCTTTAAAAGTGATAGATGCAACCCATCGTTCCGTTTTTCTATTCCAATAAACTCCTGTATATCCACTGGTATTATTGGCATTCAGGTGTTTCCCGACTGATTCCAAAATCGTTACGGAAGTTCCTTCACACAGCTTCAAGTTTTCTTTAATGATTGAATTTTGGAGACATCCGCAGCTTTTTGTTTTTCCAGTCTGTAGAAGCGTTTGCCCAACAATGGTCTCATTTCCACAGTCGCACACGCATTTCCACCGATGCATCCCATCTCTTTTTCCTGCATATTCCACAACCGTGAGCATTCCAAAGTGCTTTCCTATATAGTCCTTCCGCGGTGGGTGGCCGACACAGCCACAGCTTTTCTTGTAGCCACACTGAAGCTGGTGGGTTGCTGCAAGGCACTTCTGTCCGCAGTCACACTGGCAAAGCCACTGGGTCTGGCCACTGTTGTCCAGCTCATCCACGGGCTCCAGACAAACCAACTTTCCAAACCGTTGACCTGTCAAATCCTTTCGGCCTGGCTTCACATTTGACTCGCAGCCGCAGTCCCTCACCGTGCCTCTCTGTAAGGTTCGTGTATCCAGAAGAATGGAGCCGCCGCAGTCGCAGGTGCAGCTCCATACAATGTAGTTGCTTTTCCTTTCTTTCGTAGCAGAAGAGACGGTGAGTTTCCCGATGCGATAACCCAGTCCAATTGCTGGTGGTTTTTTCGAATCCATTATTCTTCACATCCCTCCTGTTTTCTCCGCATCGTGCAGAAATCCCTTTCTGAGCTGCTCCGTCATCAAGTCAAGCAGGTGTCTTTTGCCGTTTTCCAACAAAAACAGATGGGCTTCATATTCTTTTCGGGTTGAAGTAGCCTTATGGCTGTTAAGGAATCCATTATCTGACCAGTTCGGTCTTTTCTTGCCATGAGACAATCTCTTTTTTCTCCACAGATGTCCGATTTGCTTCACCTGGTTTTGTATCAGCCACTTCAAGCGCTGGCTGGTAGTTGACGGCCAATCTGCCGTCTGATGCTCGGAAAACCCGGATTTTAATCGGGTTAGCCTTTGCCCATTCCAGATCTCGTTCTGCTTTGCGGTTCCACTGTTCATAAAATGCCGCCGTCTCGTCAAAAAGCAAAGCTTCTGCTTCTTGACGGACATCGACGGCATCCTCAATTCGACGATAGGTTCCTAAATAATAGGCTTTTTTCTGGAAAACGATCTTGGCCATATAGCGCCCTCTGACGAAATACACGCCCTTATAGCCCGTTGTGTTGTCCTTCGGTATTTTTTTGCTTCGAATCATATCCAACGAAGTGCCGTCTACATGAGTCAGCAGTTCCTTCAGGCTCTGATCATGTTCCTTTTTTTGGCAGCCACAGCTTTTCATGTTGCAATAGACCAGATTGTTATAGGACACATTCAGTTCATTGCCACAGTCACAGCGACAATGCCATATTACAGAGCCTTTATCATCTCTTTGTTCCGTTGGATACAGAGCGGTCAATCGATTAAATCGCCGTCCGGTAATATCTGTTGTTGCATAGTTACGGCTGTGAATTTTACTGCCGCAATGTGTTCTGCGCCCGGTCATCAGAAGTGTGCCTGGCACCTCATATTCTGCACCGCATGAGCATTTACACAGCCACCATATTCCGCCGTTCTTTCTCTGATATTCGGCTTTTTGCAAAACTGTCAGCTCACCGAATACTTGTCCCGTTAAATCATGAGAATTCACATGCTGTGCGTTTTCTTTGCGGAGACAGCCGCAGCTTTGCGATCCGCCATAGAGCAAACTGCGTTCCAGTACATAACGTTTTGTTCCGCAGTCACAGAGGCAGAGCCATTTTTTCTCGCCCTTGTCAGTCAAT
>DBRF01000015.1 GCA_002305795.1 Ruminococcaceae bacterium UBA1375
ACTAATTCTTGAGGGCAGCCATTCTATCATAATAATATCGAAATATTGTACATATTGCATAAATTAAGATTTTTATTTTGAAACACTATATTGCATAATATACAAAATGATAATATCATTTGCATTATAAAGCGTAACGCAAGTATTTTTTATTCAAAACACATGATATAGTATGTAAATATTTGTATCTATACTATATTTTGCGCTTTTCGGCTAGCCATTAGTCAGTGCCAAAACAAAACCAACACATTCCATTCTTTTCCAAAAACAAAAGGCAATGGATGCGTCGACTCACGCAATTCCATTGCCATTTTACCAAATAATTTTAAATAGTGCAAGATGACAATCGGAATTTTTGTGTGGTCAGGTTCCTTGGCCGGTTAAGACAACCTTGATTGTCTGGAAAATCAACTTTACATCCAGCCAAAAGTTGCTGTCGCGTATGTACTGAATATCCATCTCCAACCATTCGTCAAAGCCTATGTCATCGCGGTGATCCTTCACCTGCCAGTAGCAGGTCAAGCCGGGCTTTGCCAACAATCTCAATCGTTCATATTCACTATATTGTTCTACTTCCCTTGGAAGCGCCGGCCGAGGCCCGACCAAAGACATATCGCCTTTGAGCACGTTCCAAAGCTGCGCCAGCTCATCAATGGAAGTTTTCCGAATAAAACGTCCCACCCGCGTCACACGGGGGTCGTTTTTCATCTTGAATACAGGTCCGTCCTTTTCGTTTTGACTCTTCAGATCTTTTAACAGCTCTTCTGCATTGACTACCATAGAACGAAACTTCCAAAACTTAAAAATTTTTCCGTTTTTTCCTACACGAGGCTGATGGTACAAAGGGCTGCCGTGAGGGTCATCCAGAAAGATCACCAGAGATAAAATCAGTAAAAAAGGGCTCAACACCACCAGAGCCAAAAAACTGAACACCACATCAAAACTGCGCTTGATAAAACGGTAGCCGTAGCGGCCTTTACTCTTTTCCAGAATCTCCTGCATAGTCTTCATATCCACTCCAGATTGAGAGGAAGTTTTTTTGTCCACTTCGACATCAGACACATTTACCTGAAAGGTTTTCCCGATCATGTCTTCCTCTGCATGATAGACCCTCTGAGCGTCAACACGCATCGTCACGTCATTCATGTTCCCATCCTCTCCTTTAAATCTCTTTTTAACATATTCTCTTTTTGTCGCTCTCAAACACTTGAACATTATATCACAGAGCCACGAAAGCGTCAAGAAAGAAACATTACTTTATCCTTTTCAGCATTCAACAAACGAGTTTAGATGATTCATTTTGTAGAACTCATATTCTTGAAGCAACGAAATTGAATCCACCCTTTAGGAACGAAAACTATTATACTATAACACGATATGTCAATCAACCCTATTTTCAAAAATCAGCTTAGAAAACGCAAAAAATGGACAGCTTTGTCTAATTGGCCAAATTAGAAAAACTGTCCTTCTCTAGTCTTGTCAAATTTTACGACATCAAATGTTAATATTTTACGATGGCAAATAAAAATATTTACTTGTTTTTTACATTACACTTTCGTTCTCGATACTTTAAGATAGTCAAACAACTATATTCCAATCCAATCACCATTCCGCAACTGTCCCAAAGCACATCAATCATCTGTCCGGTGCGGCCATCTACAAATAATTGATGGAATTCGTCGCAGCAAGCGTACAGGACACAAATCAGCGCAGCCAGCACAAGCCGTCTTTTCAACGGCAATGGGAACTGGCTCAGCGCCGTCATCACCGCAATGCTCAGCAGCAGGTAACCGCAGGCGTGTCCCAACTTGCGCAAAATCAAATTGACTTCCTCAAACCGCGCTGTTTTCTCCGCCACATCTTCCCAGGTCAGAAGGTGCAGGCGCTCCCCCACCCATCCTGCAATGCTGCCGGAAAACTGTTGTGATGCCTGATTCACCTGGTTGGAAAAGAGAAAAATGGCTGCAAGCACTGCAACCGCCAGACCTACACAAAAAATGCGGCGCAGCAGCAAACCGTTGAATGCCCTTTGGATGGAAAGCACCTCCCCCCTCTGATTATTTCATTGTCAATCTTCCTTTTTCTTATTTTCTGCCTTTTTTGCCTCTTTCTCGTCCTCAGAATCTTCCTTGGGCAATACTCGAACCACAGCCTGCTCCAAGCGGTGACTGTGTATCAGCTCAGCGCGGATTTGAAGGCCGTCGGCGCGAATGGTAAACCGACTGCCATCTTCCGGAATAGAACCGTAGCGGTCAAAAACATAGCCGCCAAAAGTCTCGTATTCCTCTTCCGGCAGTTCCACCCCCAGCGCTTTATTCACGTCTTCAATGGGAGCCTCCCCACTAATCATCCAACGTCCCCCTTCTCCCCGGCGGATGGCAGGGATTTCCGGCTCCTCGTCGCTGTCTGTCAGGTCACCTACCAACTGTTCCAACAAATCGTTCACAGTAACAATGCCATCCATACCGCCGTATTCGTCCAACACCACCGCAAAGTGGCAGCGGGACTGCTGCATCCGACGGAACAGCACATCCGCCTTTAAGCTGGCCGGCACGAAGTAAGCAGGGCGCAGGGCTTCCTGCAACACCGATTCCTTGGTGCGATCCTTCATTCGATAATAGTCCTTCACATTCAAGGTGCCCAGCACATGATCGGCGCAGTCGCCACAGACAGGATAGATCGAGTGGCGGGTGGAATGGAAGATTTCTTCCCAATCTTCCAAAGAATCCTCTGTCCAAAGGATGTCAACCTTAGTGCGGTGGGTAAGAAATTCGCTGACGGAAATATCGTCAAATTCAAAGACATTTTGAATGATATCGCTTTTTTCTGACTGGATGACCCCTTTTTTCTGCCCGGCGTCCACCATGGTGCGGATCTCTTCTTCAGTAATCTCATCATCGGTGGCATTGGGATTCTGCCCCAGCAGCCGCAGCAGGCCGTTGGTGGACACGGTAAGCACCCAAACAATGGGGGTGAACAAAATCTGCACAAACCGCAGCATTCCCGCCATGGCCCGGGACAGCTTCTCCGGATTGTTCATGGCCAGACGCTTAGGCACCAACTCCCCCAGCACCAAAGTAAAGTAGGACAGGATGATGGTGATTACCACCACGGCGATGGTGTTGAGGGTGGCAGCAGAAATAGGTACACCCATTTCCACCAGCCAGCTCACCAGGGGGTCGGAAAAATTATCTGCCGCAAAGGCGCTGCCCAAAAAGCCGGACAAGGTAATAGCCACCTGAATCGTAGCCAAAAACCGGGCAGGCTCTTTCAAAAACCCCAACAGCTTGGTTGCTCTCCTGTCCCCTTCTTCCACTTGCTGCTCAATGCGAATCTCATTTAGGGAAATCACAGCAATCTCCGCACAGGCGAAAACTGCGTTTAATGCAATCAAAATGATCTGCAAAATCAAAGGTCCAATAATATCCAAAGTCTCTTCCTCCATATTGATTTGGTTTCCTATTTACTACAACTTTCCTGCAACGAAACAAGGCAACGTCACCGATTCATTCGGCTGATTTTACCCTGCTGCCTGAGGCAGATAAAAAACAAAACAAGGCACATCCATGCAGCAATTTGTGCATGGAGTCCTTGTTGGATACCAAAATCATTGCGCTTGCCGGGACAGTGACTGTCATCGTCCATAGAGGGAATGTCGTTCCTTTCGCGCCCTAGTCCACAGGGCTAACTAGAGCCATTATACTCAATCCCGCCCACCGTGTCAAGAAAAACCTGGGCTCTTTTTCTTGACACAGTGCAAAATCAGAAAAGATCCCCTTCCCAATCCGGAAAGGGGACCAAATAACAGAGTCAGTTAACTTCTTCCTGCTCCGGATCCTCTTGGGCATAACGCACCAGATACCGTGCTACCACAGCGCAAAACTGGGTGTTGGTGGGACGGTCACCCGGAAACAGGAAACGGAATAGCTCATCCTGGCTGTACAGATAAATGTGGGTGATTGCCCGCCGCAGCCGCTGCTCGATGGCCGTCACTGAAAGCCGGTGCCGCTGGGCCAGACGGGGATAGATGTCCTTGGTGATGTGCTCCGACCAACTGGGATGTTCCACCATCAGCAAAATGGCGTGCTCTATCATTTCCCTATTAGGTTGACGGCGGGTCACCTGCCAGCGATCCAGCAGCTCCTCCAAGGTCAGGTGGGCCGGTTCGTCGGGGCCGCCTTCCCGAAACAGACATTGAATCATGCCCAACACGCAATCCATATCCACCGGAAGCAGCAATCTGGCATCCGGCCGTTTCTCCTTTTGTTCCTGCGCCCTGATCTGAGCATGGGTCTCCAACTGCAGCACCTTACAATCCAGCAAATGACAATACTCCACTTCTCTTTCATAAGCCTGTCCTGTATTGGTTTGCAGAATCAACAGCGAAGCATGGAGCTGATAAATCTGGTGTAACACCGTCCAAGGATTCAACTCTGCTTGAATTACGGTATAGCCTTCGTCAGTTAGTTTCTTGGCCAAACGCATTTCCATGTCAGGATCGACACAGGACAACACAATCGTCAGCGGCTGCCCTTCTGAAGTCATTACCGGTTGCTGTTTCATGCTCTGTTTCCTCCCTTCAAACCATTTATTTCCTCTTTATTTTAACAACCCCTTTTTCCATCGTCAATCGTTAATTTTTAGAAGTGACAAAATTCGATCGTCGTTTTCGGTATTTTCTCCAAAACGACGATCGTGTTTTTAGCTATTTTATGGATTCCAGGTATTCCTCCAGGCAAATTCCCTGAGAGTAAATCTCTTGGGCGGCTTGCCGGCCCACATAACGGTAATGCCAAGGTTCATAGGTGATACCGGTGATGCTGCTTTTATTTTCAGGGTAACGCAGGATAAAGCCATATTTCCAGCTGTTGGCCAACAGCCACTGCTGGGTGGGGGTGTCCTCCTGTTCCTCCTCCAAAACCTGCTGATTTACATCCACAATATCCACCGCCAGACCCAGCTGGTGCTCGCTGGTGCCGGGCACCGCCACGTTTTCCCCGGCAATCTCCTCCGCCTGGGTTTGGGAGTATCCTTCCGCCAACAGCGAATCCACTTTTTGCTCAAACAGGCTTTCCTGCTTTTCCTGAGTGCGGTAAGAAGAACAGATCAACGGTTCACAGCCGGCAGCGCGGCAGTCATCCATCATCTGCTGCAAATCGGCGTAACAGCGGGAATCCACTGCCTGTCCGTTTTGCAGCTGAGTGAGCTGCGGCGGCTCATAACCTGCTTCCATAGGGGTGGTAGGATTGACTAAGGTGAGCCGCCAATCCAAAGTATCTGTAGGAGCAGACTGAGATGAGGAATCCGGCGTTTGAGGCGCCGCCGGTAAAGAAGAGCTGGTCAGCCAAATAAAACCGGCCAAAAGAAAGCAGAGAAACGCAGCAGTCAACAGGGCGGTTACCGCAATGGCGCTCCAACGCAGGCGGTAACTACCAGATGTTTTGGACAAAGACATAGGGCAAGCCTCCTTATGAGAATTCAAATCATTGCCATAAGGATAGCTTGCCCTCTCACCCAAAAATGATCAATTTATCATCCATTTGTCATCCGCATCTTTCCGGTCAATGTGCCATGGCAGGATAGACCCCTCTCTCCAGTTGGCCGTAGCCACTCATGTTATCCAACTCAAATTGATTGATAGACAGGTAGTTTGGCCCGGCATCCACCACCACCTGAACCACAGAGCCGGTTTCATCGCTCAATACGATCCATCCGGGAGAAACCGAGTCGCCAAAAGAATCCATCATCTCCTGGCACTCTAAAACTTCCAATCCCCAATACTCACTCAACCCGACGGCCAAATCACTGACCATAGAAGGGTAGATGGAAAATTCCAAGTTCTCACTATAATAGTGATATTGCATCATCTTTCCGGTTTCATCATCAATGGTCAGGTTGCAGCCTTGGGGAGCATCCGTCTCTAAATAAGCGGAAATATACCAAAATACGCCGCCCTGCCCGCTGGAACGATTGAGAACCAGATTTGTGGTGGGAAAAGGTTTTCCCTTTTCTTCATCAAAGCCGGAAATGCTCTCACACCAAGCCGCAATCTCCATATCAAAATAAGGTAAATGCACTTCTTGATTGAGCTGCTCCACAGCATTCATGCCATCCTGAAACGCCGTTTGTGCATCTCTTGTCCCTTCGATTTCCAAATAATAGTTAAAGGCGTTGAAATCGGTGAGCATATTCATGCGCTCTAAAAAACTCAAGGGTCCGGCAGTGTTACTGGGTTCCCCCAACTGAATGGTACGGTTAAACTGCCGGTCAATCCAGCCGCTGAGCCCTTGGGGCAGCAAAAGCCCCAGTGCAATCAGCCCCAGGCAGAGCAGCACAACAATTCCAGCCCGAACCCACCGGGACCAGCGGCGGGATGCCTTTTCCATTTTCCTTTGGCTCATGCTCTCCCCCCTCGAAATTCCGCCACCACATCGGTTCCTTGACCTGGCATGCTTTGAAAGCGCAGCTCTCCCCCATGAAGCCTGACAATGTTTTCGCACAAAGCCAGCCCCAATCCGGAACCGCCTTGGGCCCGGGAACGGGATTTGTCTACCCGATAAAAGGCTTCGGTAAGATGCCCCAGGGAATCTTCCGGAATGCCCTGCCCGTTATCCTGCACCATCAGTCGGCAGCCATCCGAAATCAAATCCAAAGTCACCCGGATCCGTCCGCCGGAAGAAGGGAGAGCTTTTCGAGCATTGTCGATAAGGTTGGCGGTCAGGGTGATAAACAGGTCCGGTTCCAGCAGGCAGGTCCCATGCTGAACTTCCCACTCCAACCCGATTCCCTGCTGGGCATACACCGGCGCCAAATTGCGTACATACTCCTCCAACATGGCGCCCGGCTCGCAGGGCTTTAAGGAAACCGATTCCTTTCCGGTGACAAACAAATCCAGCAGCGTCAAGCTCATCCGCTCCAAACGCTTTGCTTCAGAAAAGATGTATTCCGCCGCTTCGCTCTGCTCCTGGGGGGTCAGGTCGTGGCCCCGCAGAAGATCCGCATAGCCGATGATGGAGGTCATAGGGGTTTTCAGCTCATGGGTAAAGCTGCCCATAAAGCGCTCCTGCTGCTCCATGGACTGCTTCAACTGCTCCATCCCCTGCTCCACCTGGTCGGCCATGGCGTCAAATTCCCGGGACAGGCGGCCGATTTCATCCCGGGAGGTGACCCGGCTGCGGCAGGACAGATTGCCGGAAGCAATCTCCCGGCTGGCCTTCACCAGTTTCTTGAGCGGGCGGGTCAAAAACCAGGCGGTGGTATAACTCAAGACAGCGCTGACCAAAACCAATCCCAGATAAACCACCAGATAAACCTGAAATTGGATGCGCCTGGTTTCATACACCGAAGAGATGTCGTACACAAAGGAAAAGCGGTACTCCATCTCTTCCACCGATAAAGTTTGTTCCAAAAACAGGCATTCCTGCCCACGGGGAGAGTCCGGTTCCACCGTGTCTCCCAAGTGCAGAAGGGGCACATTGGTCACCGTGACCGACAGGGAAAGAAACGAACTCATCAACCCCTGATTCCACAACTGATTGAGGTTTTCCTGAAGACTGGAAATGTCCTGCCAGCCGCTGTATTCTTCCAGGGTCTGAACCATGTCCACCACCAGGTTCACCGCATCGGTGGCGTTGGCTTTTTGCCGTTCCAAAGAAGTACGGAAGGAAGCGCCGATCCAAATACTCCCCCCGATGCCGAACAGCACCGCCAGCAGACAGGTCATGCTCAAGGCTATTTTGGTGCGAAACCGCAACGCTACACCTCCAATCGGTATCCCACTTTATTGACGGCCCGCAGCCGCTGCTCCCAGCCCACCTTCCTGCGCAGCCGCTGGACGTGAAGGTCCACCGTTTTGCTGCCGTATTCCAGTTCCCCGCCCCACACCTGGCGGTAGATGGTCTCCCGGTAAAGGGCAATGTTGGGGTTACGGGCAAAGAGCAAAAGCAGGTCGTATTCCTTGGGGGTTAAGCGGATGGGGGTTCCCTCTTTGGTCACCTGCATGGAGCGGGTGTCGATCACCAGTCCCCCGATTTCCAGCACCGCCTGGGTTTTGTGATAGCGGCGCAGCACCACGTCCACTCGAGCCAGCAACTCCTGGACTTCAAAGGGCTTGATGATATAGTCCTCCGCTCCCATCCGCAGCCCCTTCACCCGGTCGGTGACGGCATTTTTGGCGGTGAGGAAGATTACCGGCACCTCCAAGGGGCGAATATACTCCAGCAGTTCAAAGCCGTCTATCTTGGGCAGCATAATGTCCAGCAGGATCAAGTCAAAGCTCTGGGTGTCGATGAGATTGATGGCCTGTTCCCCGTCAAAGGCGCACTGACAGCGGTAACCTGCTTTTTGCAGGCTCATGCGAATCAAATTGGAAATGGGAGGTTCATCCTCCACAATTAAAATATTTATCATAATAAGGCAATAACTCCTTCGGTTTTTCCATAGTGTTACAGATAAAAAATACCGCAAACGGGCATCCAAACGGCAACAAAAGCCAGGTTCTCCTTTCATTCTAAAAGCCGGCAGGGGCACTGTCAAGAGCGGGAACACCGGTTGCGTTTTTTTCCAAAAAGGGGTATCATGAAGCCACATTGCAGTTGACCCTGGAAAGGAGCGATTTTTGTGCGATACAGCGCCGTAGATTATTCCCATCAGCAGCTTGCCCTGCGGCTTCAGCCCGGGTGCCGGTGCATCGACGCCACCGCCGGACGGGGACACGACACCGCTTTTCTCTGCTCTTTGGCGGGAGAAGGCGGAGAAGTCACCGCCTTTGACGTGCAGCAGGAGGCCCTGGACAGCACCGCCAAACGGCTGGAACAGCTTGGCTACCACGCCCGGCTGATTTTAGACAGCCACCATCGGATGGAAGCCTATTTTCCCCCGGCATCAGTGGACGCCATTACCTTTAATTTCGGCTGGCTGCCCGGCGGCGACCACGCCATCTTTACCAAACCGGACACCAGCATTCCCGCCATTCAGGCAGGACTGAGGCTGCTGCGTCCCGGCGGGGTGATGAGCCTTTGCATCTACAGCGGCAAGGACACCGGCTATGAGGAACGGGACGCTTTACTAAAATTCCTCCCCACTCTGCCCCAGGAGAAGTACACCGTACTCATCACCCAATTTTCCAACCGTCCCAACGACCCGCCTATCCCGGTGCTGATTTTAAAGGAGTAAGCCGGAAAAACAACGGGAATTGGGAATGGAGGGATTCTTAGGAAAATCTTAAGAGTTGCTGCCTTTTCTTTTGGGGCCTTCCTTGGTATGATAGAGGAAGAGACAGGAGGAATCGGATTGAAGGAGAAAATCTTAGTGGTGGACGACGAAGTGGAGATCGCCGACCTCACCGCCCTATATTTAAGAAACGAGGAGTTCCAGGTCACGGTGTGCTACACGGGAGAGGACGCCAAAAAAGCCATTGCCCAAGGCCCCTTTGATTTGGCGGTGTTGGACGTCATGCTGCCGGGGGAGGATGGGTTTTCCCTATTGCAGTGTATCCGGCAGAAATACAACTACCCGGTGATCCTGCTCACTGCCAAGGTGGCGGAAACGGACAAGATCAACGGACTGAGCTTAGGGGCGGACGATTATGTCACCAAACCCTTCCGTCCCCTGGAACTGGTGGCCCGGATCAAAGCCCAGCTGCGGCGGTACAAGCGGTACAACACCTCTGCCCCCGCCCAAGACCTGATTGAACTGGGCGGGCTTGTGATCAACACCGCCACCCACCAATGTACCTTGGACGAGCGTCCCTTATCCCTGACCCCCACCGAGTTTTCCATTTTAGTGATCCTCTGCCAAAACCGGGGAAAGGTAATCAGCGCAGAGGAACTTTTCCATCAGCTTTGGAAAGACGAATATTACACCAAAAGCAACAACTCCATCTCCGTCCACATCCGGCATTTGCGGGAGAAAATGGGAGACTGCTTTGAATCTCCCAAGTACATCAAAACCGTTTGGGGGGTAGGCTACCGCATTGAAGACAGTACGATTTCCCATCCTTAAACTTTTCCTCTGCCTGACGGCAGGAATATTCGGCTGCATCTTTCTGGTTTACATTATGGATGTGTGGTTTGACGGCGTAGTGGCCACCATGCTGTATGACAGCTTTGTGGGCATCAACTACTACTACACCGAAACCGGCGAATCCTATGTCAGCGAATACATTATCCTCAGCCATGTCTACTGGGCGCTGCTGTTCTGCCTGGTGTTTTTGGTTTGCGGCATGATTGTAACCCTGTTTTTGGTGTCTTACCGGCAAAAGAAAAAACAGGAAAGCGCAACCATCCTGGAAACCGGCAAACTAATCCGGCAGCTGGCGCAGCACCCCGACCAGGCCGTGGAGCAGACCCCGCCCCAGTATGCCGAAGTCACCGCCCAGATGGTGTCGCTGACAGCTTCCATGGAGCGGCAAAAGCGGCTGTTGCAGGAAGAATCCCAGCGGAAAGACGATTTGATCACCTATCTGGCCCATGATCTGAAAACCCCCTTGACTTCGGTCATCGGGTACCTCAGTCTGCTGGAAGAAGTGCCGGAACTGCCTCGGCAGCAAAAGGAAAAATACATTAAAATCGCTTTGGACAAATCCCTGCGACTGGAGCGGCTGATCAACGAATTTTTCGACATCACCCGGTACAACCTCCACCAAATGGTGCTGGAAACCCAATCCTTTGATCTCAGCTTTCTTTTGCGGCAGCTGGCGGAAGAATTTTTCCCCTTAATGCAGCAAAAGGGTTGCTCTATCCAGCTTCAGATTCCAGCCAGCCTGCCCATCCAGGGGGACCCGGACAAGCTGGCTCGTGTGTTCCAAAACCTGCTGAAAAACGCCGCCGCCTACAGTTATCCCAACTCACCTATCCTGCTCACCGCAGCGGAAGAAGGGGAGCAGATCCGGCTGACGGTGGAAAACCAGGGCAAGACCATCCCGGCCTACCGACTGGACTCCATCTTTGAGAAATTTTTCCGGCTGGACGAATCCCGTTCCACCGATTCCGGCGGGGCTGGACTGGGACTGGCCATTGCCAGGGAAATCGTCACCCTCCACAACGGTAACATTGGGGTGACCAGCGAGAAGGAACATACGGTGTTTACGGTGGTGCTGCCCAGAAAGCAGGGATAATTTGAGGTATCCCCCAGTTGCTCACGCCGACTGGGAGTATCCCCAAAGTGTAAAGCCACGATCCTACGCCACTCCCTTAAGAAACCATTAAGAAAACCTCAATCCGTCTTTAGGAAACCGGGCAGTGCAATCTGGTAAGCTGAAAACCAGAGGGCGCTGCCCTTCATTTTGGAAAAAGGACGGAAACACCATGTCTCATCAAACCCATTCCCCAAAACGCAAGCTGTCCGGCAAACGGGTGCTGGCCGGCTGCGCCATCCTCTTGACCTCTGTTCTGATCATTGCCGGAGCTGCATACTTTCTCACCAGATGGCTGGCCTTTACCTGGGAAGACAAAAACAATTTGATCTCTTCCGATGGGCTGTACAGCCATTCCGCCCTGCTGCTGGACCGGCAAACCGGCCAGGTGCTGAGCCGGAAAAACGGGGATCAGTCCATTTACCCCGCCTCGTTGACCAAGCTCATGACGGTGTATCTGGCTGTGAAGGAGCTGGACCCCCAGCAGGTCATCACCCTGGATGAACCCATCTTCCCTCCCCTTTATGCCCAGCAGGCTTCTCTGGCCGGGTTTGAGCCTGGGGAAAGGGTTTCCGCTTTGGATTTGATGTACGGGGCGCTGCTCCCCTCTGGGGCGGAATGCTGCGTGGGGTTAGCACAAGCCATGGCCGGCAGCGAAACCGCCTTTGCAGAGCAGATGAACCGGGAAGCCAAAAACTTGGGCATGAAGCACACCCATTTCGTCAACTCCACCGGATTGCAGGACAAGGACCACTACTCCACCGCAGAGGATTTGGCCCTGCTTCTGGATACGGCTTTGGAGGAACCGTTGTTCTATCAAATCTTCACCACCCACAGCTACACCGCCACCGGCAGCTTCCATCCCTTCGGCTTAACCTTTACCGGCACCCTTTGGGAACTGCCGGAAGCGGAATCCCTCAAAAACGGCATCATCCTGGGCGGCAAAACCGGCTATACCCAGGAAGCCGGATTGTGCCTGGCCAGCTTGGCAGAGGTGGGCGGAAGGGAATACCTGCTTATCACCGCCGGTGCCAAAGGGGACCACAGCACCCCGCCCTATCATCTCTACGATGCCTTGACGCTGTACGGGAGGATTCAAATTTCATAAAAAACGACGACAAAAGAAAAGAGAACAGGAAAAAACCGAAAATTTAACCAATTTTGTTGCTTTTTCAAATAGAAGCCGATATAATAAAAATTAGGAAAAAAGAAAATTGGCAAGCACTTTTTACGTCCACAACCGGTGTTTGAAAAGGGTTTTATTTTATGATACCAGGGGGAAACACCAGTGAAAAAAAGGTTATTATCCGGCCTATTGGCCGTTTTGCTTCTCATACCAACGCTGGGGCTGTTCAGCGGCTGTTCCAGCCAAAGCGACCTCACCTACGACCTGGCAGGAGAACCTGCCACCTTAGACCCGCAGTCCGCCAACGACCCCTATGCCTTTACGGTAATCAATGAGATTTTTGAAGGGCTGACCAAGGTTCAGGAAGACGGCAGCATCGGTCTGGGGGTGGCGGAAAGCTACCGGGTCAGCGACGACCAGCTCACCTACACCTTTACCTTACGGGACGGGCTGCATTGGAGCAACGGATACTCCTGCACTGCCAACGATTTTGTGTTCGCCTTCCAACGGCTGCTCAATCCCAGAACCAAATCCCAAACCGCCCACAACTTCTACTGCATCAAAAACGCCACTGCTGTGGCAGAAGGAACTTTAGAGGTGGACCAGCTGGGCGTGTATGCCAACAGCGATACCGAGCTGGTGATTGAGCTGGAAAGCCCCAACGCCTTTTTGCTGGAGTTGCTTTCCACTGCCCCGGCCATGCCCTGCAACGAGCAGTTTTTCAACGAAACCCGAGGGGAATACGGTTTGAAAGGCGCCGCCTTGATTTCCAACAGCGCCTACCAGGCTGACAAGTGGATTGTGGGAAGCTACATCAAATTGATTCCAAACCAGCGCTACTATGACCAGGACCAGATCCACCTAAACAGCATGGTATTTTGGTTGTGCTATTCCGATACCCCGGCTGAAGGGGAAACCCAAAGTGAAATTTTAACCCGGTTTTACGACGGAGACAGCGTGGCCTACACCTGTTCCGGCAAGCCGGATGAAGGATTGTTTGACAGCAGCTACACCCTTACCACCCACGACAACACGGTATGGGGCCTGACCTTCAATCAACGCAGCACTGACAGCGTCAAACAGCAAATCTTAAACAATCAGGATTTCCGGCTGGCCATTGCCAACTGCTTTGACCGCAGTCGGTACCAAGACCTGCTACCGGAATACCTTACCGTCACCGACACCATCATTCCGCCGGGAGTGAGCATCGACGGCTCCTCCTACCGGGACCAAACCGGAGACATGACGGTGTACGGCTTAAACTCCGATTCTGCCAAAAGCCACTATCAAGCCATGCTCAACGCCACCGGCGTACAGCAGGTTACCGGTTTGAGCGTGCTGATTGCGGAAAATGATTCGGTGAACAACGAGCAGTATTTCGGCTATCTCAGCCAGGTAATCCAGCGAGAACTGAACCTGTTTTTGACCGTTGAAACGGTGGACCAATCAGAGTTTGATTCCCGCCTGGCCAGCGGCAATTACGATTTGGCCATTGTCTCCTTGGAAGCCGACTTTGACCATCCCATCTCCATTTTAGAGGATTTCCAGACCGGCAGTGCGGAAAACAACACCGGCTATTCCGACAGCACACTGGACAGCTACCTCGACCAGCTGTACCGGGGCAGCGACGGCGAAGCCGGGCTGTGCAAGCTGGCGGAACAGCATCTGTTGGACAGCGGCATCTTCCTTCCTCTTTACTACCAGACCAGTTATCTGGCGGTGAACAAATCGGTGAGCGGAGTGTTTCTCAATCCGCAAAACGGGGCGGTGGATTTTCGTTATGCCAGATTTTAAGAAAGAATCCCCTGCCCTCTCCATTGCGGCAGCGCTGATTCAGCGGGACGGGAAATACCTCATCGGCCAGCGTCCGGAGCACAAGCCTCAGGGCGGCTACTGGGAGTTTGCCGGAGGAAAGCTGAAACCGGGGGAAACCCAGCGGCAGGCTTTGGTCCGGGAATGCCGGGAGGAGTTGGATGTGTTGGTGCAGCCAAACAAACTGGTGCTGACCACAGAATACCAATATCCGGACCGGCGGGTAACGCTGTATTTCTGGAATGCGGTTCTGGTAAAAGGCACTCCCCGTGCCCTGGCCCACCAAAAGCTGGCATGGGCTGCGCCGGAAGAATTGGAGCAATACTCCTTCTGTCCGGCGAATGAGGAAATCTTAACGGTGCTGCGGCAGCAAAAAGATGCGGAGCAATGAAAAGCGGCTCTATGCTTCTTTCTTCGGAATATAATATTGTATCCGGCCCGTTTTGCGTCGAATCAGTTTGAGCAAGCGATAGATGAAATCCCCTTGGTGTAGGAAAAATACATCAAGGGGATTTGCTGTGAAAAAACGCCTACATTACAAGGAAGCGGCTTTTTTCTTCTGCCGGACATTTGTTGAGAAAGGGACCGTCTTTTGAATTTTAAACGAAAAGCGTTCGAGTTTTGATTTTAAGCCGCATTTCATTTTTACCGCTTGATTCTTTACAGAAACAAAACGGAATGATATAATTGTTTTAGGAAAATCAAGCTAAAAATCAAATATAAGGCGGCCGATTGTTTTCCCAATAAAATCAAGGGGCTAAAAAAACTACCGTCGGATTTTCTATGATGAGCCAAAGCCAGGATGGAGGGAAAGGAATATGCTGAAGATTGCTTTATGCGATGACGAACCAGTCACGTTGGATTTACTGAAAAATGAAATCGACGCCCTTTTGCAGGCGCAAAATTTGGAGTATCAGATTGCTTCTTACGCCAGCGGCCTTTCTCTTTTGCAGGATTTTTCTGCCAAAGGATTTGATGTGTTGTTTTTGGACATTGACATGCCCGATGTATCCGGTTTTCAGGTGGCGGAAGCATTGCAGGATTCCGCCTCCCAATGCCGTGTTGTCTTTGTCACATCCAAGCGGAATCTGATGCATCAGAGTTTTGATTATCAGCCTTTTCACTTTATCTGCAAGGGGGACTCCTCCGACCCCTTCCCGGACCTAAAACGAATTCTGAGTAAGCTGCTCCGCTTTTACCGGCAAAACTATCTGCTACAGGTCCACGATGCGATCCGCAGGGTGTTTGTGCTTCCGGTAAAGGACATCTATTACATCAAAAGTACAGGTCACTACCTGTACTATCACCAAAAAAGTCCCACCCGGGAGCCACTGCGGGAGCGTGGCCAAATTCGAGAAAAAGCCCGGGAACTTTCCCAGTATGATTTTATCCGCATTCACAAGCAGTATTTGGTCAATCTGTATCACATCCTTCACTTTGATCATGTAGGGCATAAAATTATTCTGACCAATCAAGAGGAACTTCCTTTAAGCCAAAAGAAAAAGGAGGCCGCTGTTGGGCGGTATCTGCAATTCAGAAGGAGATAGGTTATGAATGAAGTTGGGCAAATGGCCTTGAAATGGATTTTTTACGGATACCAGGGATTTCTTTATACCTGGTTTCTCTTTCGATTGCTGGACTGCCGGTTTGTAGGTTTGTCAATGATGTGTTACACATTAGGAAAGCTAGATTGTAGGTGTTACAATGATGTGTGACAGATAGGCAAAAAAAGATGGCGAATAGAGGCCATCTGTGTTAAGGTTAAGTTGCTCAGACCAACCGAAAGGCAGGGACACTCTATTCGCCATGAATACAATAACACAAACCATGCGGTTTAGTCAAGCAGTAATTACTTATTCCTAAAAATGCAGTGTAGATTTGACCCAAAGTGAATTATAATACGTTTTGCATTCTTTCTATTATGAAAAAAACAAAGCAAAATATTGCAAAACCACCCAAAAACGCCAAAAGAAAAACGTCCTGCAAACTGAAATCACATCAGCTTTACAAGACGTTTTCCTGGTGCGGATGACGGGACTTGAACCCACATGATATTGCTATCACTAGAACCTGAATCTAGCGCGTCTGCCAATTCCGCCACATCCGCATTTTCTGTTTTCCGCCGTGTCTCCCGGCGACTTTTATATAATACCATGGAACCATAGGAAAGTCAACACATTTTTCTCAAAAAACGAAAATTGGATAAGAAAATCAAAATATAATTTTGTGTTTTATAAAAGAAGAAAAAGCAAAACAAGATTCCCTTTTTCTCTGCTTCCCTGTCCCCTGAAACCCAAACCAAGAAAAATCCCGTGGAACCGCAAAGGGCTTCCACGGGGGAATCATACTCCAAAATCAAAGCTGCTTTTCCATCACATTCCAGGTAAGCGTGGCGCCGGATTCCAGGGGCAAATGCTTTTGGCCAACGGTACGGTATCCTCTTTTTTGGTAAAACTCTTCCGCTGGCCGGGACGCATCCAGAACTGCGCTGTGCCAGGCAGCGGCGATTTGTTCTTCCAGGTAGGAGAGTATCCCGCCGCCAATCCCCTTCCCCTGCATTTTCACATCCACAAACAGCCTGGCAATGTGGTGGTCATGATAGCTCCCCGTTCCAACCAGTATTCCATCCGCAAAGCAGCCGTACACCGCACCTTTTAAGATGTCTCTGGCAATGGCGTCTGGATGATGGAACTGTCGGAAAAATTCCACCTCTTCTGCGCTATAGTAATCCGGATAAACCCCATCTATGGTTTGCTGCACCAATCGGTATACTGCATCAGTATGGTCAATGGCAATTCTTTGTATCTCCATCCGGCAGTCTCCTTTCCTAACCATCTTGTTCCACATTCTTATCCCCGGGGACCTGCGCCTGATAAAACGCCAGCACCTGACGGCTTTGTTCCGGAGTCAAGCCGTAAGCGGCATGGACCAGCTGCTCCAGCTGCTCCTCCTGCTTTGTAATAGAATCTCCCTGTTTGACCGCTTGCAGAATGGCATCCACCAGTTCCTCGCTTTGGCGAATCCGGATTTCTTCCGGGAAACGAATGGGGATTTCCCCTAAGGGCTGGGCGTAGAGCTCCAGCAGCTCCCCTTTTCGCTTGCCTTGATGCCACAGCCAAAAATACATCAACTTGGAGTTCAGCACCGCCGCCAGATACTTTAGACTGAGCTGGGGATACTGACTGTGCCTGGGCAGCACAAAGAACAGGTCTCCCCCGCCGTACACCTGCTGGGTAGTATAGGCAAAGCGGTTCACCCGGCTGCGATAAGGGGTCACCAGCTTCTCCCCTGGTTCAAAGAGAAAGGTCTCCCTGGGCCGGTGGATGGCGTACCAGGGCCAGCCCGGCTCGGCGTAGCGCTTTTGCTGGGCTTGGCGGATGGGAAGGAAGCGTTTCAAATGGGCTTCAAAATGGGGGTAGTCGGCAATGTCATCCTCCCAGCGCAGATAGATCAGCTTCTTTTGGGTGGGAGTAATCTGCCAGCGAAGCACATTGGAATTTTTATAATAAGGCACCAAGCGCTGCTGCTCTCCGGAGTTTAAATTCTGTAATCTCTCCAAGTCTTTGCCTTGCAGCACATACACCCCATCCCCCGGCCGAAAATCCCCGGAAAAGGAAGCGCAGTGCCGGGCCGTGACCTTGGCCAGCACAATATGGCAGCCCAGATTGATGTGGCAAAGCTGACCCAAAGGAACAGCGCCGGAAACCATCTGCTCCAAAAGAGGCGGGGTTTGGCGAAGCTGGATGTAAAGGTTCTCCCCTTCATAGAGCTGGCTCAAAGGAATCTCCCTTCCCTGGGTAACAGCGCCCCGGAGCACGCTGAGGGGACTGCCCGGTTCGCCGCTTTGGGACAGGTCCATTACCAATGCGCTTTGGGGTGCGCCCTCTCCTGGTTTATCCAGCACGGTAATCAGATTGTGCTGCCCCTGGGCATCCTCAAACACTTTGCTTTGATGGAAATCCATCAACAGCCGGATTCGTCCCCGTTCCTTTAAATCCTGCCTTAGCTTCTTCCCGGCGGTGGCGGTGACGAAATAATTGGTGGTAATCATGGCGATGACGCCCTGTGGATTGGTAATGTCCAAAGCCAGATGGAAGAAATAATAAAACAAATCCATCTTCCCTACTGCAAATCGCTTACCCAAATCGGTGTAGGCCAGACGGGCAAATAGCTGCCGGTGCCCCTTTTCCCCCACATAGGGAGGATTGGCCACCACCAAATCAAAGCCGCCCTGACTGCGGTACACCTGGGAAAACAGCATGGGCCAGCTGATGCAGGGAGGCGAACCCTCCCTGGCCATCTCCCGGTACTCTTCCTTGCCGGAAAGCCAGAGGGCGCAGGCAATGGCCTGCTGGGTGCGCTGCATTTCCCAGAGATACCGGTATTTTTGGCTCCCTTCCGCCTTTTCATACTGCCGCTGAAGCTGAGCCAGCAGGGCGTAATAATCCTCCTCCGGCGGGGGGGTCAAGGTGGTTTGCAGGGGGGCGTTTTTCATCCGGCGCTTCCGCCCCGGCTTCCGGTTGGGATCATACACCGGGACCTTGGGCTCCAGCCGGTCCGCCAGACTATTTCCCCAAAGCACCGGCAAAAATTCCGGCAGAGAGCTGTTTTCCTCCGCCAGATAAACCGCCAACAGCAGCCGCCCACGGGTAAACCGCACCGCCAATCCGTCAATATCCGCCCCACAGATCGAGTGCTCTACGGCATGACGATAAAGGGAGGGGGCTTCCTGGGCGGTACACACCAAGTTCCGAAGCTGGGCAATGGCTTCCAGCAAGGTCACGCAAAACGCCCCGCCGCCCACACAGGGGTCTGCCGCCGTGACCTGGGCCAAAGCAGCGTCAATCTCTTCTCTGCAGCGCTCCACCCGTTCCAGCAGCGGCGCCGGCGTTGCCAAAAAGGCCTGGCGGTCCGCCAGCTCTTTGCCGAAAAAGCAGAAATCGTGGCAGTCCTGAGAAGAAAGGGCGGTATGTTTTTCCAAATAAGCCGCCAAAGCCCTGCGGCAGAGGTAATTCACCACCGGGGCAGGTGTAAAGTACAACCCCTGCCCATCTGTTTCTTCCAGAGAAAGCAGCCGCTCCAGCACCGAACCCAAATCATCGGCGTTCACCGCCCAAAGCCGGGCATCGGCCTGGGGCGGATTCCAGTCAAAGGGCAGTCCGGCCAGCTGTTCCAAAAAGCCGTTGCCCTTTCCATCGTAAAACAGGCAGTTGGGCAGCATTAAGTTTTCCTGCCGCCAGGCGCTGCCCTGCCAGGGGGCAAACAATTCCCCCAGCCGAGGCAGTCCGGAAAGGCCCAGAGAAGGCAGATCGCCACCCTGGCTCAGTCCGTCCAACAGGGGGGCCAGCAGCGAGGTGAAAAGGCTTTTCCCTTGCAGCACGGCGTTGCTGCACCAACGCTGGAGAGGGTAATCTTGGCCGAAAATCCCCCGCTGCTCCAGCAGCACCAGCACCGTCAGCTGAAACACCAGCAGACTGGGCAGAGCGCTGCGTTCCGAGGGCAAAAGGGTGGAATCTTCCAGCGCCAAGGAAAGCTGCTCCCAAGCCGTGCGGCAGCGCTCAAAGAGAAGTTTCCGGGGCAGTCCGTCTTCCTCCTGGGCACGGCGCAGTTGATGCACCGTTTCACAGCCGCAGATTCGCCGCAGCAACCGAGGGGTCAAAGCATCGTTGGGGCGGGGGCTTCCGCAGAGCAGAGCGGTACACCGCACCGGCAGAAGTCCCTCCAGAACTGGCGGGCAATGGCGAGGGGTGGCCTGGCGCACCAAGGCCAGCCGCCAGGAAGTCTGCCCCGGCGTTTCCAGCACCGCCAGCGCCGTATCCTTTCCCCGCACCGCCAGGCACTGCGCCAACGCCTGCAAACAGCCCCGGCCGGGGGCGGAGGTGAGGGTCAAATGGTAGACATCCGCATCCTGCCGGGCAAACAAGCTGCCCAGCACCCGGCACTCCGCCACCTCCAAACCGGAAACCGGCAGCAATTCCGCGGCAGGGGTAAACTGAGTCAAAGAGCTTTTACAAAAGCTGAGAAACAAAGACAGGTCAAAGGGCCTTTGCAGGATGCTGTGGGATTCCAATGGCGATACCTCCCGGTTACAGTGAATTTGATACATTGGCGTCAGTTCATAATTTCTTTCTGATTGATTTCTCTTGATTTTTGCTTTTCGGCAAAATGCCCGGCCGGACAGAAACGCCGGAAGAGGCTTTACGGCCAGAGCAGAAGGAAAACCAAATGCATCAGCGTCAATCAATGTATCTATTATATCAAATTTCCCCTTTGGATGCAAAACCTTCCGGGAAAAGACAAAAAGAAAGACAGGCCGCAAAATTGCAGCCTGTCCAAAGTTCGGCAGAATCAAAACCCTGCTCTCAGCCAATGCCGGCGTAAGAATTACAGCTCAGCAAAGTACTTGATGGTGCGGACCATCTGAGAGGTGTAGGAGTTTTCGTTGTCGTACCAGGAAACAACTTCCACTTCATAGGTGTCGTCGTCGATCTTAGCCACCATGGTCTGAGTTGCATCGAACAGAGAACCATAGGTGATGCCTACGATGTCGGAAGAAACCAGGGGTTCTTCGGTGTAACCGAAGGACTCAGAAGCAGCTGCCTTCATAGCGGCATTGATGCTTTCCTTGGTGATGTCCTTGCCCTTCACCACAGCGATGAGGATGGTGGTGGAACCGGTGGGAACCGGAACACGCTGAGCGGAACCGATGAGTTTGCCGTTCAGTTCGGGGATAACCAAGCCGATAGCCTTGGCAGCGCCGGTGGAGTTGGGAACGATGTTCACAGCAGCGGCACGAGCGCGGCGCAGATCACCCTTTCTGTGGGGACCATCCAGAACCATCTGGTCGCCGGTGTAGGCGTGAATGGTGCTCATGATACCGGTCTGGATCGGATAAACATCGTTCAGAGCCTTCGCCATAGGAGCCAGGCAGTTGGTGGTGCAGGAAGCGGCGGAAATGATGGTGTCCTCTTTGGTCAGGGTCTTTTCATTGACGCTGTAAACCACGGTGGGCAGGTCATTGCCCGCAGGAGCGGAAATGACAACCTTCTTGGCGCCGGCGTCAATGTGAGCCTGGCTCTTTGCCTTAGAGGTGTAGAAGCCGGTGCATTCCAGCACAACGTCTACATCCAGTTCGCCCCAGGGCAGGTTCTTAGCATCTTTTTCGCTGTAGATCTTGATGGTCTTGCCGGCCACGGTGATGGAATCTTCACCAGCGGTGACCTGATCGGCCAGCTTATAACGGCCCTGCGCAGAGTCATACTTCAGCAGATGAGCCAGCATTTTGGGATCGGTCAAATCGTTGATAGCAACAATTTCATAGCCTTCGGCGTCAAACATCTGACGGAAAGCCAGACGACCGATTCGACCAAAACCGTTAATCGCAACTTTAACCATGGGAATCAACCTCCAAAAATTTTATACTTATATTTTATACCAAAACTGCCAAAAACACAAGAGGTTTTTTTGCCAGATTCGATATTGTTTTCGATTTCCACCAAAAACGGCTATGTCGGGCAAAAATTCCAGGTCCTCCACAAACTTTTCCTTTTCCTACTGATAAGAAAAGCAGAAAGTGTACTTAATCTGACGTCTCCGGCAGGAATTTGTTTGGTTTCAGCGCCCAAACTTCCCTTACTATTTTTCCGGTGTTTTCAAAAACGAATCAAACAACAGAACAAAAAATCCTTGTTTTTATGGGACTTTTTGAATATTCCAAACTTTTCCGCTTTGATTTTTCTTTACAGAAGGGCCCAAATTGCATATAATAAAGCTGATGGTCATTACCATGCAGAACGTTGCGCTACCTTTCAGAAAGGAACTCTCTCACCCATGGATAAAGATCTCACCTCCTATTCGGCCAAGTCCTGGTTTGAAACCGACCAGCACGGCACCCTGCTGTCCCTGCACTGGGAACAGTCCCCGGTCTCCCTGCAAATCGGACAGTCCGTTTCCACTCTTTTTGAGCAAGCCCCTCATCAGCTGACCAATGTGTTTTCCCGGCTTTCCACCCAGCCGCAAGTGTCCATCCCCCTGCCCTGCCGGGGGCTATTGCTGCTGCTTCACTGCAAAAAGACCCCGGCCGGCCTGCTGCGCTGGGAGGTGGATTCCTCCATCCCCGCCGACCCCTATACCGGCCGCAGTGAAGAAACGGCTCAAATCCGGGAATGCCTGACTGCGATGGACAACTGTTTGAGCTACCTGCTGGAAAACTCCTTAGAAAACAGCTTTGAACAGGACATGGCCAACAACGCCTTAAACCGCTGCCAGCTTTTAATGAAGCACTGTTTAAATATGGAGCGGTACCACCAGCTGATTCACGGGGAATGCTGCCCCCAGCTGCGGCGGATGAACCTGCGGACATTTCTCAACTACCTCACCCAGGAACTCCAGCGGGATTCCCGGTGCAGCCAGGTCAAAACCTTCGCTTCCCGGGACAACATCATCATCCAGGGCGACCCCTCAGCGCTGCTGGAAATCATCCTCAACATCCTCACCAACAGTCTGGAGTTTTCCCCTGCCGACGCCCCAGTCACCATCCGGCTGGAGCGGCAGGAGGATGTTGCGGTGTTCCGCATCAGCGATGAAGGCTGCGGCCTGCCTTCGGGGGACGTGACCCAAGCCCTCACCCCCTACTTTTCCTTAAAGCCGGAAAACGGCCAGCGTGCTGGGCTGGGGCTGGGCCTCACCAACGCCTACCTGCTGTGCCAAGCCATGGGGGGCAGCATTCTGATCTCCTCCAAAGAAAATTACGGCACCACGGTATTGCTGCGCTTCCCCATCGACCAAAGCGAAGAGGGAGGCGACGAAGTGGGCGGACGGGATTACTACAGCCTTCAGTTCCAACGGGGCCACTTCAGCCCAATCCAGGTATTCCTTTCCTCTTTGGGGCCGCCCCGTTCCGGCGACGGACCCTCCCGTCAGTAAACAACAAAAAGCGCCTAAAACCGGAAATTTTTCCAGGGTTTTAGGCGTTCTTTTTTATCTTTTTGATGCTGTCAAGACTGTTCCAGCCGGTCCACCTGATCCAAAAGCTGATTCCGCCGCTTTTCAAACAGCAGGCTTTCGTTGTATTGGTCAAACCGGACACAGCCAAACTGGGCGATAAACCAGCTGGAATAGTATCCTCCCGCCAACTGGGTGACGAACCACACCAGTTCCTGTCCCCGGCCGAAGGCGGCTTCCAAAAAGTCGAAGGCGAAATCCAGCTGGGCGGAGGTTTGCTCCACCTCCTGTTTCCGCCGCTCCACCAAGGCTTCCAAGCCCTGCTTGACGGTGTCGAACACACTTTGGGAGGTTGGCTCCGGCAGGGAAAGAAGCGCTTCCCCATCCTTTTCCAACTCCCCGGTGAGAAGGGCTTGAATCTGTTTTTCCACTTTATCCACACTCTGAGTGCGCTGGGCTTTTTCCTTTTCCTGCTGGGATTTCAGCAGAGCGGAAAACTGCTCCATGGGATTGGCGCCGGGCAGAAACACCAGTTCCTTGAAGCGTTTCAGCAAAGCAAACAGCCGGTCCGCCGTTTGGTCCAGCCGGTAACAGTCTGCAAAGCGCTGGGTCAGCCGGTCCCCCAGCAGCCCCACCAGCGCCAGCTTTTCATCAAAGCCGGCGGCGGCGCAGCGGCGGACCGTGCTTTCCGAAAAGGTTCCTTCCAGAATGGCGGCCAGGTCCACGTCCCGGTTATACCGCCGCCAAAGAGCCAAAAAGGCGGCGAAGTCCTTAGCCACGGCAGGGTGCTGGAGGTACTGCTCCACCGTTGGCTGCTCGGCGGTGAGACCCAAGGCGTCGTAGCTGTAAAGCAGCTGGCTCAAATCTTCCCAGCCCCGAGGGGTGACAAATTCCTTGCCGCCGGGAGTGGATTCCATCTTATAGAAATTCTGGGGCTTGCTGTCCAGATAAGCCAGGATAGCACCGTAAATGCCCCGGCGGGAGGCGTACTCCTTCCATACCCCCAAATCTTCCCGCACATCAATCCGCTTCACCCGGTCCAGAGTGACCACATCCAACTCCCGCACCGATTTATTGTATTCCGGGGGATTCCCCGCCGCCACAATGATCCAGCCTTGGGGAAGGGTGTGGGTGCCGAAGGTTTTGCACTGCAAAAATTGCAGCATGGTGGGGGCCAGAGTCTCGGAGACACAGTTGATCTCATCCAAAAACAGGATGCCGTGTTTCTTTCCGGTGCGCTCCATGGCCTGGTACACACTGCCGATGATTTCGCTCATGGTGTACTCGGTGGCGGAATACTCCGTCCCGCCGAAGTTCCGCTTCACAATCATGGGCAGGCCCACGGCGCTTTGCCGGGTATGGTGGGTGATGGTATAGCTCACCAGGGCCAGGTCGCACTCTGCTGCCAGCTGCTCCATCACCGCGGTCTTCCCGATACCGGGAGGTCCCATGAGCAGCACCGGCCGCTGTTTCACAAAGTCGATTCTGGGCAAGCCCTGTTCATCGGTGGAAAGATAGGCGCGGATGGTATTTTTCAGTTCCGTTTTCGCCTGTTTGATATTCATCATGGAGCGGTTTCTCCCTTCTGCGAATCCAATAGCTGTTCCGGTTCAATCATCAATTTCATGGCCCAGGGTGGCACCTCCGGGTCCGGCTGTCCCGGCTGGCGCAAAAACACAAAAGCGGTTTCGTAATCGGTGGGGCGGGTTGGGAAGGTGCCTTGGCCGTCGGTGAAGTAGATCAGCCCTTTGAGCCGGGACAGTTCCCCCTGTCCCCTTAGCTGCTCCACATAGGAAAACACCGGCCGGAAATCGGTGCCGCCGCCCCCTTGGAGGGTGAAGTGGGCCATATATTCTTCCAGCTGGGCGGCGCTGTGGACCGCACGGTGCTGCCGGACGGCTTCGTCGCACTGGAGGATATGGATGTTCACCTGATGGAAGTAGCTGTCCTCCTCTTTGAGGATGGCGTAGGTCTGCTCCAAAAAAGCGTGGACCAGTTCCCCGGAACAGGACAAGGAAGTGTCAATGGCGATGACCAGATCGTGAACCCGCTTCACCTCTTTGGTTTCCGGCGGCTCAATCAAAGGCACATTGCCGTACAGTTGCAGCCCCAGAGTGTAGTAACCGTAATCAAAGCCGTCGGGGTCCAGCTGCATCTGTTCCTGAAAGACACAGAACCGCTTCAAAAAAGCCCGGTAGTCGTACCGCCGCCGGTGGGCCACCGAAAGCTGCTCCAACAGATCCCCGGACTGGTCTTTGGCCTGTTCCTGCAGCTGCTCCATCTGGCTCTGGGTCTGCTGACTGATCTGCTGCCACTGCTGGCGGAGCTGTTCCATGGCGGGAAGATTCTGGTTTGGGTCCGGCCAATAACAGTGGTCGTCCACGAAAAACTCCTGCACCAGCTGCCGGTACCGCTTTTCCTCCAGCCCCAACCCCGCAAACAGCCGGTAAATGCCTTGGGGGGTGAGCACCGGCAGCTTTTGGTGGAAAAACTGATAGGTCTCCTGCCGCAGCCAACTTTGAGGGCGGCGCAGGCAGGCCAAGTTGATGGAATCAATCATGCTTTCCACCGTGATGTCGCAGGCCAGGTTCCAATAGCTTTCCTCCCGGTCCCGGCGGGAAAAAAGGTGGTCAAAGAGGCAGTGGAGCAGCAGGTGGACGTAGCCCCGCTGCAAAGGGATGGGGGTGGCCCGGTACTGTTTTAAAAGGTACTCCGGATTGTAAAAGAGGGTTTTCCCATCGGTGGCCAAGGTGGGGACGGCTTCGTTTTCCCGGTAGGAAAACCGGCTCATCCCCAAATCAAACTGCCGCAGATGCAGACAGACCTGACTGCGGCAGGAAAGCAAGATTTCTTCACAGACCTGCTCCTGAGAAAGAGGGGCTTGATTCATAGGTCATACTCCTTTGTCCATCCCGGACGGCGCTGTTTCTGCCAATCCAACAGGGCGCTGACCGTTTCGGTATCCCCCTGCTTGGCGGCCAGGCTGCGGAGCAGTTCCACCGTCTCCGGCGTAACCAATCCCCACTGAAGATATGGCTGGAAAAAGGGCTGTTTTTTCTCCAGCAGCCACCGGGTCATGGCTTCCAGATGATGTTGAGTCCAGTCCAGGTACCGGGCCTTCGCCTTTTCCTGCAAGGCGTAGGGGACCTTCAGCCGCCGCCACACCAGAGGCAGAAGCACATCCAAGGCTTCATTGTTGGCGGCAGTGGGAAACAGGCTGTCGTACCGCTCCCAATCCAGCCCCCGGAAGGAAAGGCACTGGCGGTACTGATAGCCGGTGCCGTTAAAGTCTAGGGAAAAAATCCGGGCGGGGCAGTTTTCCTCCCACTCCTCGCTGTAACCGGGGAAGATAAGCGGGACGGTCTGCTGGGGAAAACGGATTTCCACTTCACAGAAGCCGCTGATTTGGCTGAGCACCCCCTCCAAGGCGGCGGTGCTGCCCTTGGGTGCGTACAAGGTGATGCGGGACAGACTCCGGCAGTTTTTGAAGGCTCCGTCGCTGACATACTCCAGGCCTTCGTAAAAGGAAAGTTCTTCTAAATGAGTGCAGCCGTAGCAGCAATGGCTGCCCAACTCCTGCACCGTTTGGGGCAGAGAAAGAGCAATCAAGGCTCCGCCGTACACCGGCTGGTCTGCCCGGCCGAAAGGGTCCGGCTCCCCTACCGTAGTTTCAAACACCGGCTGGGACGGCTCCACCCGCCGGGCGGAGAGACAATAGGCCCCCAGATGGGTCAGGGAGTAGCCGTCCAGTTCTTCCGGCGGAGCAATCCGGCCGGAGGAGGCAGAAACCCCGGCGAGGGTGGCTTCCCCGGAGGAGAGGGTGTATTCCAAAACCGCCACAGCTTACCCTTCTTTCAACTTACAGGCCATGGCGCACCAGTCATTTTCCTGGCGCTCCTCCATGATTTCCAGTCCGGCATCCTGCAAGCCCTGAACTACCTGAGCTTTCCGGTCTTCAATGATGCCGCTGACCAGCAGCACCGTGTCGGGTTTCATAAACTGGGTGACGCTGCCGCAGAGCCGCAGAATCACATCCGCCACAATGTTGGCGCAGATAAGGTCAAACTTGCCCTCCACCTTTTGGGTCAGATCCCCGGCAATCAGGGTGAGGTTGTCTTCCACTCCGTTGAGGGCGGCGTTTTCCCCGGCAATCTTCACCGAAAGCTGGTCGATGTCCACCCCGGTGGCGGACTTAGCTCCCAGCAGCAGGGCGGTAATGGCCAAGATGCCGCTGCCGGTGCCTACGTCCAGCACGGTTTGGCCGAGTTTTAAATAGTCCTCCAACAGCTGCATGCACAGCCGAGTGGTTTCGTGGGTGCCGGTGCCGAAGGCCATGCCGGGGTCCAAAGTCACCTGCACATCCCCGGGGTTCAGCTGGGCGGTCTCCCAGCAGGGGCAGATTACCAGCCGCTTGCCCACCCGCACCGGGTGGTAATACTTTTTCCAGGCGGTGGACCAGTCCTCTTCCCGGACGGTATCCATCTTCAGTTCCAGGCTGCCCAGATCCAAGGTTGGGTTTTCCCCCGGCAGACGGGTCAGCCCCGCCCGGATGGCGCCCAGCATTTCGGCACCCTGGAGGTTTTCCGGCAGGTAGAAGGTGACGGTGGTTTCCCCTTCCTTTAAGGAAAGGAGGTCCTCTTCAATATAATCCCAGTGGACGGTGGTGTCCTCCAAAAACTCCTGAAAGTCTTCCGGGTCCTGAGTCACAAAGCCCCGGACCCCGTGGCTGACCAAAAGGCCGCCCACGATTTCTTTGCCTTGATGGGTGGTGGTAATAGTAATCTGCTGCCATTCCATTTGCGATTCCCCCTTGCTGTGTCGTTTGGTTCGATTATAGCAGAGATGTAAGAAAAAATCCACCGCATCCTTGCTTCGGTAAAAGCATGGTGTTACATAAATTCTTCGAAACTCAATGAGAAGGAAGATCCTGTTCTTTCTTTTTTCCGCGAGAAAAAAGTGTAACATTTCTTATCCGAAGAACACAGTACAGAGAAGCAAGAAAAAACACAGCGGCAGCTACCAAACAAGCGATTTTGCCTTGCCCCAATATCTCCCGAACATATTGATTATAATCATCCAAAGAAAAGAACTCTTGATCTTCCGTGCGCAGCGCAACGATATTTGCCATACCTGCTTCTTCAAATGTCTGCTGGAATGTTTTTCCTATTCGATAAAAGATTTGTTCGCCTGGCTGCAGAGCTTGGATTTCACTTCGATCTAACTGGTTTGCTACGCTGGTTTGGACGATAAGCCTCCGATTGCTTTCCGTTACAATCTCCAAATGAACATCGTTTTCGGTTTGGGTCACATCCACTGCTGCAACTGTATCGGTGTATTCCACCGTATTGGCTTCACTTTGTTGGTCCTCAGCACTGATTATGATATAAAGACCGATCATGCCAAAAAACAACAGTAGAAAAAGAGCTAATAGATATGGGGATAATGGATATGGGGTTAATTTTCGTTTCTTTTTTCTCATTTTTCTTTCTCCTTTTTCCAAATTAAGTATAGTATAAAAAATCCATTTCATAAATGCAACTGATTTTGCAAAATAAAATCAGAAGTGAAAGGAAAACCCTGTGTTTTTTCAAATTGTAGCTTTGCAGCACAGGAAATGCACAAATTCCACCATCTTTTCTTGACGAGGGGAAGAAGATGGGGTACAATACCAATATCCGTATGGAAAATCCGGCACAGAACGCCAAAGCGGTGCAGCCGGCATCGCTGGAAAGGGAGTACTGTCAATGAAAAACACCGAAAAGACCATGGAAATGATCGTCAATCTCTGCAAGAACCGGGGCTTTGTCTATCCCGGCAGCGAGATCTACGGCGGTTTGGCCAACACCTGGGACTACGGCCCGCTGGGTGTGGAATTCAAAAACAACGTGAAAAAAGCCTGGTGGCAGAAATTTGTCCAGGAGTCCCGGCACAATGTGGGCCTGGACGCCGCTTTGCTGATGAACCCCCAGGTTTGGGTGGCTTCCGGCCATGTGGGAGGTTTCTCCGACCCGCTGATCGACTGCAAAGAGTGCAAGACCCGCCACCGGGCCGACCAGCTCATTGAAGAACAGACCGGGGAAAATCCCGCCGGCTGGAGCAACCAGCAGATGATGGACTACATCCGGGACCACGAAATCAAGTGCCCCAACTGCGGCAAGAGCAACTTCACCGACATCCGGCAGTTCAACCTGATGTTCAAAACCTTCCAGGGTGTCACCGAGGACGCCAAGAGCGAAATCTACCTTCGTCCCGAAACTGCCCAAGGTATCTTCGTCAACTTCGCCAACATTCAGCGCACCACCCGGAAGAAGCTGCCCTTCGGCGTCTGCCAGATCGGCAAGTCCTTCCGCAACGAAATCACCCCCGGCAACTTCACCTTCCGCACCCGGGAATTTGAGCAGATGGAGATGGAATTCTTCTGCAAACCCGGCACCGATCTGGAATGGTTCGCCTACTGGAAGGAACACTGCCACAACTTCCTGCTGAGCCTTGGTATGAAGGACGAAAACCTGAAGCTGCGGGACCACGACCCGGAAGAGCTGAGTCACTACTCCAACGCCACCACCGACATCGAGTACCTCTTCCCCTTCGGCTGGGGCGAGCTGTGGGGCATCGCCGACCGCACCGACTTCGACTTGACCCAGCACATCAACCACTCCGGCAAAGATTTGCAGTACTTTGACCCGGAAACCAACACCCGCTACACCCCCTACGTCATTGAGCCTTCCCTGGGCGCCGACCGGGTGGCTCTGGCCTTCCTCTGCGAAGCCTACGACGAAGAAACCCTCACCGACGAAAAGGGCAAGCAGGACACCCGTGTGGTGCTGCGGCTCCACCCTGCCCTGGCCCCCTTCAAGGCGGCGGTGCTGCCCCTGTCCAAAAAGCTGGGAGAAAAGGCCCTGGAAGTGTACGACCTGCTGAGCAAGAAGTTCCGGGTGGACTACGACGAAACCGGCTCCATCGGCAAGCGTTACCGCCGGGAGGACGAAATCGGCACCCCCTACTGCATCACCTACGACTTTGACAGTGAGCAGGACGGCTGCGTCACCATCCGGGACCGGGACACCATGGAACAGGTTCGGCTGCCCATTGATCAGGTGGCGGCATTCTTGGAAGAGAAGATGGCGTTTTAAGGTTCCTGAAATGAAAGAGGACGGCTCTCCGGTCTTTGACCGGAGGGCTTTTCTTTTGTCTTTTTTGATTCTTTGTGGCAGCGGCTCTTTTCTAAAGTTCAATTTATATTCTCTTTGAAATTGAACTTTTTCGCATTTTGAAAATCAGGGGTTGAATTTTTTAAAAAGTCTGGTATAATTGGCTTTGTAAAATTGAACTTTAGGAGGGAGCGCCTTGTCCAAAGAACTCTTTGCCCAGCGGTTGAAGCTGGCCATGGAGCAGAGCGGCCAAAAACAGGTGGACCTGGTACAGGCTGCAGCCGGCCGGGGAATCAAGCTGGGGAAAAGCCACATCAGTCAATATGTCAATGGAAAAACCATGCCAAGACAGGAAATCCTGCGTTTTCTGGCCTCTGCTTTACAGGTGGAAGAAGCCTGGCTCAAAGGCGAAGAAACGCAAAGCCAACCTCAAAAAGAAAAGAATACAGGAGGAATCACCATGCGGGAGTTCAAAAAATCATCCAAATTAAACCATGTGCTGTACGACGTCCGGGGGCCGGTGGTGGACGAAGCGGCCCGGATGGAGGAAGCTGGAACCCAAATTTTAAAATTGAACATCGGCAACCCTGCCCCCTTTGGATTTCATGCGCCGGATGAAGTGATCTACGATATGCGCCGTCAGCTCACCGAATGTGAAGGATATTCCGACGCCAAGGGGCTGTTTTCCGCCCGGAAGGCCATTATGCAGTACGCCCAGCTCAAGCACATCCCCAACGTATCCATGGAGGACATTTACACCGGTAACGGGGTCAGCGAGCTGATCAACCTCTGCATGTCCGCCCTACTGGACAGCGGAGACGAAATCTTAATCCCCTCCCCCGACTATCCCTTATGGACGGCCTGCGCCACCCTGGCGGGGGGTACGGCGGTACACTATGTCTGCGACGAACAGGCGGAGTGGTACCCTGATATGGACGATATTAAAAAGAAAATCACCGACCACACCAAAGCCATCGTCCTGATCAACCCCAACAACCCTACCGGTGCGCTGTATCCCAAAGAGGTGCTGGAGCAGATTGTGGAGATTGCCAGAGAGCATCAGCTGATCATCTTTTCCGATGAAATCTACGACCGGCTGGTGATGGACGGGGCGGAACACGTCTCTGTCGCTTCTTTGGCGCCGGATTTGTTCTGCGTCACCTTCAGCGGGCTTTCCAAGTCCCACATGATTGCCGGCTACCGCATCGGCTGGATGATTTTAAGCGGCAACAAGGCCATGGCCAAGGACTACATCGAAGGGCTGAAGATGCTGTCCAATATGCGGCTTTGCTCCAATGTCCCGGCCCAGTCCATTGTCCAGACGGCGCTGGGGGGCTACCAAAGTGTGGAAAACTACATCAAGCCGGGCGGACGGATCTACGAACAGCGGGAGCTGGTGTACAACATGATGACCAGCATTCCGGGGGTGACGGCGGTGAAGCCCAAGGCGGCTTTCTATATGTTCCCCAAGCTGGACCAAAACAAGTTCCACATTACCGACGATGAGAAATTCGCCCTGGACCTGCTCCGGGACAAAAAAATCCTGCTGATTCACGGCGGCGGGTTCCACTGGCAGCAGCCGGACCATTTCCGGGTGGTGTACCTGCCCCGGATGGAAGTGCTCAAAGAAGCGGTGGAAAAGATCGGGGACTTTTTAAGTTACTACCATCAGTAAAAAACATCTATTTTTACGTCGAAATCAAAGGATTTTTCCCGGAAACGGCAGCGACAACCACGAATTCCAAAAGTTAAAGGGATTTGCCTCGAAAGCCCTTGAAAAATACCCAAAACAATAGTATAATGATTCTGGTCCAATGTGCATTCTGCATATTCGGAAAAGAAGGAAAGAATCAAAAACGAAAGGAGTTTTCCCATGATTTACTCGCAAGAAGTTGAAGCAATGTGCCCCGTAAAACAGGGCGTTGCCCATGGCTGTGCTCCCATCCCGGAGGAAGCGAAGTGGGTGAAGGCGAAACAGATCACCGACATCTCTGGCTTTACTCACGGCGTGGGTTGGTGTGCTCCCCAGCAGGGCGCCTGCAAGCTGACCCTGAACGTGAAGGAGGGCGTCATCCAGGAGGCTCTGGTAGAGACCTTGGGATGTTCCGGTATGACCCACTCTGCCGCTATGGCTGCTGAAATCCTTCCCGGCCGCACCATTCTGGAAGCTCTGAACACCGACCTGGTGTGCGACGCCATCAACACCGCCATGCGGGAACTGTTCTTGCAGATCGTTTACGGCCGCAGCCAGTCCGCCTTTAGTGAAGACGGTTTGGCCATCGGCGCCGCCCTGGAAGACTTGGGCAAAGGCCTGCGCAGCCAGGTAGGTACCATGTACGGCACCTTGAAGAAGGGCCCCCGTTACCTGGAAATGGCGGAAGGCTACGTCACCGGCATTGCTTTGGACGAAGACGACGAGATCATCGGCTATCAGTTCCTGAACTTCGGCAAGATGATGGACTTCATCAAGAAGGGCGACGACCCGGCTACCGCCATGGAAAAAGCCAAGGGTCAATACGGCCGCGTGGACGATGCTGCTAGAATCATCGATCCCCGTGAGAAATAATAACTAAGGAGGGAATGAGATCATGGCATTGTTTGAATCCTACGAAAGAAGAATCGACAAGATCAACGCTGTACTGAACAGCTACGGTATTTCCTCCCTGGAGGAAGCCAGAAAGATCACCGAAGACAAGGGCTTGGATATTTACAGCCAGGTGAAGAAAATCCAGCCCATCTGCTTCGAAAATGCCTGCTGGGCCTACATCGTAGGCGTAGCCATCGCCATCAAAAAGGGCTGCACCCGGGCTGCGGACGCCGCTGCCGCCATCGGCGAAGGTTTGCAGGCTTTCTGCATCCCCGGTTCCGTTGCCGACCAGCGTAAAGTAGGTCTGGGCCACGGCAACCTGGGCAAAATGCTGCTGGAAGAAGAAACCGAATGTTTCTGCTTTTTGGCCGGTCACGAATCCTTTGCCGCAGCGGAAGGCGCTATCGGCATTGCGGAAAAGGCCAACAAAGTGCGTCAGAAACCCCTGCGGGTTATCCTCAACGGTCTGGGCAAAGACGCTGCTCAGATCATCTCCCGGATCAACGGCTTCACCTATGTAGAAACCGAAATGGACTACTACACCGGCGAAGTGAAGGAAGTCTTCCGGAAGAGCTACTCCAACGGCCTGCGGGCGAAGGTGAACTGCTACGGCGCCAACGATGTTACCGAAGGCGTTGCCATCATGCACAAGGAAGGCGTGGACGTGTCCATCACCGGCAACTCCACCAACCCCACCCGGTTCCAGCACCCCGTTGCCGGCACCTACAAGAAAGAGTGCATTGAACGGGGCAAGAAGTACTTCTCCGTAGCCAGCGGCGGCGGCACCGGCCGTACCCTGCACCCCGACAACATGGCTGCCGGTCCTGCTTCCTACGGCATGACCGATACCATGGGCCGGATGCACTCCGACGCTCAGTTTGCCGGTTCCTCCTCCGTTCCCGCTCACGTGGAAATGATGGGCCTCATCGGCATGGGCAACAACCCCATGGTGGGCGCTACCGTTGCCTGCGCTGTGGCGGTGGAAGAAGCTATGAAAAACGGCTGAGATTACGTCCAGCTTTTGAACATTTGATTCTGTTACTAAAAGACGCTGCAAAGTTCTGCGGCGTCTTTCTTTTTGCTGCAAAAGCGCCGCCGGGAATTCCCGGCGGCGCTTACCTGCTTTTTACACATTATTCTGCCAACAGTTGGCTTAAATGTCGTTCCATCTCTTCCAAAGTGTAGGACCGCTCCCCTTCCCCATAATAGTTTTCCTCCGGGACATAGCGGGACAGTGTTCCGTCTTCCCCACAGATAAAACGGGAGGAAAAGAGATGTTCAGAATAAGCGCCCTTAGGCTCGTATTCTTCTCCGGCCAGGGGTTGGTCCAAAAACAACAGATAGATATCCCCCTCTTCGGGCAGAGGGGCGCCCATGGCGGGAGCGGAGTAGATCATAGATGCGTCGATCTCCTGCTGGGTCATGTCTTCAAAGTGGCCGCTGCCGTTGACGGCGATATACCGGCTCAACCGAACGTATCCCCCGTCCGCCACCACCGAAATGGTGTCCCCAGGCAGCAGATTTCCACGGTAGGAGCGCTGAATTTCAAAGGTATACAAGGTTTGGCCACGGCCGGACTGGTCATAGTTTTGGGTGGAAAGCACCCGGCCGTAGACAATATTATCCGACTGCTCCGCCAGCTCCTCCAACGTAGGGAGCAGGGACTCCAAATCAATGATCGAAGAAAAGGAGCCGATCTGTTGATACTGCGAGGGGTCGAAGGTGTCTGCGGCAACGGTATAGTCTGTGGGCTCAGGGGCGTCTTCGATGGAAGCAACATTCGGTGAGGAAGCACAGCCGGTGCAGAAAAGCAGCAGGCTGGTCAAAAGCAGAGATAAGTATTTTTTCATAATGAGCCCTCCTATTCCAATTCTATGGAACGTCCTTCTGCCGGTATCATAACATTTTTCGATAGATTTTTCAATCTCAAAAGATAATTTCAGAGTTTTGCGCAAAAAAAGTCCGCCCCATTCAGCAGTCTGCCGAATTTGAGCGGAACTTTTCAAAATTGTGTAACCAAGGGCAGCAAAATCCCTACTTTACAGGGTTTTGGCCAGTTCTTTCAGGTAAGCACGGAAACCTTCCCCGATTTCCGGGTGCTTCAGGGCGGTTTCCACGCTGGCCTGCATAATGCCCAGCTTGTTGCCCATATCGTAGCGGGTGCCCACAAAGTCCACGCCAATCATGCCCTGGGTGGTGGCCAAAATCTTCATGGCGTCGGTGAGCTGGTATTCCCCGCCGGCACCCCGGGGCAGGTCGGCCAGAATGTCGAAGATTTCACCCGGCAGGACGCAGCGGCCCAGGATGGAGAAGTTGGAGAAGGCCAGTTCCGGGGTGGCGGGTTTTTCCACCATATCGGTAACCTTATACACATTGTTTTCCAGGTTTTCCACCTTCAGGGAAGAATATCGGGTCACCTGTTCAAAGGGCACTTCCTTCATGCAAACGCAGCCCAGGCCGTACTTCTCATACTGGTCCACCAGCTGTTTGCAGCAGGGATAATCCCCCATAATCACGTCGTCGCCGTACAACACCGCAAAGGGGTCCTTGCCCACAAAGCTCTTGGCGCAGTTCACGGCGTGGCCCAGGCCCAGGGGAGCGGGCTGGCGGACGTAGGTGATGTTGGCCAGCTTGCTGATGGCCCGGACGGTTTCCAGCACTTCGGTCTTGCCGGAGGCTTCCAGCTTCTGTTCCAGTTCGGGGGAAGCGTCGAAGTGGTCTTCCACCACCCCTTTGCCCCGGCTGAGGACGATGCAGATGTCGGTGATGCCGCTGGCTACCGCTTCTTCCACAATGTACTGGATGGCGGGCTTATCCACGATGGTAAGCATTTCTTTGGGCATGGCCTTGGTGGCCGGAAGGACACGGGTTCCCAAACCCGCTGCGGGGATAACTGCTTTGGTGACTTTCATTGCATTACTTCCTTTCTATTATTATGCCAAAGTATATTTATGGAAAACCTTCTTCCCCTTCTTCACCACGAAGGTGTCTTGGAATGCGTCTTTGGAGAAAGAAGTTTTCGGGTCAGTAATTTTTTCATCGTTTACCGCAATGGCTTTGTCGGTCGCCACCAGACGGCGGGCTTCCCCGTTACTCTTGCAGAGACCGCCCTTCACCAGCAGGGTCAGCAGGCCGATAGAGCCATCGGTGAAGTCCTCCTCCACCAGCGTGGTGGTGGGCATATTATCGGCGCTGCCTTTGCGAAACAGGGTGCGAGCGCTTTCCTGGGCTTTGGCGGCTTCTTCTTCGCCGTGAACCAACTTGGTCAGCTCGAAGGCCAGGATCTCCTTGGCGGTATTCAGCTGGGCGCCCTCCCAGGAATCCATTTTGTCGATCTCTTCCAGGGGCAGGAAGGTGAGCATCCGAATGCACTTCAGTACGTCAGCGTCCGCCACGTTTCTCCAGTATTGGTAGAAATCAAAGGGAGAGGTCTTATCAGGGTCCAGCCAGACGGCGCCGGACTGGGTCTTGCCCATCTTCTTACCTTCGGAGTTTAACAGCAAAGTGATGGTCATGGCGCTGGCGTCCTTGCCCAGCTTCCGGCGGATCAGCTCGGTACCCGCCAGCATATTGCTCCACTGGTCGTCTCCGCCAAACTGGAGATTGCAGCCGTATTGCTGGAACAGTTCGTAGAAGTCGTAGGCCTGCATAATCATGTAGTTAAATTCCAAAAAGCTCAGGCCCTTCGCCATCCGCTGCTTATAGCATTCTGCGGTGAGCATCCGGTTCACCGAGAAGTGGGGGCCCACTTCCCGCAGCAGGTCGATGTAGTTGAGCTTCAGCAGCCAGTCGGCATTGTTCACCATCAAGGCCTTGCCCTCGGAAAAGTCGATGAACCGGCTCATCTGCTTTTTGAAGCAGTCGCAGTTGTGTTGAATCTGCTCCGGAGTCATCATGCTGCGCATATCGCTGCGGCCGGAGGGGTCGCCGATGTAGCCGGTGCCGCCACCAATCAGGGCGATGGGCTTATTCCCCGCTTCCTGAAGCCGTTTCATCAGGCAGAGGGCCATAAAGTGTCCCACATGAAGGCTGTCTGCGGTGGGGTCAAAGCCAATATAAAAAGTAGCTTTTCCGGTATTGACCAGTTCCCGCACCGTGTCTTCATCGGTGACCTGGGCAATCAATCCTCTAGCCTGAAGTTCTTCGTAAATTCCCATTTTCCTACTCCTCTCAAGTCCGGCGGTCCAAAATAAAAAACCTCCGCCCCAGCCTTAGGCCGGTGCAGAGGACGAAACAGTTCCGTGGTACCACCTCAGTTTACCGGAAAAACCGGCCTTTGGCCGCTGTAACGTGCGGACACGGCAAACCCTACTGCTTGCGGTTCGGGCTGCGGCTCCAAGGTGTAATTCGACCACTGCATTCGGACGCCCTTTCACCGGCCGGGCGCTCTCTGATTTCCGAAGGACAGGACTACTAAATCCTTTTCATCGCCTTTCACTTGCTGCTATCTTACCACGAGGATTGGAGATTGTCAAGTAAGCGGCAAAAGATTTATTTCTTTTTCCTTCACTGTTTTCCTCTTTCTGGTATTTTTATTTTTGCATTGTTTCCTTTTGAATTTCATCAATTAATTTTGATTTCATTCTTTTTCTTGAATTTTTAACGGAAATTTTCGTTTTTCTGCACAGTATTTTATTTTGTTTTTTGATTTTATGCATCATTCTATCATATTGACTATTGACACATTAGATACTTTGCGTTAAAATGAAGTTATTGATATACCAAAGAAGCTTATCAGGGAAAGGAGCTTTTTGCATGGAACCCAGAACCCCCTTCCGGTTAACCAAAAGTGAACTGGAAATCATGGAAGTGCTATGGCAGGAAAATCGTCCGCTGTCCAGAAGTTTCATTATCAGCCACGCCCCTCACCGCAGCTGGAAAGACAGTTCCATCCACATTTTACTCAACTCCATGCTGGACAAAGGCGCTATTCAAATCGTTGGGTTTGAACAAACCGGACGCCGCATTGCCCGCACCTTCTCCCCTACTCTCACGCCGGATGAATACTATGCCATGCAGATCAAGTCCCGCAGCATCTACACACCGGAAAGCCTCCCCAGCCTGCTTAGCGCCTTAATTGCCGATGGGGTAGACGAACAGCTGCTGGACAAATTGACAGCGGTGATCCAACAACGGCGAGAAGAGTTGCGCAGTCAGCAAAATGGATGAGCAGGGAAAAACCCGGTATAACACAGAACCACCTATCCAACAGGACAGGTGGTTTTTTCATCTGCGAATATTCAGATCACGCACAGGATTGGCGGCCGTGGGAATTGGTGATTTGAATTTCCCCCTTAGCGTTGGGGTCATCCCGGATGATCTCCCCCACCGCCGGAACTTGAATGGTACCGGACAAAGGATTTTTAATGCTGAGCAACGGAGTGGTAATCACCGCCTCCACCTGGGATTTTTCAAAGCACAGGTCGGCGTCCTCCATCTCACAGTCAATAAGCGTCAGGTTCTTGCAGTAGCAGAAGGGCTGGGTACCCTTAATTTTGCAGCGGATTAAGGTCAGACCGTTGGAGTACCAGGCCAGGTATTCTCCGTTGATGACGCTATCCCGGACGGTGACGTTCTTGGCGTGCCAAAAAGCGTCCTTAGTGTCGAACTGACATTGGTCAAACTGGGCGTTTTGGATGTACTGGAAGGAATACTTCCCGGTGAGCCGGACGTTGCGGAAAGTAAGGTCTTCTGAGCGCATCATAAAGTATTCGCTCTCGGCGCTGCTGTCCTCCATGGTAATCCCCTTCACCGACCAGCCAAATTCCGGGGAAACGATGTCGCAGTGCTTCATAGTGATGTCGCCGCATTCCCGCAGGGCTTTGATGCCGTGGAGTTTGGTGTTTTCGATTTCAGCATGATGGGTATACCACAGGGCCGCCCTGCAAAGAGGGGTCATTTCACTGTCTCGGATGGTCAAATTCTCATCATGCCAGAAGGGGTAGCGCAGGTTAAAATAACAGTGCTCTGCCTGAATGTTCCGGCTTTCCTTAAAGGCACTTTCTCCATCCGCCGGACCGTCGAAGGTACAGTGTTGCACCGATACATCTTCGCTGCCGTACAAGGCACGTTCTTGGTCAAAAGTTTGATTTTGGATGAGTTTCATCTGAAAGCCTCCTGAGTTTTGGTTTCTCTTTCCGGTGAACTTCACCGACTTCCCTTACTATAGTATTATAGTACAGTTTATGACAAATGGCAAATACCTATCCGCCATACCACATTATGCGCAAAAGGTATGGATTTGGGAACAGAAAAGCAGCCGGTGCCTGACACACCGGCTGCTTGAGAACTGATTTTATTCCTTGTCTTTTTCCTTGTTCTTCTTCCGGGCGTTCATCTCGTTGATGGCGTCCTTCCGAGAGAAGTTCAGCCGTCCCTGGTCGTCGATTTCGGTGACCTTGACGATAATCTGGTCCCCTACGCTGACCACATCTTCCACCCGGTTGACCCGATGGTTTTCCAGCTGGGAAATGTGAACCAAGCCTTCCACCCCGGGAGCGATTTCCACAAAGGCTCCGAAGTTCATCAGCCGGGTCACCACACCGGAGTACAAGCCGCCGATTTCCGGGCCGTTGGCGATGGTTTCCACAATGAACAGAGCCTGCTTGCAGCCCTCCATATCCAGGCCGGAAATGACGCACAAGCCGTCGTCGTTGATGTCGATCTTGCAGTCGCATTCGGCGCAGATTTTCTGGATCACGCTGCCGCCCTTGCCGATGACGTCCTTGATCTTATCCACCGGCACCATGGTCTGCACCACTTTGGGAGCGTACTTGCTGACCTCCGGACGGGGCTTGTCGATGGCTTTGGCCATGACTTCGTCCAGAATATAGAGACGGGCTTTCCGGGTCTTTTCAAAGGCTTCCTTGATGATGTCCATGGTCAGGCCGTCCACCTTAATGTCCACCTGAATGGCGGTGATGCCGTTGTGGGTGCCGCCTACCTTAAAGTCCATATCGCCGTAGAAATCTTCCAGACCCTGGATATCCACCATGGTGGTGAAGCTGCCGTCCTTCTTGGTGATCAGGCCGCAGGAGATGCCAGCAACAGGGGTGCGGATGGGAACACCGGCGTCCATCAAAGCCAGGGTGGAGCCGCAGATGGAGCCCTGAGAGGTGGAGCCATTGGAGGACAGCACTTCGCTGACCACCCGGATGGCGTAGGGGAAGTCTTCCAGGCTGGGCAGCACCGGCACCAGCGCCTTTTCCGCTAAGGCGCCGTGGCCGATTTCCCGACGGCCGGGACCACGGGAAGGACGGGTCTCCCCGACGCTGTAGGAGGGGAAGTTGTAGTGGTGCATATAGCGTTTGTGGTCGTGTTCGTCCAGGCCGTCCAGGTTCTGCATATCCCGGATGGAGCCCAGGGTGGCGATGGAAAGCACCTGGGTCTGGCCGCGGGTGAACAGGCCGGAACCGTGTACCCGGGGCAGCAGGCCCACTTCGGCGCTGAGGGGACGAATCTCGTCCATACCGCGGCCGTCCACCCGCTTGCCTTCCAGCAGCCATTCTCGGACGATCCGCTTCTGGAGCTTATACATGCATTCGTCCAGCTGAACCTTGGAATCGGGATATTTGTCTTCCAGCTGGGTGTACACCTTATCGTAGATGGGCTGCAGCCGCTCATCCCGGACGTTTTTATCGTTGGTGTCCAAAGCCACCTTCACATCGTCGTAAGCGATGGCGGCCACGTCGTCCAGCATTTCAAAGGGCAGATCCACATGCTCATAGTCAAACTTGGGCTTGCCCACCTGGGCCTGGATGTCGGCGATAAAGGCCACCATTTTCTTGATCTCGGTGTGAGCCAAAGCAATGGCGTCCAGCATTACATCTTCCGGCACTTCGTCGGCGCCGGCTTCGATCATCACGATTTTTTCGGCGCTGCCGGCCACGGTCAGGTTCAGCTTGCTTACCTCCCGTTGCTCGGTGATGGGGTTGAGCACCAGCTGCCCGTCTACCAGGCCCACGCTCACCGTAGCGATGGGGCCGTTAAAGGGAATATCGGAGATGGACACAGCAATGGAAGCCGCCAGGGAGCCGGTGATTTCCGGGGCGTTGTCCACGTCGCTGGACAGCACCGTCATGACGATGGTCACATCGTTGCGCATATCCTTGGGAAACAGGGGACGCATGGGCCGGTCCACCATCCGGCTGGTGAGGATGGCGTTTTCGCTGGGGCGGGATTCCCGCTTCAAAAAGGAACCGGGGATTTTGCCTACGCTGTACAGCTTTTCCTCATAGTCCACGCTCAGAGGGAAAAAGTCGATGCCTTCCCGGGGTTTGGCGGATGCGGTGACATTGCCCATCACCACAGTATCGCCGTACTGCACCCAGCAGGAGCCGTTGGAAAGCTCGCAGGTCTTCCCTACGGTGACTTTCAGCGGCCGCCCGGCAAAGGTGGTTTCAAACACTTGCTCTTTGTTTGCCATAATTGGACCTCCTTAATTTCAATCGGAAAATTTGGGAAGGCCGTATTTTAGCAAGAAACCCAGGGCTCTTTTGGAAAAAGCCAACGGTTTTTTGCTAAAAGGAGCCGACCCACTCTACTATTATAACAAAAAAAGCGGGTGTACACAATACACCCGCCGCAGTTTGTAGAAAAGAATTTTTCCATAAACTGATTGATTCAAAACATCCGCTTTACGTTTGCCGGAAACTTACTTCCGCAGGCCCAGCTTAGCGATGCAGGCACGATACCGCTCGATGTCGGTCTTCTTCAGGTAAGCCAACAGGTTGCGGCGGTGACCGACCATCTTCAACAGACCCCGTCTGGAGTGGTGGTCATGGGGATGCATCTTGAAGTGCTCCTGCAGATCGTTGATGCGCTTGGTGAGAACCGCAATCTGGACTTCCGGAGAACCGGTGTCGGTGTCGTGGAGCCGGTTAGCGACAATGACTTCGTTCTTTTCTTCTTTTCTTAACATATGCTTCACCTCATTTAATATTTGCCCCGACCTGCCTGTTTGCCCGGCAGCAGGGACATCTGCTTTGTCTTAGTAAGGGGCAGGCAAAACTCCGCTTGGCGGCTTATTCCCGCAAACCATGACAAAGTACTTATACTATACCACAAACCGTCCAGCTTGTAAACCCCCTATTTTCCCATGGGCAGGAAAAAGCCCGGCAGAAGCCGGGCTTTCAAGGAAATCTTACGCATCAATCCAATCAGGATCCACCCAGGTTCCGGTGGTCTGATTCCAGCGGCGATACTGCAACTTTCCGTTATACATCCGATACTTTACAATAATGTCATCTCTCCGGGGAGAAATGGATTCTTCGCTGCCGGACGCTGCCGTTGTCTGGACAGCAGCCGGTGAAACCGGTTCTTCTGCCGCTACGCTGAGCAGCGAAGTAACGGAAATAGTCGCCATAGTCAAAGTGGCTGCGACAATGGCAAGGGTTTTCCGAACTGTTTTTTTCATGGGTTCAACATCCTTTCAAATAAGATAAAATATATGCTGGGAGACCTTCTCCCTGGGGCACAAAACACCGGGGCATTCCCTTCTCACAATGCGGTATGATCACCGCCGTACTCCTCAATGGAGAATGCGTCCCGTTCCTCCGGGGTGAGCAGATCGGGGAAATACATATACGCCCAGAACAGGTAATCACTTTCCGGGTCCTGGCTTCCGCTGAGAGCCAGCACCTCCAAAAAGCCCTCCTTATCCACTGTTTTTACCTCCAGACCCCGTTCATGCAGGGCCTGTTCCACCAGGGCGGAGTTTTCTAAAGGCGTCAGGGTTTGCAGGGCATAAGGAGAATCCGGCTGCCCTTTGACAGCTAGGAAATAACAGCCCTCCGGATATTCCACCAGGTAACTGTTTTCCTGATTGACCGCAACACCGCTGGTGTAGTATTCCAACCTATTAAATTCCTGAGATTGACTGGAGAAGGCGAACAAATAAGTACAAAGCAGCGCCGCCATCATCACGAAAACGGTGACAACATAATACCATTTGGTATGCTTGGACCTTTCGTTGATTTTAACCAGCAGCTCCATACGCTGGGCGATCATTTCCTGCTGGGTCTGAGAAGAAAGCCTGGACGCCGTAGTGGCTTTTTCCTTCACTCGTTTCTGCACCGAATGGGAAAAACTCATGGTACCCACAATGGCCTGAAGATAGTCGCACTGTTCCGAAGGGGTGAGACGGGCGCACACCGAAGCATCGCAATGAAGTTCCAAAGTCTGATTTACGTCCTGCCGGAAGAGATACATCAGCGGATTCCACCAAAACAGACAGCACAAAATCTGCACCAGCAGCTTAATCCAGGAGTCCCGATGATAGCGGTGGGTGAGCTCATGGAGCAGTACACAACGAAGTTCATCCCGGGTGTAAAGTTGGCTCATAGGAAGAAGAATGGTGGGGCGAAAATAGCCGTAGGTCATAGGGCTAAGCACCATAGCGTGATACATTCGGGCCGGGCGGCCGCCGTGAAATTCCTTTTGCACCTGCTCAAGCAGCTCAGTTTCCTCCGGCAACGGATCCCGGGTGGTTTCCAAATAAGCCTTCAAACACTTCCTGGTGTACCAAAGAAACTGAACCAAAGAAATTACAATCCCCGCCAGCCACACCGCCAAAACCAGGTGCAGCGGGGTGACGCCCACCGAAAGGCCGGGAAGGACAAACAGCTGGGTGTCGCAGAAGAAAGAGGAAATCCTCCCCAGCAGCACAGAAGGAATGTCTTTGCTGTAGTTCAACTGAATGGGCATAAAAAGCCGCACCAACACCAGTCCCAAAAGCAGCAGTAAGGTAGTGACACCGAAATTTTGAATCAATTTGGTGCGCTTGCGGAAAAAATGGAACACCACAATCAGCAGACACAGCCATAAAACGGCCATAAGCACCGTTTCGGCGTCAAAGGGAATATACAGATGAAACCAACGATTGTCAGAGTTAAACACAAAATCACATTCCTTTTTTAGGGTCATCCAAGCCGTTTTTAAACATTCCGGCAACCTCTCGTCATCCGTCCGGAAATCCCCTCCGGCGGGGTTCCCGTTTGGGAAATTGAAAACCGGTCAAAAAGCCCCCTTTTAGGCTGCGGTAAAGCCGGCAAATAGTTTTGCAAGGAATCTTTATATTATTATAGCAAACCACGGGGATAAAATCCAGTTTTTTTGGCTACTTTTTCGCAAAAATTCTCAAAATTCGTCGTCGTTTTCCGAAAAAAACTCCCACAGCCCGGCGCCATGATACAGGCGAACAGCTATGGGAGGATTTTTTTGTTCCAATCAATGGGTTTGCAGGTATTCCAGCAGCAATTCTTTCATCTTTGCCGGGTTGCCCTTCCCCTTGGTGGCCTTCATGCACTGACCGGTCAAGTAGCCCAATGCGTTGGTCTTGCCGTTTTTATAGTCCTGGATGGACTTCTGGTTGGCTTCGCACACCTGGTCCACCACTGCTTGCAAAGCGGAATCGTCGGAAATCTGAGCCAATCCCTTTTCTTCCACAATCTTAGCCGGGTCGGCGTGTTCCTGGGTGAGCAGAACTTCAAACACCTGCTTACCGGCGGCGTTGGAGATTTTGCCCTCCTCAATCATCTTCAGCAGAGCGGTAAAGGCGTCCACCGTCAGGGCGGTATCGCCTAAGCTCAGCTTCTTTTCTCGGAGGTACTTGGTCAAATCCCCCACCATCCAGTTGCAGATGATCTTGGGCGAGCAAACCTTTTTCGCCACGCTCTCCTCAAAGAAAGCGCACTTTTCCGGCTCTTCCAGCAGCACCTGGGCTTCGTCGTAGCTGATGCCGAAGTCCTGGGTAAAGCGGATGAGCTTGATGTTGGGCAGCTCGGGAATGGACTCCTTAATGCCGTCCACATATTCCTGCTCCAGCACAATGGTGGGCAGGTCAGGTTCGGGGAAATAGCGGTAATCCTGGGAATCTTCCTTGCTCCGCAGCAGCACGTTTTCCCCCTTGGCATCGTCCCAGCGGCGGGTTTCCTGGAAGATCTCTCCCCCATTTTCCAGCACCTCGATCTGCCGAGCGGCTTCGTAGTCGATGGCCCGAACCACGGCGGAGAAGCTGTTGACGTTTTTCATCTCCACCCGGGTGCCGAACTCTTTGCTTCCCTTTTTCCGCACCGACACGTTCACGTCGGCACGGATGCTGCCCTGCTCCATCTTACAGTCGGAGATGTCCAGGTACTGGAGGATGGACTTGATGGTTTCCAGGTAAGCGTGGGCTTCGGCGGAGCTGCGGAAGTCCGGCTCGGAAACAATCTCGATCAGGGGCACGCCGCAGCGGTTAAAGTCCACCAGGCTGCCGTCGATGTTGGCAGAGTGGAGCAGTTTGCCGGCGTCCTCTTCGATATGGATCCGGGTAACCCCAAACCGCTTCTGGTAGGAGGACTTATCCGGATTTTCCACCAGCACGTCCAGGTAACCGGTCTCGCAGAGCGGAATGTCAAACTGGCTGATCTGATAGGATTTGGGCAGGTCGGGGTAGAAATAGTTCTTCCGGTCCTGCTTGCAGATGCGGTGGATGTTGCAGTGCAGAGCGTGGCCCATTTTAATGGCGTACTCCACCACCTGCATATTCAAGGTGGGGAGGGTGCCGGGCATGCCCATGCAGATGGGGCAGCACTGGCTGTTTACTTCCAGGCCAAAGGCGTTTTTACAGCTGCAGTAAATTTTGCTTTCGGTATTCAATTCGGCGTGGACCTCCAGGCCCACCACCACTTCATAATTCGGATTCAACATAGCTCCCCCTCCTTTACAGTTTGGCCACGGCGCAGCAGCCGGTTTCCTGCTGGTAGGCCAAAGCGGCGTTGAGCAGGGTCTGTTCGCTGAACTTGGGGCCGATGAGCTGCATACCGATGGGCAGACCGTTGGCAGCAGTGCCGCAAGGGATGCTCAAAGCGGGCAGGCCTGCAATGTTCACCGTGGTGGTGCAGACGTCCGCCGCATACATCTTCAAAGGATCTCCCATATTTTCTCCCAGCTTGAAGGCGGTGTCGGGAGCGGTGGGGGTCAGGAGCAGGTCACAGCTTTCAAACTGCTGGTCAAATTCTTCCCCAATGCGGTTTTGCAGCAGCTTTGCCTTTTTGTAATAGGCGTCGTAGAAGCCGGAGCTGAGTACAAAGGTCCCCAGCAGAATCCGGCGCTTCACTTCATCCCCAAAGCCCTCGCTGCGGGTCTTTTCGTACATCTCGTCCAGGCCGTGGTATTCCGGGGTGCGGTAACCGTACTTCACCCCATCGAACCGAGCCAGGTTGGAGCTGGCTTCTGCCGAAGAGATGATGTAGTAGGCATTTAAGGCATAGCTGGTGCTGGGCAAGCTGACGGTTTTCAAGGTAGCGCCCAATCCTTCCAGCACCTTGGCGGCGGCCATTACCTTCTGCTGCACTTCTTCCGACACACCCTGGGCGAAGTATTCTTCCGGGATACCGATGGTCTTACCTGCCACGTCGGCTTTCAGGTTGGCGTAGAAATCCGGGTATTCCCGCTTTGCGCTGGTGGCGTCCATGGGGTCGTAACCGCAGATGGCAGAGTACAGCATGGCCACGTCCTCCACGCTGCGGCCCAGGGGTCCAATCTGGTCCAGGCTGGAAGCAAAGGCCACCAGGCCGAACCGGGACACGGAGGAATAGGTGGGTTTTAATCCCACCACGCCGCAGTAGGCGCTGGGCAGACGGATGCTTCCCCCGGTGTCGGAACCCAGGCTCAGCACCGCTTCCCCTGCCGCCACCGCAGCGCCGCTTCCGCCGGAGGAGCCGCCAGGCACATAGTCCAGATTCCGGGGATTGGCGGTTTTCTGGAAATAGGAGGTCTCACAGGAGGAGCCCATGGCAAATTCGTCCATGTTCACCTTCCCTACCATCACCGGACGGCAGCCTTCCAGCTTCTTCATCACCGTGGCGTGGTAAGGGGGCACAAAATTGCCCAGCATTTTGGAAGCGCAGCTGGTGCGGACATTTTTGGTGCAGATGTTGTCCTTCACCGCCAGGGGAATCCCCGCCAGAGGGCTGAGCGGCTCCCCTTTGGCCAGCAGCTCATCTACCTCAGCGGCCTGTTGTTTAGCCTCTTCCCCGGTGACGGTGAGGTAAGCCTTGACCTTCTCGTCCACCGCCTCAATCCGGTCCAGCACCGACTGAGTTACCTCCGCAGCGCTGACCTTCTTTTCCCGCAGCATCCCGGAAAGCTGGGACGCGGTATATTCAAACAGTTCCATTCCTCTTCTCCTTTCACTCCACCACTTTGGGCACTACCACGCACCCGGCCTTGACCTGGGGGGCATTTGCCAGCAATTCCTTACGGTCATAGTGATGTTCCACCACATCCCCTCGGAAAATCATGGGGTGGTCGGGGTCAATGAGGGCGCCGGTGTCCGGCAGGTCGGGCAGCTGCTGCACCATAGAGACGATGTTTTCCATGTCCTTGGCGAACCGCTGGGCCTGGTCTTCCTCCAAGCGGAGCTTGGCCAGTTTGGCTACATGTTGAATGTCAATGGTCATTTTGTTTCCTCCCCTGAACGCAGCATGGAAAGCAGCTCTTTTTCCGACAGAACCGGCACTCCCAAGGACTGCGCTTTTTCTAATTTACTTCCGGCAGCTTCGCCTGCCAGAAGATAGTTGGTTTTTTTGCTCACCGAGCCGGTGACCTTGCCCCCCGCCTGCTCAATGACGGCCTGGGCCTCTTTCCGGGACAGGCTGGGCAGGGTGCCGGTGATAACGAAGGTCAGGCCGACAAAGGCGCTGCCGGTGTCGGCTTTGGGCTGGGTCAGGTCCACCCCCGACGCCTTCAGCCGCTCCATCTGTTCCTTAGTCTGGGGGCGGTGGAGAAATTCATAGAGGTTTTGGGCCATAATGCCCCCAACCCCGTCGATGGAAGCCAAATCTTCCTGGGTGGCGGCCAGCAGCTCCTCCCAGGTGGAAAACCGCTGACAGATTAGCTGGGCGCCTTTCTGACCGATGTTCCGCACCCCAAAGGCGAAGAGCAACCGGGCCAGTCCCGCCTGTTTGCTGTTTTCCAAGGCAGTTAGCAGGTTGTCCGCACTCTTTTCCCCCATCCGTTCCAGAGTCATGATCTGGTCTTTGGTCAAATCGTAAAGGTCTGCCGGGCTTTTCACCAACCCTTGGCTCACCAGCCCTTCCATGAGAGAGGGGCCCAGGCCGTCGATGTTCATGGCGTCCCGGCTGGCAAAGTGGGTGAGGTTTTTCAGCAGGGTGGCGGGACAGAAGGGATTGACGCACCGCAGGGCCGCTTCTCCTTCCTCCCGAACCGCCTGTTCCCCGCAGGAGGGGCAGGTGTCCGGCATAACGTAAGGGGTGCTGTCCGGGGCGTGGGATTTCACCATCACCACTTCGGGAATAATGTCCCCGCTTTTGCGCACCACAATGGTATCCCCCAGCCGCACATCCTTTTGGGTGATGTTGTCCTGATTGTGGAGGGTGGCACGGGAGACAGTGGTTCCCGCCAGCTGCACCGGGTCGAAGACGGCGGTGGGGGTAAGCACCCCGGTGCGCCCCACTGAAATTTCAATCTCCCGGAGAGTGGTCTCCTTTTCCTCCGGGGGGTACTTAAAGGCCACCGCCCACTTGGGAAACTTGGCGGTGGAGCCGATGGCCTCTCGGTCCGCCAGGTTGTCCACCTTCACCACGGCTCCATCCATGTCAAAGGGAAAGCTCTGACGCAGACTGCCGATGGTTTCAATCTCTTCCTTGGCCTGTTGGGCCGTTTGGCAGAGGGTGTACCGGGGGGAAACGGCAAAGCCCTGCTCCTTCAGCCAGTCCAGACTTTCTTTATGGCTGGTGAAGGCAATCCCCCGGCTCTGCTGGACATTGAACACAAAGATGGAAAGCCCCCGCTTGGCGGTAACGGCGCTGTCCTTTTGACGCAGGCTTCCGGCGGCGGCGTTCCGGGGATTTTTGAAGGGAGCTTCCCCATTGGCTTCCTGCTGCCGGGCCAGACGGGCGAAGGTTTCCTTAGGCATATACACCTCGCCCCGGACTTCCAGATATTCCACCGGGGTTTTCAGCCGCTTAGGGATGTCGGCGATGGTGAGAAGATTCTGGGTGACGTCCTCCCCCACAAAGCCGTCTCCCCGGGTAGATCCTCGAGAGAACACCCCGTTTTCGTATTCCAGCGAGACGCTCAAGCCGTCGATCTTCACTTCCACCACATAGGGGGAATGGGTGATCTGACGGATGCGGCGGTCAAAGTCGTCGATTTCCTCCAGGGAAAACACGTCCTGGAGCGAGGCCATCTGCACAGTGTGCTGCACCTTGGTGAAGATGGCGGAAGCGCTGCCCCCCACCCGCTTGGTGGGAGAATCTGGGGCGGCGTACTCCGGGTACCTGGCCTCTAATTCCCGCAGCTGTGCCAAGAGTTTATCATACACATCGTCCGGCACGCTGGGGTTATCCTGGTTATAATATTCGTCGTTGTAACGCAGCAGCGTGGTTGTCAGCTGCTCCATCTGCTGTTTGGGAGACAGTTCCATCCCAGTCTTCCTTTCGGTTTTTGTCTTGCAAACAGAAATAGTATACCCCAAAATATCTGTTGGGTTTCCACCGGTTTTCGCCGCTAGGCGAAATGCCGCCCCTGCTTTTGGGCGGCAAGGTGGGAACCTGTAATCGCAGCATTCGCTTTGGGCAAATGCTGCTGATTCCTACCTTTGCGGCCGAACAGCATGGCCGCAACTTTGCTTCGCAAAGGCCGGTAGAAATCTTGCTTGGCAGTCATTATACCTTAAAATATCCGTTGGGTTTCCCTCGATTTTTGCGAAGCAAAATGGCCGGCCGGACATTGGGCCGGTCAAGAGGGGAACCGTAATGATTGGCCGTGCCAATCATTATACCATAATTGGAAGCAAAATGCAAAACAGAAAGCCGGGAGGAGTTCACCCTTCCGGCAGCTTTTTACGGTTCTGTTTTCCCTGTTCCCGCACCGCCCAGGCCGCAGAACGAGCAAGCCGGCGGAGAATCAGGCCCATCTGTTTGCGTTTTTGCTTATCCTTCTGGGTGTACTGCCGCCAGATGGCCATAATTTTTTTGGGATTGGCCAGCTCCTCCAAGGTTCTGGCTTTGGAGGCGGCCAGCAGCTCATACAACCCGTCCACAAATTCCTCCCGCTGCCGGGAGGTGAGCCCGGTCAGCCACCGGCGCATGGCGGAGTCAATCACCCGGCTGGCGTTGCTGACCTGTTTCAGGCGGATAAAATCGTTGCCCTGAATCTCCCAGGCGTAGGGGTCGTGCTGCATCATCCCCATGCCCCGGCTCTTCACCACGAGATAGGGTTCTTCGTGTTCCAGCAGCATCCCAAACACCGAAAACTGGGGGACAAAGGTTTCAATTTTGGGGAGAATGGCCTGATACCCCGGCTGTTCCACCACCGACCGGCTGAAACCGGGGCCGTCCTGGTTATACACCGCCACAATCCGGTTCTGCACCGCCAAAGACACCTGGGAAGCGGCAAACACCGCCAAGTTCCCCCCTTTGGAGTGTCCGCAGACCCAAAGAGGGCCTCGCAGATAGGCGGCGGTCTGCTCCAAATAGTCCCTGGCCAGCCACTGGCCGGGGATGGTGTCCAAAAAGCCCAGGTTAAAGTCTTCCTTCCAGCCCACCAGGGTGTTGTCGGTACCCCGAAACACCACCGCCGCCCCGTAATCCAACTGAAGGGTGATGGCGGCAAACTGGACCTGCTGCCCCACATCCAACACTTCCTGGGAAGCCCAGAGCAGCTGGTCCCGGTACCGGGGAGAGGCGGCGGTCTGCTCCAGCAGTTTGGCATCCCGTTTGCCGGAGGCAAACACCCTGAGCCGTTCCGGAGGCTGGGCTAAAATCTGTTCCGCCACCTGATGAAATGGCACCCCCACCCCCAAAGGAGGGTCTGCGTATTGGGCAAAGTGGTGGTAGGCCAAAGTACCCAGCGGCAGCCCGTCCACCGGTCCGAAAGGGTCCTGGGCAAAGCTCAGATCCCCCCGCCAGGAAAGGTAATCTGCAAAACCCGGCATAAAAAGTCATCCCCTTTCAAAAGAAAAACGCCCCCAGGGGAGACGTTTTTCCAAATCCTTCGTTGTATCCGTTTCCAGCTTAGAAGCTGACTTCATTGGCGATGCGGTACAAATCTACCGGGAACTGCTTGCGCATGGCCAGACCTTCGTGAATGTCGTAATCCACCACGTCCCCTTTTTGGAAGCCTACCACACGGTCACCGATACCCTGTTCCAGCAGCTCCACAGCACGGTAAGCCAGACGGGTAGCCGCCACACGGTCCCGCACGGTGGGGTTGCCGCCACGCTGCACATGGCCCAGAATGGTGGCTCTGGATTCCACGCCGGTGGCGTCCTCAATCCGCTTGGCCAGGGCCTCGGAGTTGCCCACCCCTTCGGCTACCATGATAATGAAGTGGTGCTTGCCCAGCTTTTGGGCGGCCATGATTTTGTCGATGATCTCGTTTTCATCCACATCCAGCTCCGGCACCAGAATGAAGGTAGCGCCGCAGGCAATGCCGGTGTTCAGAGCAATATAGCCTGCCCGGCGGCCCATCACTTCCACCACGCTGCAGCGGTCGTGAGACTGGGCGGTATCCCGGAGTTTATCCACCATTTCGCAGACGGTATTCATGGCGGTGTCATAGCCGATGGTATAGTCGGTGCAGGAAATGTCGTTGTCGATGGTGCCGGGCAGGCCGATGCAGGGCACCCCTGCTTTGGACAGGTCGGATGCTCCCCGGAAGGAGCCGTCTCCCCCGACGACCACCACGCCGTTGATACCCAGCTTCTCGCAGGTCTCCTTGGCTTTCAGCACGCCGGCCTGCTCCTTAAACTCCAGACAGCGGGCTGTATACAGGATAGTGCCGCCGCGCTGAATAATGTCGGACACATCCCGCATATTCATTTCAAATACATCTCCATGAATGAGGCCGTTGTAGCCCCGGCGGATGCCTACCACCCGCATTCCCCGTTTGATGGCGGAACGGACCACGCCGCGCACGGCTGCATTCATGCCGGGAGCATCTCCGCCGCTGGTTAAAACACCGATCACCTTCTGGTTCATAACCCAGTCCCTCGCTTTTTCTAATAGTCAAATAGTATCAAAAACGGCCGTTTTGCACCGGCTCGTCTGTGACTACTGCACACAATTCTATTGTAAACGCATTTTTCCCTTCTGTCAACTGTTTCCGAGCTGAAACGCCACATTTTCTGCTCCCAGCAGCTTCACCAATTCAATCAGCAGCTCCTCACTGCCGTCTACCTGGAGCTGTTTGTAGCGGGCATACTTTTTGGTGCTGAGAAAATAAAGCATCACCGGACAGGAACCGGGATATTTTTGCAGCACCGGCAGAATTACCTCAATCCGCCAGTCCTTGGTATCCACAAACTTCAAAAACAGCTTTCCCTTTTGGGGCGCCGGTTTGGGCCGTCCGGCGGTGGGAGGCGAGTTCTGCCCCGGCCGGTATTGGGGGATTTGTTCCTCCCCCACCACCTTTTGGGCAGTGAGCTTAGGCTTTTCCTCCTCCCGGACGGAAAGGCTGCCTTGGAGCAGGACAATCTTATTTTCTTCCAACAGCCGGGCGCTGGGCTCATACTGCCGGGGGAACACCAGCACTTCCATGGAAGAGGTTTTATCCTCCAAAGTCAACGTGGCCATGGGAGCGCCGTTTTTGGTGGTCTTCACCTGCTTCTGCCGGATGACCCCCAGCACCCAGAACTCCTTGCCGTCCAGCCGGGACAGGTCCTCTTCCTCCCGGTTCACCAAAGAAGCCATGGGGGTGACCTTCACCGGAAGTTTGACCCCTTCCAGCCGGTCTAGGGGGTGGCCGGACAGGTACACCCCAATGGTCTCCTTTTCCCGCTCCAATAGTTCCTGGCGGGAAAACTCCTCCGCCGGGGGCACCGGAAACTCCGGCTGCTTTACCCCGCCCAGGCTGAACAGGTTCAGCTGGCCCGCCGCTTCTCTCCCCTCCAGCTGCCGGAAGTGGTCCAGCATCTTTTCATAGCACTGAATCATCTGGCGGCGGTTGTGTGGGAAGCTGTCAAAAGCGCCGGAAAGAATCAGCCCTTCCACCGCCCGCTTGTTCAGCTCGCTCTCCTGCATCCGCTTGCAGAAATCGTACAGGGAGGTGAAGGGGCCGTGCTTGGTGCGCTGTTCCACGATTTGGCGGATCACACCCTGCCCCAGATTCTTAATGGCCAGCAGGCCGAAGGAAATCCGTTCCTTCCCCAGACTGACAAAGCCTTCCTCACTCTGGTTCACATCGGGAGGCAGCACCTGGATACCCTTTTCCCGGCAGGCGGCGATATATTCCGTCACCTTATCGGTGTCCCCAATGACGCTGGTCAGCAGTGCCGCCATATAGATGCTGCGGTAGTGGCACTTCAGATAGGCAGTCTGGTAGGCCACCACCGCATAGGCGGCGGCGTGAGATTTGTTGAAGGCGTAGGAAGCAAAGTCGCTCATTTCATCAAAGATGCGGTTGGCGATTTCCGGGCTGACCCCATTGGCCACCGCCCCCACGCAGTCCTGGGTGCCGTCGGGGTTTTGGTGGCCGTAGAGGAAATACTGCCGCTCCTGCTCCATGACATCGTGCTTCTTTTTGGCCATGGCCCGGCGCACCAGATCCGCCCGGCCGTAGGAATATCCCGCCAGGCTGCGGCAGATCTGCATCACCTGCTCCTGATACACCACACAGCCGTTGGTGACCTTTAAAATCGGTTCCAACAGGGGATGGAGATACTTGATCTTTTCCGGGTGGTGGCGGTTTTCCACATAGGTGGGGATGCTGGCCATGGGGCCGGGACGGTAGAGGGAAATCACGGCGATGATGTCCTCCAGGCTGGTAGGCTTGAGCTGGGTCAGCACCCGCTTAATGCCGGCGCTTTCCAGCTGGAACACCCCGTCGGAATCCCCGGCGGACAGCATTTGATACACCTCCGGGTCGTCCTCCGGCAGATGCTCCACCGAAAAGTCCGGCTGGAATTTTCGGATATTGTCCTCACATTCCTTGATGATAGTCAGGTTGCGCAGCCCCAGAAAGTCCATCTTCAGCAGGCCAAGCTGCTCAATGGTGGTCATGGTATACTGGGTAACGATGGCGTCGTCGTTGCGCTGTAAGGGGACGTAGCTGTCGGTGGGGTCCCGGGTGATCACCACTGCCGCCGCATGGGTAGAGGCGTGCCGGGGCATTCCTTCCAGCCGCATGGCGGTGTCCAGCAGGCTGTTGGCCTGGGGATCGGAGTGGTACAGCGCCGCCAGGTCCTTGGATTCCTCCAAGGCTTGCCGAATTGTGATTCCCAGCTTCCGGGGCACCATTTTGGCGATGCGGTCGCAGGTCTGGTAGGACAGGCCGGTGACCCGGCCCACATCCCGAATCACCCCACGGGCGGCCATGGTGCCGAAGGTGACAATCTGGGCCACATGGTCGGAGCCGTACCGCCGGGTGACGTAGTCGATGACCTCCTGGCGGCGCTTCTGGCAGAAGTCGATGTCAAAGTCTGGCATGGTCACCCGTTCCGGGTTTAAAAATCGTTCAAACAACAGCTGGTACCGCAAGGGGTCGATGTTGGTGATGCCGATGGCGTAAGCGGCAATGCTCCCCGCCCCGGAACCACGGCCCGGACCCACCGGGATATCCTGACTGCGGGCGTAGCGGATAAAATCCCAGACGATGAGATAGTAGTCCACATACCCCATCTGGGTGATCACCCCCAGCTCGTAGTCCAGCCGGTCCACCGCTTCTTTGGGCGGCGGGGAGCCGTAGCGCCGCTCCAATCCCTCTTTGCAGATCCGGCGGAAGAAGGTCTCATTGTCCTCCTCCCCCGGCACCTGGAAGTAAGGCAGTTTGGTGACGCCGAATTCAAAATCAAAGCGGCAGCGGGCCGCAATCTTTACTGTATTCTCAATGGCCCCGGGATATTCCCCCAACAGCGCTTTCATTTCGTCCCCGGACTTCACATAAAACTCCTGGGTGGGAAATTCCAGGGGGCTTCCCTCCGCCACAGTGGAGCCGGTTTGGATACAGACCAGCACCTGCTGGTCCACCGCTTCTTCCTTTTGAAGATAATGGCAGTCGTTGGTGGCCACCAGCTCCACTCCTTCTTCCTTTGCCAGCTGGGCCAGCAGAGGAAGAATCCGCTGTTGCTGCTGGATTCCATGATCCTGAAGCTCAATGAAGTAATCTTCCCCAAACAGGTTGTGATAAAACTGCACCGTCTCTCTGGCCTTGTCCATCTGGCCGGCCAAAAGATACCGGGGCAGTTCCCCGGACAAACAAGCGGACAGGCAGATCAAGCCTTCGTGGTACTGCAAAAGCAAATCGTGGTCAATCCGGGGCTTTTGGTAAAAACCCTCTACATTGGCGATGCTCACCAGCTTGATGAGGTTTTGATAGCCCACTCCGTTTTTGCAGAGCAATACCAGGTGGAAGGGGTTCTGGTCCACCCCGTGGACCTTATCCCGATGGCTGCGGGGCGCCACATAGACCTCACAGCCGATGATGGGCTGGATGCCCTCCTGTTTGCAGGCACGGTAAAACTCCACCGCCCCATTCATACAGCCGTGGTCGGTGATGGCCACGGCAGACTGCCCCAGCTCTTTGCAGCGCTGAGGCAAACGTTGGATGCGGCAGTCTCCGTCCAAGAGGCTGTATTCAGTGTGGAGATGGAGGTGTACAAAATCGGTCATACTCTGGGGTGTTCATCCTCTCGCAGGGAATCGGCAATCCGGGAAATTTTTTGCAGCCGGTGGTTTAATCCGGAACGGGTCAAGTCCCCGCCCAGCAGCTGGCACAGTTCCCCCAGGGAAGAATCGGGGTGTTCCAGCCGGGCCAGGGCGGTCTGGCGCAGGTCGCTGTTGAGATATTCCAGCCCTTTGGTCCGCTGAATCAGGCGGATGTCCTCCACCTGGCGGCCGGCGGCGTTGATGATTTTCTGAATATTGGCGGTATCGCAGTTGGTGGCCCGGTTGGCCTGGTTGCGGACCTCTTTTTCAATCTTGGCGTTCATGTATTCCATGGCGCCCAGGCCCGCCCCCATGGTGGTGAGCAGGTCCTCGATCTGTTCGCTGTCCTTAAAATACACCACGCACTGCTGTTTGCGCTCAGTGAGGCCGGGGGTAAAATTCAGGGTGGCCAGCAGGTTTTTCAGCAGCATCCCCCGCACCGTGCCGGGGCAGAGAAATTCCAGGTGGTACTGCCGCTTAGGATCCATAACGGTGCCGCAGCTTAAAAACACCCCCCGCAAAAAGGAACTCATGCAGCAGTGTTTTCCCAGCTTTTGGGTGCAGAACCACTCCGCAGAAATTTGCAGAAACCGGGTTTGGAAATCCTTTCGATCCTCCGGGTTTTGCAGCAGCAGCCGGTAGGTGTGCTCCGTCCCGGATTTCCCCTGCTGGGGCGGGACTACCGTTACGATATAGCCCCCGGCTTCCGCCAGGGACTGGGCCGCCAACTCCGCCAAAGTGCGGGAAGAAGCGGACCAGATATACCCCCGTTTGGCCCGGGGGGAAAAGCAAAGCAGCCCATAACAGAAAGCGTAGGCGCAGTCCGGACAGGAAAAAGAGTCTATCTTCATCAATTCCTGCTTGATCCGCCCGGAAAAGGTGGCGGGCTGTTTTTGGGGCTGACGCCCTTTGGCTTTATTATTTTGCAATGTCACGGTGATTCACCACCACGTTATATCCTTTTTCCAACAGGTGCTTGTACAGCTTTTCCGCAAAGGTCACCGAACGGTGATGCCCGCCGGTGCAGCCGAAGGCCACCACCAGCTGGCTCTTACCCTCGTTGACGTACAGAGGCACCAAGTAATCAATCAAATCCTCAATCTTCCCGTAAAGGGTCCGGGACTGCTCCCAGCTCATCACATATTCACTGACGGGGGCGTCAATGCCGGTAAGGAGCTTTAACTCCTTGATATAAAAGGGGTTGGGCAGGCAGCGCACATCAAACATCAAGTCCGCCTCCGCAGGGGAGCCATTTTTGAAACCGAAGGACATACAATTGATCAGCATCCCGTTTTTGGTGTTCTCCCGGAACATATCCATCAGCTTGCTGCGCAGCTGGGCGGAAGTAAGGTGGGTGGTATCCACCACATAATCCGCCATGCTGCGGGCCTGCCGCAGCAGTTCCCGGTCCCGGACAATAGCCTGCTCCACCGAAGGGTGCTGGCGGCTGACCAGGGGGTGTTTGCGGCGGGTTTCCTTATAGCGGTGCATCAGGGTGGCGTTATCGCAGTCCAGAAACAGCATCCGGTAAGAAATCTTCTGTTTCCGGCACTCCTCCAGCTGTCCCGGCAGGGTCTCCATCAGCCGCCCGCCCCGGGAATCCACCGTCACCGCCAGGCGCTGAATGCTATCCCCGCTGCGGCTGGCCAGCACGGCAAAGGTGGAAAGCAGGTTGGGGGGAAGGTTGTCGATGCAGTAAAAGCCCATATCCTCCAACGCTTCAATGGCCCGGGACTTCCCGGCGCCGGACATCCCGGTAATAATCAAAAGATCCATGGGCGTTACCCTCCTTTTCTCAGTCGATCTTTTTGACTTCGCATTCCAGGGAAAAACCGGTCTGTATCCGCACCGTTTTCTGCACCAGGGCAATCAATTCCTCCACGTCCTTGCAGGTGGCGTGGTCGTAGTTGATTAAAAAGCCGCTGTGCTTGGGGCTGACCATAGCTCCACCCACCCGCTGGCCTTTCAGACCGCACTCTTCAATCAAGGCGGCGGCGTAAGCCCCCTGGGGGCGCTTGAAGGTGCTGCCGGCGCTGGGGTATTCCAAGGGCTGCTTTTCCTTGCGGCGGCCCAAAATATCCTCCATCTTCGTCTGGATTTCCTCCCTGTTACCGGGAGAAAGGCGAAACACCGCCTGAATCAGCACCCCGGTTTGGTGCTGCAAGGCACTGGTGCGGTAGCCCATTTGCAAATCCTCCAGGGTCAGTTCCCGGATATTGCCCCGCAAATCCATCACCTGGACGTATTCCAGCACGTCCTTCATCTCCCCGCCGTAGGCCCCGGCGTTCATGTACACCGCCCCGCCGATGCTGCCGGGGATGCCGTAGGCAAATTCCAAGCCGGTCAAGCTCAGCTCCGCAGCTTTTTTACACAGAGCGGCAAGCTGGGCGCCCCCACCGGCAATCAGTTTATTCTCCACAGACTGAATCTGGGCAAACTCCCCGGACAGGCGGATTACCACCATCTGGGTGCCCTGGTCGCTGACCAGCAGGTTGCTGCCGTTGCCGATGACCAAAAATTCCTGTTGCATCTTCCGCAGGGCGTTGAGCAGAACTGAGAGCTGTTCCCGATTTTCCGGAAGGACATAAAGGGGACAAGGTCCTCCGATTTTAAAGGTGGTATGGTTGGACAGGGGCTCCTGTTCCCGATAAGGAATCCGGTTTTGTGTGAGCAGGGCTTTGAGTTGTTTCATTGTATGTCCTCCCGGCGTTGTTGATTTTGAAATTGGCATTTCCAACGGTTCCCCCGGTTTGCGCCGCAGGACGAAGCTGCCGGCGGGATGTTTCACCGGCCAAAAGGGGAATCGCCGGCATCGGTTGGGGTTCTGTTTCTAGTATAGCATATTTTAAGGGAAATTACTACCATACGGGGCCTGTGCCTGAAAACAAAATACCCATCCATTTTACCAGCATTTCCGGCAGGCGATTGAAAGAACCTTTCCGGTATGCTATACTACCAAAAAACAAGCCGAAGGAGCAGGATTATGGTCAACCCTTTCCCTTACACCCTGGACAACAAGCGCTATCACACCCAAAACTACGAATTGCGGAAAATCTTCGGGGAAAAAGTCTGCAAAATCAGCCTGGACGGCGGATTCACCTGCCCCAACCTGGACGGCACCAAGGGGGTCGGGGGCTGCACCTACTGTTCCGGTCGGGGCAGCGGGGATTTCACCCAAAGCGCCCTGCTGCCCATTGAGGAACAGTGGAGGATCCAGCAGGAAAAGATGTACCAAAAATGGCCGGGCAGCGGGTGCATTGCCTATTTCCAGGCCCACACCAACACCTACGCTCCCCTATCCCGGCTCAAAGAGCTGTACGAAACCGCCTTGGCTCAGCCAAACTGCGTGGGGCTGGACATTGCCACCCGGGCGGACTGCCTCAGCCAAGAGGTCTGTGACTATCTGGCCCAGCTCAACCGCCGGTGCTGGCTGTTGGTGGAACTGGGGCTGCAATCCACCTTTGACGACACCGGGGAAAGAATCAACCGCTGCCACAGCTACGCCGACTTTTTGGAAGGGTATGCCCGGCTGAAGCAGCGTGGCATCCGGGTGTGCATCCATCTCATCAACGGCCTGCCGGGGGAAAACCACCGGCGGATGGTGGAAAATGTAAGGCGGATTTCCCATCTCGGCATGTATGCGGTGAAGCTCCACCTGTTGTACTTCCTAAAAGGCACCCAAATGGCGGAGGAGTACCGCCAAGGCAGGGTGCAGATGATGAGCCGGGAGGAGTACGTCCAGGTGGTGTGCGACCAGCTGGAGCTGCTGCCCCCTGAAACGGTCATTCACCGCCTCACCGGGGACGGGAAAAAGGAAGACCTAATAGGGCCACTTTGGAGTTTAAAGAAATTCTGCGTCCTCAACGAAATCGACAAAGAGCTGGTGCGGCGGGACAGCTGGCAGGGAAAAAACTATTCCGCCGGGGAAAGGGAAAAACTCGGAGGCTTTTAGTTTAGGATTTTCTTTGCTTTTGGTCTTTTCTGTGGGAAGGCAGGCTTGGGCATGCTTCGGTTTGTCGAAAAGGTACCGGATGGTTCCAGCTCGACCCGCCCTCGGCTCTACACCGTTGGGCGGGCGGATTCCGGCTTATTATTTCCACAACTTTTTTCAAACAATTAGGCAAAAGAAAGAGTTTTAGGATAAAACAATTTTCATTGCGGGGGCTTTGCCCCCTGCGCCCCCACCAGCCTTTAAAAAGGCTGGACCTAAACTTTACTTTTACTACAATCTAAGGCAGGCTTCGGCCTGCCTAATTTTTATTCGATTTCTTGTAAAAAATTCACAAAAATTAAGTTAAATTCCTTTTCTCTCTTGGTATTTAACGAAATATCTGTCATAATGAAACAAAGAACACCCTGGGGCTTTGAAACACGTTATCATCAAGAGAAAGGAAGACA
>DBRF01000003.1 GCA_002305795.1 Ruminococcaceae bacterium UBA1375
CCCGGCGGCGAAAAGCAGCGGCAACCTAACGGATGCTTTATCGTAAAAAGACAATCACCGCTTCGGCTTTCAAGAACCGAGGCGGTGATTCTTTTCTGTATTGGGGAAGGAACCTGCTTTGAAAACAACCGGCGTTATTCCCCGTTGGCCTCAATGGCGGACATCAGCGGACCGATGAGCTGCTTTTTCCGGCTCACCACCCCGGGCAGCAGGATGCTCTCCTCCCCGCATTCAATGGAAGGGAAGGCGGTACTCACCGTGTCCCGGGCGCCGGTTCCGGCAAAGAGCAGTTCGGAGGACTGCTCCAGAATGTTGGTGAGCAGCAAGAACAGCATATCCATGCCGGAGCTGGGAAGGGCCTCTTTCAAATAAGGCAGCATTTCTTCCTTCACCCGCTTCAGCTCCTCCTTGCTCATGCCGGTGACCTGGGCCACCGCAATGGATTTATCCGAGCACTGGAACCGCTTGCAGTCGATGTGGAAGATTTCATCGGGGGTTTTGTCCTGAAGCTGGGAGGCGGCGCTGAACATGGCGGAAGCGTGTGCCTCCATGTTGATGCCTGCGATTTTGGCCAGGTTCCGGGCCATGGCTTGGTCCACCGGGGTACAGGTGGGGGAGCGGAACATCAGGGTGTCGGAGAGGATGGCGGAGCAAAGCAGCCCCGCAATGGCAGGGGGAATCTCCACCCCGTTTTCCTGGTACATCATGGTGATAATGGTGGCGGTGCAGCCCAAAGGCTGGTTGCGGAAATAGATGGGGTTCATGGTTTCCACTGGGTCGATGCGGTGGTGGTCGATGATTTCGATGACCTCGGTATCCTTAATGCCGTCCACTGCCTGGCCCTGCTCGTTGTGGTCCACCAGAATCACCCGCTGCCGTTCCACGTCCAGCAGGTTGCGCTGGGAAAGCATTCCCACATAGCGGCCGTCTTCGTCCAAAACAGGGTAGTAGCGGATGCGCAGCTTGGACACCGTGGATTTCACATCCGACACCAAATGGCTTTCCCGGAAGTAAATAATGTCGTCGGTGCGCATGACGTGGCGTACCGGCACCGCCTGGTTGATGAGCTTGGCGCAGGTGTAGGTGTCCAGGGGGGAGCAGATGACTGCGCAGCCCGCTTCCTCCGCCAGCTTTTGGATGCTTTTGGTGACCTGGCTGCCCAGGCAGACCACAATGCAGTCCGCCTTCATCTCAATGGCGCTGAGCTGGCCCTCGTAGCGGTTGCCCAAAATCACCATGTCGTGTTCGCAGATGTAGTCCTCCATCACGTCGGGGTTGGCGGCGGCCACTACCACCTTGCCCTGGGTGAAGTAGGCGTCGGGGTCCCCTACAATCATTTCCCCTTTCAGGGTCTCCACAATGTTGCGGTAGCTGGTCCGGGCTTCCGCTAAAGCGTCGGCGCCCTGGTCCTCCATGTAAAACCGGGCCACGTCCCCCAGGGTGACAATCCCTTTCAGCTGCCCCCATTTGGTAAGCACCGGGATGGTTTGGATTTGGTTGTCCCGCATATGCTCCCAGGCCCGCTTTAAGGAAACCCGGCGGCTGATTCCCTCCACCTTCCGGTACTGCACGTCGGCCACACGGGGTTCCAGGGACTGGACCAGCTGGGGCTCCGCCACCCCGAAGCAGTCTAAAACGTATTTGGTTTCGTTGTTGACGGCGCCTGCCCGGCAGGCGATGTAGGGGTCGCCGGTGATTTTCCTCTTTAGGTAGGCGTAGCTGATGGCGGAACAGATGGAGTCGGTGTCCGGGTTTTTATGGCCAATTACAAAGATCGGTTTCATTGGCAAAGGCCTCCTTATTTTCACTGTGGGGGTCCGCCGTGGGGCAAACCCTGCGGGTCCGCAGTTTGGCGTGCCGGTTTTCCCTTTGGCCCGGCAGCTGATTTGCTGCGGGGCGTTTCCTTAAAGAAAATGAACGGCTTTTCGGGGGTTGCTGCGCAAAAGAAAAGAGCAAAACCCGCTTTTCTCCATTATACCAGACCGCAGGGCAAAATGCACTTAATTTCTGAAAAAATAGAGGATGGTGTGGACGGGGCAGAGCGGTGCTTGTGGAAAACATCAAACCTCTGGGAGCCCCTGCTGAGCGCATCGTTGCCCTTCTCCTAGGGGAAGCAGTCCGAAAAACGGGACGGGCCATTGCCCCCGCCCCGCCCTTGTGCTACAATAAAGAGGTGAAAACCGGTTTTTTCCGCCCTGCCAAAGAACCGGCAAGGGTGTGGAAAGCCCTGCCGGAACGCCCGGAACCGGGGCAGGGCAAACCGGAGAGAAGTGAAAGCAAAGGGGGAATGGCGGCCATGCCGCTGCAAATCGTCCGAAACGACATTACCAAAATGAAGGTGGATGCCATTGTCAACGCCGCCAACACCTCCCTGCTGGGTGGCGGCGGGGTGGACGGCTGCATTCATCGGGCCGCAGGTCCCAAGCTGCTGGCGGAATGCCGTACTCTGGGGGGCTGCCAAACCGGCAGCGCTAAAATCACCGGGGCCTACGATCTGCCCTGCAAGTATGTGATCCATGCGGTTGGCCCCCGCTGGCTGGGAGGCAGTCATGGGGAACGGGAGCAGCTGGCTTCCTGTTACCGCACCTCCCTTGCCCTGGCAGAGGAGCATGGTTGTGAAACGGTGGCGTTTCCCTTGATTTCCTCCGGCATCTACGGCTATCCCAAAGCCCAGGCGCTGAAGGTGGCGGTGGACGCCATCCAGGACTTTCTGCTGGAGCACGATATGATGGTTTACCTGGTGATCTTTGACCGGGCGGCCTATCAGATCAGCGAAAAGCTGTTTGCCGACATCGCCCAATACATAGACGACCATTATGTGGACGCCCATACCGACAGCCATACCCGGCGGCTGCAGCAGCAGGCCCTCTTTTCCGAGGAACCGCCCATGTGCAGCTCTGTTTTGCCGGAGTACATGGACGACATGGATGACATCCTGGAGTTTCCCAAGGGCCGTCTGTTCGCCAGGGCGAGCTCTTTGGAAGACGCCCTGGCTCAGATGGATGAGAGCTTTTCCGAAATGCTGCTGCGCAAGATCGACGAAAAAGGCATCACCGACGCTCAGTGCTACAAGAAGGCCAACATTGACCGTAAGCTCTTTTCCAAGATCCGCAGCAACCGGCTGTACAAACCCAGCAAGCCTACCGCCATCGCCTTTGCCATTGCCCTGGAACTGCCGCTGGAGGAGACCAAGGATTTGCTGCAAAAGGCGGGGTATGCCCTGTCCCACTCCAACAAGTTTGATATTATTGTGGAATATTTCATCCGGCAGAAAAATTACAATGTGTTTGAAATCAACGAAGCGCTGTTCGCCTTTGACCAAAGTTTGCTGGGCGGATGAATTGTCGCTTTTCAGGCGACCAAATTTCATGGAATTTCCGGTAAGATGTGACTGTAAGGCAGACGCCAAACCGTCACATCTTTGTTTTAGGAGGAACCAACCATGAAAAAGAACTTAACCGAACTGGTATTTATCCTGGACCGCAGCGGCTCCATGATGGGGCTGGAAGAGGACACCATTGGGGGCTTCAACTCCATGCTCCAAAAACAAAAGGGGGAAGCGGGGGAGGCTTTGGTGTCCACCGTCTTGTTTCACAACCAGAGTCAGGTCATCCACGACCGGGTGCCTATCCAAGCCGTTCCCCCGCTCACAAGCCGGGACTATGAGGTAGGGGGCTGCACTGCCCTGCTGGACGCCGTAGGCGGGGCAATCCACCACATCGGGAATGTCCACAAATACGCCCGGCGGGAGGATGTGCCGGAACGCACCCTGTTCGTGATTACCACCGACGGCATGGAAAACGCCAGCCGGTTTTACAGCTACGACAAGGTGAAGGAGATGATTGCCCGGCAGAAGGAGAAGCACGGCTGGGAGTTTTTGTTTTTGGGAGCCAACATCGACGCGGTGGAGACCGCCGGACGCTTTGGCATCGGTGCGGACCGGGCGGTAAACTATCACTGCGACAGCCGGGGGACCCAGCTCAATTATGAGGTATTGGGAGAAACCGTTGCCATGTTCCGCAGTAATGCCCCCATTACCGAAGATTGGAAAAAGCGCATTGACGAGGACTACGAAACCCGGGGCAGATGAGCCCTCCGGCTTATCAAACTGCCGCCTGTCTTTTCCCTTCCCTTTCCAGGGGAGGGCGGGGCAGGCGGCAGTTTACGATTTTCAACTGGGAGGAAGAATACACCCCCGGAACCGGCCGATATGGAAAGGGAACCGCCGGATTTGACAGGGAAACGCCTGCCGTGTTATAACGGTTACGCTATAAATCATAGAAGGTTCATCGGTTTGCCGGAAAAGGACCACTCCATTTTTTGTTGTTTGCGGGGAGGAAACCACCATGACTTTGCAGCAGCTGCGCTACGCCATCGCCATTGCCGAAAGCGGTTCTCTGAATAAGGCCGCCCAAGTGCTGTATGTTGCCCAGCCATCGCTGAGCAGCGCCGTACAGGAGCTGGAAAAGGAGCTTGGCATCACCATTTTTCACCGAAGCGGCCGGGGCGTTACCCCCACTGCCGACGGTGCAGAATTTTTGCAGTATGCCAAACAGCTTTATTCCCAGTATGAACTGCTGCTCCAAAAATATCAAAACCCCAAAAACATCAAAAAGAAGTTTGGGGTTTCGACTCAGCACTACTCCTTTGCGGTGAAAGCCTTTGTGGAGCTGGTGAAATCCTACGACACCAGCCGCTATGAATTTGCCATCCGGGAAACCAAAACTCAAGAGGTGATCAGCGACGTGGCCACTATGAAAAGCGAGATTGGGATTTTGTATCTCAGCGATTTCAACCGTGCCGCCATCGGCAAGCTGCTGCGCACCGCAGGGCTGGAATTTCACCGCCTGATGGACTGCAAGGCTTATGTGTACCTTTGGAAGGGGCACCCCTTGGCCAAACAGGATTCCATCCGCTTTGAGCAGCTGCGGGACTACCCCTGCCTTTCCTTTGAGCAGGGGGATACCAGCTCCTTTTATTTTGCGGAGGAGATTTTAAGCACCGGCGAATACCTCCGCACCATCAAGGCCAACGACCGTGCCACCATGCTGAATCTGATGGTGGGGCTCAACGGCTACACCCTCTGTTCCGGCATCATCTGCCAGGAGCTCAACGGCAACCGCTTTACCGCCGTTCCCTTTGAAGCGGACTCGGTGGAGGAAAGCAGCGTCATGGAAATCGGCTATCTCACCAAACAGAACAGCATCCTCACTGACATCGGCAGCCGGTACATCCAGGAAATCAAAAGGTATCTGCAACTTGCAGAGTGAAGCTTTACCGGGATTCTCCTTGCTGCGGAGGCCGGATGTGGGGTTTTCCCATTTCTCCCGGCGGGGCTTGGGGTGAATCAGGTTCTGCCCTGTTGGGAGTAATACCAAGGGGCTTTGGGTGCATCCTATAGGAAGAACCTATCACCCGGCATTCCTTTTCCGTATTGGACAGGCGGCCCGCCGTTTTTTATAATAGTGGACAAAGAACCCCACAGGGAACTCCCTGTCCCATCCCCCGGCATGGTTCGGCAGGGCCCGGCCCGGTCCCAAAACTGTCGGTGCATGGAAGAGGGTGCATCCGAATTTGAATGATAGAGTAAGCGGCGCCCCCGCAGGAGGACAATACCATGACAAATATTCACGACCCCAAACATTGGAGCTTTGAAACCAAACAGCTGCACATCGGCCAGGAACAGGCAGACCCGGCTACCGACGCCAGAGCGGTACCCATTTATGCTTCCACTTCCTTTGTGTTTCCGGACTGCCAGCAGGCGGCGGACCGGTTCGGACTGCGGGATGCAGGAAACATCTACGGCAGACTGACCAACCCTACCCAGGATGTGTTTGAGCGGCGCATCGCCTCGTTGGAAAACGGTGCGGCGGCTCTTGCCACGGCTTCCGGTGCGGCGGCCATCCATTACACCATCAGCGCCCTGGCCAAAAGCGGCGAGCACATTGTGGCCTCCAAGACCATCTACGGCGGCACCTATAATCTGCTGGCCCACACCCTGCCCCTATCCAGCGGGATTACCACCACCTTTGTGGACCCCTACCGGGAAGGTTCCTTTGAGGAAGCCATTCAGGACAACACCAAGGCCATCTTCGTCGAGACTCTGGGCAACCCCAACTCCAACCTCATCGACCTGGAGGCGGTGGCTCAGACAGCCCACCGGCACGGCATCCCCCTGGTGGTGGACTCCACCTTTGCCACCCCTTATCTCATCCGGCCCATTGAGTACGGCGCCGACATTGTGGTTCACTCCGCCACCAAATTCATCGGCGGCCACGGCACCGCCATCGGCGGCGTGATTGTGGATGGCGGCAACTTTGACTGGAAGGCCTCCGGCAAGTACCCCTGGATCTCCCAGCCCAACCCCAGTTACCACGGCGTTTCCTTTGCCGATGCGGCGGGCCCGGCGGCTTTTGTCACCTATATCCGGGCCATTCTGCTCCGGGATACCGGCGCCACTCTCTCCCCTTTCCACGCATTTCTGTTTTTGCAGGGGCTGGAAACCCTTTCCCTGCGTCTGGAGCGTCATGTGGAAAATGCTCTGAACATCGTGGAGTATCTCAACCGCCATCCGCTGGTGGAGGCGGTGCACCACCCCTCCCTTCCCAACGAACCCAGCCACCAGCTGTACCAAAAATATTTCCCCCGTGGCGCCGGGTCCATCTTTACCTTTGAAATCAAGGGGGACGCCCAGACCGCCCAAACCTTCATCGACAACCTGGCCATTTTCTCCCTGCTGGCCAATGTGGCGGATGTGAAGTCGCTGGTGATTCATCCCGCCAGCACCACCCATTCCCAGCTCACCCCGGAGGAACTGCTGGACCAGGGCATCCGGCCCAACACCATCCGCCTGTCCATCGGTACGGAAAATGTGAAGGATTTGATCGCCGCTTTGGAGGACGCCTTTGCCGCCGTCCAATCCCGTTGACTTCTTCTTTGTCACGGCATCGGATCTGTTCCAGGACGGCCTTGGGTGACAGGGAGTCGTTCCGGGTACGGTTGTCCAAAACAAACGGGAAGGAATTTCTCAGCAGAGAGTCCTCTTCCACCGCTATTTTAAGACAGCAAACAACAGCTTCATTCCGGCAATGCTCCTGTGTTTCAGGATGCTGTTGCGCTGGAGGAAGAATTCTTGAGCGTTAGATGCTTTGACGGCGTAAATAAGAATGATGGGTCATATTAACACAGCCGCCAACGCAACGGCTTTTTGTATGCCGTTTTTGTTGGCGGCCGGTGAATCACCGTCTATTTTCAAAGAGTTTATATTGTGAAACCGATTTTTCTCGGTGCGGGCCAAGGACACTCACGCCATTGTCCGCTTTCTTGCTCCGCTTTTCCGGTCAACAGGTCTGTGGCGGCGTCTGCAATATAGCCAAGGTAACTTCCAGCGGAGCTGTCGCCGCACAGTAATTTCCACATAAGACCGCCAAAAAGATAAGACTGAGCAAATTCACGCCAGCTATGCAGTTCTTCCACAACCTTTTGGGAGAGATCCCAAAGAATGCCAACCGCTTCGCTTTCCGTGAGCCAACCTAAATAGCATCCCCAACGGGTCAGCATCGCTGCTCGGCCAACATCCCATCCAGCCATGAAGCCGGGGGAATATTCCTCTTTATACCGCTGTGCAAACCTCCATGCCCGCTCGGTAGATTCACGGTCCTCCTCGTCCATGGTTTCATCCATCAGTTCTTCCGGCGAAGATGCCTCACTGTATAGCTGATACCGGAGGATATACCCTTCCTGGGCTAAATAGCGGATCATATCCAGCAGATCGCTGCGGCCATTGATCCCCCAGGAGCGTCGTACAAGGGATACAATTTTTTGCTCCATGACAGGGATATGTTCCTCCACATCCATACTGTACAGATTGTGGTCGTTAAGGGTGGATAAAATACCGGACAGCAGGATGCCGAAGCGTTCCCATTTTACGTCATTTTTTTGGTAAGGGATGGGTTCTGGCTCAGGGATGGCTTCAAGCCGGGCCATGGTTTCTTCTAAAGTAGTATATAGGGTTTGCTCCAGTTCCAAATTAAATGCCAGGTCTTCTTCTTCGTCGGAATCCTCCATCTCCAGCATTTCCAAAGCTGCTGCAAGAACGCCCATATCCTCTCCAAACATTTGCCCCATCAAGTCCTCTGTAGTAGAGGCAGCAGCCTCAGCTACTTTCTCATTGATCATTTTTTGTAATTGTTCCTGGTTGGCGGCCATCTGCGCCATATCCTCAGCTCCGAATACCTGACCAAGAATTTCTACTTGCCGCTCCGTATTGGCATGAATCTGTTGTTCAACCTCAGCGGCAGATGCCGACGCCTCTTTTTCAGGGCTGGAGATTTCGATTTTATTCACCAGCTCTTCGCTTTTTTCAAACGTCTTTTTCATGGAATCGGCGGCCTTTTCTCTGGCTTGTTGCGCCCGTTTTCTAATTTCGTTTATATCCATTATTTTTTGTCCTCCTCATCAGGGGGAAACGTATGCCATGCTGAAGGTTTTTGCCGGCGTGTCAACAGCTTTTTGATTTGCTTCCATATTGTTTCGATAAAATGAAACCACAGATTACCAAATATCAATACCGCCAAAAGAAACAGCAGGATCGCTCCGATTTCTCCAAATGGCATTATTCCCTCACTTTGTTGCAAACCGGTTCATAAAGAAGTCGGTAAAAGCGGCCAACTCCTCGTCCTGTGAAACATAGACGTACCGTGTTTCGTCATCCAGCCAATCATAGGCATTGATACCCACATACCTTTTCTTGTCTGGGTAAATGATGAACGCATCGGTAGGGTACTTGTTGCGATAGGCTTTCAAAATTTCAGAGCGGCGATAGTAGGTGGGATCGCCGCAGCCGGAAAGATCCGGTACCGTGGGAACCACTACAATCGTTTGACTGGCTTCGTTCCAGCCCACAATTAAATTTCCGATTTTTGTTTTACTTCCATGAACAAATCCATAATTGAAACGGCTTACATCCTCGGTATATCCGAAAATCAGTCTATAATTGTCCCCGCCTTCAACCACCTGATTAAATAGAGCACGCATTTTCTTTGCATTTCCATTGCTCTTTTCCATATCAATTTCCGGCCCTTGAAACAACCTGCTGAAAAAACCCATGCTTTTTTCCTCCTGACTATTTAATTTGGAAAGGGAACGGCGATCAATTTATTCCTTCGACAAAACGCACTGCATCTCTGCCAGACTCAGGCCGCGGATCAAGAGGTAGTCACCTCTTGTTTCTAAAATGTAAGGTTGCAGCCGTTGCAAGGCTTTGTGATACTCCAAAAAGCCCAGGTTTTCCTCTTGTGTTAAGCTGAAAAAAGTCAGCGCCCACAGCGAAACCGTTTCTCCTTCCATTTCGTATAGCGTTTCTGGCGCCACTGGCAGGATGGTATCCACAGTTTCCGAAAAGGTAAAGCTAACCATTAAACCACCGTTTTCCAATTCAAATACATTGGGGTTGGCTTCATAGGCTTGGGACCACATATCATTAGATTCTGTGTTGTCAGAATTGTCCGTTCCCATTTCAAATAACAAGTGTTGGTGAACAACGGCATTTCCTTTTTTGATGTATTGAATGGATTCGGCTCCGCCAAATGCCAAAGCCGGGGCAAAGAAAAAGATTTCATTTTCTGCAAGGCTGCCATGCTTAACAGATGCCTGTTGGAATAAGTCCACTGGCAAAAATTGTTCCGCAAAGGGTTCAGCGGGAAGGATGTGCTCAAAAAAATCGGAAAAACCGGTGGAAAAGCTGCCCGACCTGCGGTAGTGAATATCAAGAAGACATATATCGTCGGCGGTTTCAGATAGTTTGCGGTAAATAAAAAGCGTTCCGAATCCGGTCATCAAAATGGGGAAACAATCTTCCTGCTGCCCCAGCCAAAGTGTGAGCGTATCAACATAATCCGTAGGATCTATTATTTTCAGCAATCCCCCGCCATAGTTTCCGAAGCCATATTTCTTCCAAAAGGCAAGGAGTTCTTCAGGCAGCTTCCCTTGAAATTGCGCCAGCTTTTCAGCGGTTGGCTTTCGCAAGTCATTCCCTGGTGGATATTTGTTTAAAAACAGATCAAATACCTTCATCGTGGATTCTCCTTTGCTTGTTTTTCGTTCTTCTAACCATAAAATAAAAATAAATTTCAAGAATTGTTTTTATTTTGAGTCGAGTAAAATCCGTCTGAATATGACCTGATACATAATATCCGGACGGATTTTTCCTTTCCACTCATTAAGGCGTGGGATCTGTTTTCAATTTTTCCAAGGCATCCACAATCGCATTCAGTTGAAAATCAACCGTTTCGTCAGCGGCTTCAGGCACAAACAAGGGAAGCGTATCGGGAATCGCTCTGCGTATCACCATTGCGGTCAAACTTAAATTTGTAAATAGATTGATCCTTGCCGCATCTGCCCTGATTCCGAAGTTTTTTAAAATTTCTCCAAAAAGGCGAAGTTGCTTTTGGCGGAACACTTGATAGCTTTCCTTGGACAGGCGCTTGAAAATGAGCTGCTGTTCTTCGATAGTTAAAACAGCAATTCCATTTTTTATTCCGTAACAACAGGCGTGGAGAAATTGCTTTACTGCGTCACGCCAGCTTAAAGCAGGATCGGCCATTAAAGTTTGTACATACTTAATGATTTTGGGCTGTTGTAAGTAAAGTGTTTCAACAATTAAATCTTCTTTCGTTGCGAAAAAAGAGTAGAAGAAAGTTCGTGAAATGCCTACTTTTTTATACACCTGCTCTACGGTTGTGTGCTGTATGCCTTGTTTTGCCATCAGTTCAAGCCCAACTGTTATCAACGCCGTTTTGATACGAGCTCGATCTTCTTCAGAATAAGCAACTTTGGGCAATTCATCACCTCCTAAAAATAAAAACAAATCTTGAATGTTGACTTTATTTTACCACATTGAATGAAATAATGCAAGGGGAAAATAGGAAAGTGCTGACAATTTTGCACAATGATATTGCCGGAGACTGCACATCTTGGCAAGCAGGGCAGGTACGGTTCCACTTGCCTGTTTTTCCAATTCTGCCTTGGGGCCATTTTCGCTTTTGGCCCTTTAGGCCCTTTCCGTGGTTTGGCGTCAAACTGGCGCACAGCCTTGAATTTCCATCCTTTTCCCACCTTGATTTTGCAAGTCAACCCATCTTATCCTGCAAAATTCACTTTTCTATTTGGGAAACTTCCGGGAAAAACCGGTTTTCCCTGCATGAATGTGAGCAAAATGTTTCCAAAATGAAAATAATGCCAGAGAAGGATTGATTCTTTCCTGCAAATTGTCTATAATAAGGGAGTACGCAAATCCTGTATTTGCGCAGATACGATTGTAAAGGAGTTAAGGTACCATGCTGACGAATAACCAAAATGTTCTCAAGTGGGTAGATGAAATGGTAGCCCTCTGCAAACCGGATAAAGTGGAGTGGATCGACGGAAGCGAAGCCCAGCTGAAGGCCCTTCGGGACGAAGCCATCGCCACCGGCGAAATGGAAGCCCTCAATGAGGAAAAACTTCCCGGCTGCCTGCTGCACCGCACCAAGCCCAACGACGTAGCCCGGGTGGAGGGACGGACTTTCATCTGCTCCCGCAAAGAAGAGGACGCCGGTCCCACCAACAACTGGTGCGACCCCAAAGAAATGTACGCCAAGCTGACCCCCATGTATGACGGTGTCATGAAGGGACGGACCATGTATGTGATTCCCTATTCCATGGGCCCCATCGGTTCCCCCTTGGCAAAAGTCGGCGTGGAGCTGACTGACTCCATCTATGTGGTTTTGAATATGGACATCATGACCCGGATGGGCGCACAGGCTTTTGAAAACCTGGGCGACACCAGCAATGACTTCGTCCGCGGCCTGCACTCCAAGGCAGACGTGGACCCGGAAAACCGCTACATTGTCCAGTTTCCGGAAGACAACACCATCTGGAGCATCAACTCCGCTTACGGCGGAAACGTGCTGCTGGGCAAGAAGTGCTTTGCGCTGCGGATTGCTTCCTACCAGGGCAAGAACGAAGGCTGGATGGCGGAACACATGCTGATTTTGGGCCTGGAAAATCCCCAGGGCGAAGTCACCTATATCACCGCCGCCTTCCCCTCTGCCTGCGGCAAGACCAACCTGGCCATGCTGGTGCCTCCGGAAATCTACCGCAAGCAGGGTTACAAAGTTTGGACTGTTGGCGACGACATCGCCTGGCTGAAGCCCGGTGAGGACGGACGGCTGTACGCCATCAACCCGGAAAACGGCTTCTTCGGCGTGGCTCCCGGCACCAACGAAAAGAGCAACCCCAACGCCCTGGCTTCTACTAAGAAGAACACCATCTTCACCAACGTAGCCCACAATTTGGACGACAACACCGTTTGGTGGGAAGGTCTGGACAAGAATCCTCCGGAAAACGCCATCGACTGGATGGGCCGTCCCTGGAACGGCAAGGAAAGCACCGAAAAGGGCGCCCACCCCAACTCCCGGTTCACCGCTCCGGCCGAAAACTGCCCCTGCATCAGCCCTGAGTTCAACAACCCCAAGGGTGTGCCGATCTCCGCTATGATCTTCGGCGGCCGTCGGGCCAAGACCGCTCCCCTGGTGTACCAGTCCTTTGACTGGAAGCACGGCGTGTTCGTGGGCTCCACCATGGCCAGCGAAACCACCGCTGCCGCTACCGGCGCCGTGGGCGTGGTTCGCCGTGACCCCATGGCCATGCTGCCCTTCTGCGGCTACCATATGGGCGACTACTTCGCACACTGGCTGGAAATGGGCGAAAAGCTGGGGGATAAGGCTCCCAAAATCTTCAACGTCAACTGGTTCCGCACCGACGATGAAGGTCATTTCATTTGGCCCGGTTTCGGCGACAATATGCGGGTGCTGATGTGGATTGCGGCCCGCTGCAAGGGTGAAGTGGACGCCAACGTCACTCCTCTGGGTTATGAACCCAAGCCGGAAGACATCAATATCGAAGGCCTGGATGACATCACGCTGGACACTGTAAAGGGTCTGCTGGACGTGGACGTGAACCTGTGGAAGGAAGAAGTGGCCGGCATTAAGGAATTCTATGCCAAATTCGGCGATAAGCTGCCTGCGGAACTGAACAACCAACTGGCTGCTTTGGAAGACCGTCTGAACAAGGCGTAATCCAAAAGGAATTCCAAAACCTTGAACGAAAAGAAGCAGGAGCGTTTCGGCGTTCCTGCTCTTTTTATAATGAATCGTGAAGAGTGAATAATGAATCATTATGGTTGATTCTCCCTGCGGTGGAATCTTCATCAAAAGAAAAATTCTTCCTTATGTTTCAATAATTTAAAATTTTTCTTGCTTTTGTGGAAAATACCTTTTCCTTGTTTTCCGATGGAAGATTTGGCGTCAGCCAAATCAACCTGAATTATTCACTCTTCATTTTTCAATTTATTTGCGGGAGGAAGTCTATGCCCAATCAAATTGCGTCCTTGGTCCGGCCCTTGCTGGACTGGTTTTCCGCCTGCCAGCGGATTCTGCCCTGGCGGGAAAATCAAGACCCGTACCGGATATGGGTCAGTGAGATCATGCTCCAGCAGACCCGGGTGGAGGCGGTGATTCCCTACTACCACCGGTTCTTGCAGCGCTTGCCTAACATCCAAGCCCTGGCGGACTGTCCGGAAGAGGAGCTGCTCAAGCTCTGGGAGGGACTGGGGTACTACAACCGGGTGCGGAATCTGCAGAAGGCCGCCAAGGTGATGGTGGAGGAGTACGGGGGAGAGTTCCCCCGGACCTGGGAGCAGGTGCGCTCCCTGCCCAGTATCGGGGACTACACCGCCGGAGCCATCTGCTCCATTGCCTTTGACCAGCCCACCCCAGCCGTAGACGGCAACGTGCTGCGGGTGCTCAGCCGCATCACCGACGACCACCGGGACGTGACCCAAAATGCCGTGAAGCAGGACTTTACCGAACAGCTGCGGCAGGTGTACCCCCAGGGCCGCTGCGGGGACTTCACCCAAAGCCTCATGGAGCTGGGAGCCATTGTCTGCCTGCCCAATGGAATGCCATTGTGCGACAAATGCCCGGTGCGGGAAATGTGCCTGGGCTATGAGAGAAACACCTTTTTGGAGCTGCCGGTAAAGCCCCCCAAAAAGGCCCGGCGGAAGGAACAGCGCACCATCTTGATTCTGTCCTGTCAGGGGAAGTACGCCCTGCAAAAGCGGCCGGACAAGGGTCTGCTGGCAGGGCTTTGGGAGTTTCCCAACCTGGAGGGGAAGTACACCAAATCCCAGCTGTCCGCCTGGCTGAAAGAGCAGGGGATGGAGCCTTTGGAAATCACCGCCGGGGAAAAGGCGGTACACATTTTTTCCCACATCGAATGGCAGATGAGCAGCTTTCACATCCGCCTGGCCCGCCCCGCCCCTGAGTACACCTGGGCGGATCGGAAGGAGTTGGCGGAAATCTATTCTCTGCCCAGCGCCTACAACGCCTTTTTGGGGCCGATTTTGCGGGGAGAAGGGCAACAGACCACCTTCACCGGCCTGCTGGACGGGGAGGAATGATTTGCCATTTGGAAAAACACCGGCTTTGATGACTGCGTTAGATGCAAAGGAGAATTCTATGCAGGTGGAAATTCGTCAAGAGCGCCCGGAAGAACGCCGGGCAGTGGAAACTTTGGTGCGGGATGCCTTTTGGAATCAGTATGCGCCGGGCTGCATGGAGCACTACCTGCTCCATATCCTGCGCAGCCATAACGACTTTGTCCCACCCCTGAATCTGGTAGCGGAACTGGAAGGGGAACCGGTGGGGCAGTGCGCCTGCGTCAAGGGGAAGCTCTGGGGGGACGACGGGGCGGTCTGCACCGTGCTGACTTTGGGGCCCATTGCCGTCCGCCCGGACTTCCAGAACCGGGGGATCGGGAAAATGCTGCTGGCCCGCACCGCAGAGATCGCCAAAGAGCTGGGGTACCCGGCCATTTTCCTCACCGGGGACCCGGCCTATTATGTCAGATACGGGTATCTGCCCGCGGAGCAGTTTGGCATCCGCAACGGGGAAAACTGCTATGCGGCGGCTTTGCAGGTGCTGCCCTTGAAAGAGGGCGCCCTGACCCCGGGACGGTATGAAGAAAGCGGGGCCTATCTGGTGAAAGAACAAGCCGCTCTGGACTTTGACCGGCAGTTTCCGAAAAAAGAAACGCGGACGGGTACCCCTTCCCAGCTTCGGTTTTTGGAGCTGGCGGGCCGGGTGCGTCCGGCGAAGTAAGGTGGCGGCGGCCCACTTTCCCGGAAATTTTACCCAGATTTTACCTTTTCCCTCTGGCCTTGCTCCCCTTGGTTTGGTATACTGGATACAAACGAACCGGCTGGGCCGGAAAGGAGTAGACAGATGGGACAGGGATTGATTTTAGTGCATTCTAAATATGGGGCCGCTCAAAAATACGCCGGGTGGCTGAAGGAAAAGACCGGCTTTCCGGTGCTGGAAGCAAAGCAGGCCGGCCGGGAACAACTGGCCCAGCCGGACACCATCATCCTCATGGGCGGGGTGTACGCTTCCGGCATTGGGGGCATGGGGGTTCTGCGCAAGCACTGGGAGCTGCTGGACGGCAAAAAGCTGGCGGTGTTTGCGGTGGGGGCTTCCCCCTATGAGGAGGGCAACCTGACCCTGCTTAAGCAGCGCAACCTCCGCCCGCCTATGGAACAGGTACCCTGCTTTTACGGCCGGGGCATCTGGGACTTGCAGGTCATGAGCCTGGTGGACCGGACCATGTGCAAATTGCTGCAAAAATCGGTGGCCAAAAAGCCGGAAGGGGAGTGCCAGTCCTGGGAACTGGCCCTGCGCCAAGCCGGGGAGAACCGGGCGGACTGGACTCACCCGGACTATTTGCAGCCGGTATTGGAATGGTTGGAGAAAAACTAAAACATAAAAGTTTTTGGTGAGAAACACGCCGAAGGCTTGTTTCGTTTTTCTGCAAAAAACTGGTGGGGTCGAATCCCACGCAGTGGATTCTAGGGGGCAAAGCCCCCCCCAAAGGAATTGTTTTTTAAATTTTTTTGTTTCGAGTTTATTTTTCCAGATAAAATTGTGGAAAAAACAAGCCGGAATCCGCCCGCCCAACGGCGTAGAGCCGAGGGCGGGTCAATCCGGAAACATCGGAATCCTTTTTCAATACACTGACGTCTTTCGAGCCATCGAAGGGCGTTTTTTTATTTTGTCCGGAAGGGGCGGCGCTGCTTTCCGTTGGGGCGCTTGAATGGGGTTCCAGCACGCTGGAACGGATTTTTTTTCGCCCGGGCAGATTGGACTGCACCTGAAAAAATCATGGTTTTTCTCTTAAAATCTTGCAAATCCAATTTATTTTTCGGAAATTTGCCCTGTTTCGTGCCATTTTCCCCCCTTTTTTCCCTATGGGTGAAAGGGGGGATTCCATGAAACCCATGAAGGAATCGGAAGCACTGTTTTGCAGCCACTACCTCCGCTGCCGCAACGTCCGGGAGGCCGCCTCCCTGGCGGGACTTCCCGGCGGGGAAGGGGAGGGGTACCGGCTGCTGGGGCAGAGGCGGGTGCAGCGCCGGTTAAGCCAAACCGGTTTTGAACCGCTGCTGGAGCTGGCCCAGGCGGGGCTGCGGCGGCTGGCCTTTGGCAGCAACGCCGACGGCATCCGGCTGGCCCTCACTCCGCCGGAGCAGGCCCTGGAGCAGCTGGAGCACTGGGACCTGTTCGGGGTCAGCGCCGTGAAGCGGGGCAAGGACGGGGGCGTGGAGGTGCAGTTTTACAACCGCTTTGAGGCTCTGGAACTGCTCTGCCGCCTGGGCCAGGAACAGGAGCAGGCCAAAGACGGGCTGAGCTTCTGCCGGGCTTTGGAAGCCGCCGCCGGGGAGGAGGAGGAATGAACTCCCTGACCCACTTTTCCAAAAAGCAAAGGCAGCTTCTCACCTGGTGGTGCCGGGAAAGCCCCTACCGGGACTGCCAGGCAGTGATCTGCGACGGGGCGGTGCGCAGCGGAAAAACCTTCTGCATGGGGCTGAGCTTTGCCTGCTGGGCCATGAGCCGGTTTACCGGGGAAAACTTTGCCCTCTGCGGCAAAACGGTCAGCGCCCTGAAGCGCAACCTCACCGACCGGCTGCTGGAACAGCTGAAAAGTTTAGGCTTCGGGGTGGAGTACCGGGTGAGCCAAAGCCGGTTCACTCTGCGCTGCCGGGGCCGGGAAAACCGGTTCTACCTTTTCGGCGGCAAGGACGAATCCAGCGCTTCCCTGATCCAGGGCATGACCTTGGCGGGGGTGCTGCTGGACGAGGTAGCCCTGATGCCCCGGTCTTTTGTGGAGCAGGCATTGGCCCGCTGTTCGGTGGAGGGCAGCCGGTTCTGGTTTAACTGCAACCCGGAAGGCCCCAGCCACTGGTTTTTCCGGGAGTGGGTGAGCCAGGCCCAGAAAAAGCACGCCTTGCACCTGCACTTTACCATGGAGGACAATCCCTCCCTTTCCCCGGCCATGCGGCAGCGTTACCGGGAGCTTTATCAGGGGGTGTTTTACCGGCGGTTTGTGCTGGGGGAGTGGGCGGCGGCCCAGGGGCTGGTGTACCCTATGTTCGAAATGTCCCGCCATGTGTTTACGGATGCGCCGGGGGTGGCAGGAAGATATGTGTCCTGCGACTACGGCACCATCAATCCCATGTCTATGGGGCTTTGGGGACAGCAGGACGGGGTGTGGTACCGGCTAAAAGAATACTACTACGATTCCCGCCGGGAAAACCGCCAGCTCACCGACCAGGAGTATTTATCCGCTTTGGAACAGCTCATCGGCGCCCATCCGGTGGAGGCAGTGATTATCGACCCCAGCGCCGCCAGTTTTTTGGAGTGCGTCCGACGCACCGGGCGCTGGAAGGTACTGAAAGCCAAAAACCAGGTGCAAGACGGGATCCGCCGGGTGAGCACCATGCTGGGTCAGGGACGGCTGAAATTCCACGTCAGCTGCACCGACACCATCCGGGAGTTTTCCCAGTACGTCTGGGAGGATTCCGGCCAGGGAGAAGCCCCCAAAAAGGAGCACGACCACGCCATGGACGACATCCGCTACCTGGTAAGCACCCTGGCGGACCGGGGGGAAGGGGCCTTTTTTGTGGCCAGCAATCCCCGTCCCGCCCCACAAGAAGGAGGAGGATTCTTTGCGAAAACGAACAAAGGCACATGATTCCCGCTGGGGGATCATCCAAACCCGTCCCCGTCCCCTGTGGGCTGGAGAGGGCAGCGTACCCCTGGCTCCCGCCGCCTATCCGGTGCTGCTGGGGATCCGCCAGGCCATCCCCATGGTGGACGCCGCCCTGCGGCGGCTGGTGCGGCTGGCGGGGGGTGTGAAGATCACCTGTGGGGACCCCGGCATTCAGCAGAGGCTGGAGGAGTTTTTAAGCCGGGTGCCGGTCAACGGCATCAACCACGGTCTGGGCAGCTTTCTGGACGGCCATTTGGACAGCATGCTCACCTACGGCAACGGGGTGGGGGAAATGGTCACCGATGAGGCCGGTACCCAGATTCTGGGGCTGTTCAACGCCGACCCTTCCATTCTCCGGGTGAAGGAGGACAGCGACCCCTTGGAGCCGGACTTTCTGGTGCAGCAAGGGGTGGAGTACCGGCCGGTGGAGAACAAACAGTGGCTGCTCTACTCCGCCCACGACCCCGCCCCGGGACAGATTGTGGGCCGCAGTGTGCTGGAAGGGCTGCCCGCCGTCAGCGAGACCCTGACGGTGATTTTCCGCAGCATCCGCAGCAACTTTGAGCGGGTGGGGAACGTGCGCTATGCCGTCACCTACCAGCCCACCGCTGAGGACCAGCCCTACGCCGGGGAGCGGGCCCGGCAGATTGCCCGGGAGTGGAGCCGGGGGATGGAGAGCGCCGCCCAGGGGCAGGTGCAGGATTTGGTGGCGGTGGGGAACATCTCCATCAAGGCTATCGGCAGCGACAACCAGATTTTGGACACCGAAATTCCGGTGCGGCAGCTGCTGGAACAGATTATCGCCAAGCTGGGGGTGCCTCCCTTTCTGCTGGGGCTGAGCTGGTCCACCACCGAGCGGATGGCACAGCAGCAGACCACCATTCTGGCCAGCGAGCTGAGCTACTACCGCCGTCTGCTGGAACCGGTGATTCAAAAGATCTGCCGCACCTGGATGGGGCTTTCCGGGGTGTATTCCCCGGTGACCCTGGAGTGGGAAGCGGTGGATTTGCAGGACCAGCTGCAACAGGCCCAGGCGGAGTACTACCGGGCCAGGGCCCAAGAAATCACGTCACAGGAGGGAAATCCATGAAAGAAGGAACCATTCTCACCCAAAAAGGGGAGTTCGGGCTGGAGGATTTGGAGCAGATTCACCGCTACACCCGCCGCCCCCTCACCGCAGCGGAGGTGTACGCCTTCCCCTTAGTCCTCTGCGACAACGAAATCGACCGGGACCAGGAGGCCTTTACCAAAGCCGCCCTGGAAACCCTGGCGGGGCTGTTTTTGGGGAAAACCGGACTGTTCGACCACCAGCACACCACCCTCCACCAAACCGCCCGGATCTACCACACCGAAGTGGTGGAGCACCCGGACCGGGTCACCCGCTGCGGGGAGGTGTACTGCACCTTAAACGCCAAGGCCTATCTGGTGCGCTGCCCGGAAACGGAGGGGCTGATCCTCTCCATCGACGGGGGCATCCGCAAGGAGGTCAGCGTCAGCTGCCAGATCACCCGAAAGACCTGCTCCATCTGCGGCGAACCGGCGGGGAGCTGTTCCCACCGGCCGGGGCAGGAATACGGGGGAAAGCCCTGCTGCATCCGCCTGGACGCCCCTTCCGACGCCTATGAGTGGAGCTTTGTGGCGGTACCCGCCCAGCGGGAAGCGGGGGTCACCAAGCAGCACGAGCAGCCCGCCCCCTGCGCCTGGCAGGAAACACCCCTCAGGAGCTGGTCAAGGGCTTTGCCCAAGCCGAGGAAGTTACCCTCTCCGCCTCTCAGCAGGGGGTGCTCAAGGACTATCTGGAAAAACTGGAACAGTCCGCCAAGCTGGGGGAGGAGTACCACCGCAGCCTGCAAAAAGAGGTGCGGCGGCTGGCTTTTTTGGCCGACCCGGAGCTGGAAGGGGCGCTGATGGAAGAGCTGTTTGACCAGCTTTCGGTGTCCCAGTGCAAGGCGCTGTGCCGGGTGTACCGCCGCCGGCTGGAAGGGAAGGCAAGGCGGCAGCTGGCAGGCCAGGCGAAAGAAGAAGCCAAAGAACAGAACCGATTCTTTAAAATTTGAAAGGAAGTGGCAGTATGGCAGCATACGACAATCTGAGACTGGAAAAAGGAATGTATCAGGTAGCGGGCAAGAGCTTTACCCAGGTGTTGGAAGAGCTGGACCCCTCCCAGCAGTATCGGGGCACCCCCCTGGAGGGGCTGGACGCCTACCAGCGGCAGCTCAAACGCTTTGACATCAAGGTCAGCGGCAGGCACAGCGACTGCGTGGAGAAGTTCTTTGCCACCACCACCTCCGCCGCCCTGTTCCCGGAATATGTGAAGCGGGCGGTGAACATGGGGATGGAGAACAGCGCAGTGCTGGACAACATCGTGGCCTCCAAAACGGTGATTGACAGCCTGGACTACCGCACCATCACCGCCGACAACACCGCAGCGGACAAAACCTTAAACGTCACCGTGGAAGGCACCGCCATGACCGAAACCACCATCAAAACCAAGGAAAACCTGGTGACCATGAAAAAGCGGGGGCGGCTGCTTATCGCTTCCTACGAAGCCCTGCGGTTCCAGCGGCTGGATTTGTTTACCGTGACCTTAAAGCAGATCGGCAACTACCTGCTGCGCACCCAGCTGGAGGACGCCGTCACCACCCTGATCGAGGGGGACGGCAACTCCAACCCCGCCGATGAAGTGGCGGTGGCCGCCACCGGCACCCTGACCTACGCCGACCTGTTAAAGCTCTGGGGGGAATTTGAGGACTACAACATGGACGTGCTGCTGGCGGACACCGCCGGGATGTTAAAGCTGGTCCAGCTGGAGGAGTTCCAGAATCCCCTCACCGGCTTGAACTTTGCCGGCACCGGCCAGCTCACCACCCCCATGGGAGCCCGGCTGTACCGCACCGGCGCCGTTCCCACCGGCAATATGGTGGCCTTGGACAGCACCTGCGCCCTGGAAATGGTCACCGCCGGGGATGTGATGCTGGAATACGACAAGCTCATCGACCGGCAGCTGGAACGGGCCGCCATTTCCTGCACCTACGGCTTTGCCAAAATCTTTGAGGATGCCAGCAAGGTGCTGACCCTGTAATTTCACCCAAGGAGGTCACCACTATGGATGAGAACAACATTCTCGCCCAGTTCTGCCTCCTCACCGGACTGACCCAGGAGCAGGCTCAGGACTATTCCGGCCTGCTCTCGTCCGCCCGGCGGCAGGTGGAAAAGCAGCTAAACCCCCAGGCGGAGACCGAGTATGTCCAGGAAACCTTGGAGCAGCTGGCGGCGGCCATTGCCTGGCAGGGGTATTTGAATTTGCAGCAGGGGGAGGCTCCTAAGCGCATCTCTACCCCGGATTTGACGGTGGAGTGGCAGGAAAACGGAAGCCAGCAGGCGGCTGGGCAGCTTATTGCGTCCTTGCGCCAAAGTTTGGCGGACGTGCTGGAAACCGGCTTTGCCTTCCGGCTGGCGTAAAGGGGGCGCACCCATGAATCTGCAAAAAACCATTTTGGATTTCTTTGTCCGGTACGGCGCTTCCTTCATTACCCCGGAGGGGGAGACGGTGCATGGCTGCCTGTCCCGTGTCAGTGGAGAGGACGAGCCCAAAGAGCTGGTGCATCTTCCCCTGGGCTACCGCCCTGCCCACCGGGTGCGGCTGCTCACCCAGGGGGATTTCCCCCTCACCGAAAACCAGACCCTCACTTCCGGCGAAACGCAGTACACTTTGGTGCTGGTCCGGCCGGAAAAGCTGGGGGAAGAGGTGCTGTACTACAAGTCCATCGCCTATGAACAGGAGGGAGATTGATGCAGCTTGTCACCACCCTGGCAGAGCTCACCGCCCTGCTGGCCCAGCGGCTCAGCAGCCGGATGTCCCAGCTCCAGGTGTTTTTGGGGTACTCTCCTCAGTGCAGCCTGACCCCGCCCACCCAGCCGGGGCTGGCGGTGCAGATGGAAAGCGCCGCCTTTGCCCCTCTGGCCTTGGGGGACTATCTGGGGCAGGAAGAAGGGCAGTCCACCCAGGGGCGGAAGGCCCAGGTGGAGTTCCGCTTGACCTTGATCCTCCCCTTAGAGCAGATGGAGCAGGGGGAGAGCTACGCCCAAAGCCTGTTTGAAGCCCTGCTGTTCTGGGAGGGGCCGGACTGGCTGGAGCTGCGCCGCCTTCCCTTGGAGTTTCACCAACAGCAGCAGGGGTTGCTACTGCCCTTTGCCGCTAAACTGGAAGTGCTCTGCCTGCAAACCCAAACGTCCCAGCAGTTTACCAGCCTGCGCCTGGATGCGCAGTGGAAAGGAGAGGATTAAATGGCCCTTCGACCGGGAGTGACCATCACCACCCAATACCGAACCTACGCCCAAAGCGAGGCCTACCCCATCGCCTTGTATGCCAAAGCGGCCAAAACCGCTTCCGGCATCCAGTTTATCCAGTCCCCGGCTCAGGCGGCGGCGGTGTTCGGGGACAACACCGACCAAAGTCCCCTGACCCGGCTGATTCTCCTCTGTTTGGAGGGGGGCGCTACCGGGGTGTGGGCCATGTGCCGCACCGCCGAGACTCAAACCGCCCTGGAAACGGAATTTGCCTCCTTTTTGGCCACTCAGGGGGAATTTTTAGTCACCGACGTGGAGCAGGAAAGTCTGCTCATTGCCATGATGGAGGTGCTGGAGGAGCAGGGGGTGCGGAAGATCCTCTTTGCCGCCGGGGAGGCCTCCGCCCAGCAAATCAACTCCATGCGCTGCGTGCTGGCTTGCCCCGCCGTAAAGTGGGAGGAAACCGGCACCGTGAACCTGGCGGCGGCGGCAGCGGCGGTGTTGGTCAGCCAGAGCAGCCGGATTACCGGGGGCAACGGCGCCAAGATGGAGTTTTTCGGCTGGGTGGAGGAGTTCACCGAAGCCCAGAAAGAAGAAAAGATGGAGCAGGGCTATTCGGTGCTGGAACTGTCCGGCGGGCTTTTGACCCTGATCCGTGGCATCGACACCTGCACCCAGGATGAGCTGGGCAACACCGACTACCGGTACTTCAACCTGTCCACCCCCCTGATTCTGGACTATGTGGTGGGGGAACTGGAAAGCTACCTCACCCCCCTGTGCCTGGGCGGGGCTACCTTGGACGGCATTGAGAGTCTTTGCGCCGCCAAGCTGATGCAGCTGGAACAGGAAGGCTACCTTTCCGCCTACGGGGCCCCCAGCGCGGTGGCGGAGGAAAGAGATCCCTCCTGCTGTTTGCTGACGGTGTCCTTTACCCCCGCCCGGAACATCGTCACCATCCAGGCCACCCTGCTGGTGCAGCTGTAAGGAGGGATTTTCATGAATACCTATCAAATTCCCACCTCACGGGAGATTTCCGTGACCATCAATGGGGTGCGCCAAGGGGTGGTCCAGGGCTACACCCTCCACGCCGAAAAGGAGAGCCGTTCCCTGGAAGCCTTCGGCAGCTCCCTGCCTGTGGCCACCGTCACCGGCCGGGAACAGTACACCATCACCTTAAAGCGGCTGCTCCTTTCCCAGCAGCCCCAAGAGGACTTTTTCGATTTGGAGGACTTTACCCTGGCCATCGTCAAGCCGGAATGCCAGATTGTCTTTTCCGGCTGCCAGTGGCAGAGCATCGACCAGAGCTGCACCGTGGGGGAAAACTGTTTGGAAACGGTGACGGTGGTGGCCCAGCGAAGGATGGTGCTGGAATGAGGGCGGCTGTAACAAGGAGGGAGCGTTTTGGCCCAGTTTTCGTATAAAGGGGAGGAATTCCCCTATTCTCCCAAGGAGATTCATCTTTCCGCCGCCAAGCGGCTGGGGCAGTTTCCCCTGGCCTTTGGGGGCACTTCCATCCAGCAGCTGGGCAAAGAGCTGCTGGAAATTTCCGGCACCGGGGAGCTTACCGGGGACCTGGCCGGGGAGTTTGCCCGGCTTTACCGGCTGTTTTCCCAGTCGGACAGCGGCATTTTGCAGCTTCCCGGCTTTTCCCCCATCCACTGCTACTTTACCGCCCTGGAAGGGGTGGGGCAGTCCGGCCCGGCGGTGCTGGAATATCGGTTCACCTTTGTGGAGGACCCGGCTTATGCCGATATTTTGGGCGCTTCCGGGACCCGTTCGGCACAGCTGCTGGAAGGGGAAACCCTCTACACCCTGGCCCGGCGGCTGGGGGTAAACGCAGCTGAGCTGATTGCCGCCAATCCCCAGATTGCCGATCCCATGTCGCCGGAAAGGGGGAGTACGGTATGGCTGCCTTGACCGTCACCGGCTACGACAGCGGGGGAACCGGACACAGCTTGACCCAGCTGCTTTCCTTTGGCTGGGAGTGTTCCAAAAGCAGTCCCTATGCCTCGTTGGAGCTTTCCGCTTTGGATGTTCCGGGGGCAAACTGGTTTCACCGGCTGGAGGTGTCTTTGAATGGAAGCCAACTGTTTTCCGGCAGGATGGACACCCAGGTTTGGGAGCAGACCGTTTCCGGCAGCCTCTGCCGTCTCACCGCCCGGAGCGCCACGGCGGCTTTGGTGGACAACGAGGCGGCTCCGGTGGCCTATCAAAACTACTCCCTGGACCAGCTGCTCTTTGACCACGCCTACCCCTACGGCGTCACCGGCAGCACCCTTTCCGGTGGCACCCTGAGCCAGATTCTCTGCACCAAGGGGATGAGCCACTGGGACTTTTTACAGTTTTACTGCCGCCTGCTGCTGGGGTATCTGCCCTGGGTCAACGAAGAGGGTATCCTCATGGGCCGGCAGGAGACAGGGGAGGGGATTTCCTTTGTCCAAGGGGATTATGAGTCCTTTACCCTTTCTCTGGACCGCACCGGCTTGATTTCCCGGCTGTATGTGCTGGATTCCACCGGGCAGTACCGCCCTATCACCAACAACTTCGCCCAGGCCCTGCTGGGGGAGAAGACGGAATATTACGCCCCTCCCGGCCGGTGGAGCCAAAACCTCACCCAGGCGGCGGGGAACCGGTTCCGGGAAGGGCAGCTGGACTACCTCACCGGGAAACTGGTGCTGCCTGGGCTGTACCGTTACCGGCTGGGTCAGCGGGTGGACTTTTCCGGAGATGGAATCGCCTTTTCCGGCATGGAGCTGTCCGGCATTGCCCTTTTTGGGGACAGCGGCGGGTTTCACACTACTCTGACCCTCAGCGACCCCGCCGCCGGAAATATCTGATGCAAGGAGGAACGTCAGCATGGAATACACACAACCTTTGCCTCAAACCGGCCAGGTGCGGGAAGCGGATGAAAGCTGCTGCAATCTCTCCGGCGCCGAAGCCTGGGGAAGCCTGAACCTGCTTCTGCCCTACGGCGTCTACGCCAAACCGCCCCAGGGGAGCCAATGCGTGGTGCTGCCTTTAGGGGAGGGGGAACGGCTGAACCTGGGCTGCCCCGTTTCCCCCCAGGGGCTGGAGCCGGGGGAAATCAAGCTGCAAAGCGCCGGGGGGAGCTATCTGATTTTGAAAAACGACGGCACCATCCGGCTGGGGGGCCAGGTGGTCCAGGAGGAGCTGTAACATGGACTTTCGATTGGAACAAAAAGATTTGGTCTGCCTGGAAGACGGCACCCCGCAAACCGTCACCGGCACTGAGGAGTTGCTGCAGCGGGTGATGATTCGCCTCACCGTCCCCCGTGGGAAGTTTGCCTACAACGCCCAGCTGGGCAGCCGCTGGGAGGAGTTGACGGTGGAAGAAGCCCAGCCCCAGGAGCTGCTGGGGGTGATCCGGGAAGCCCTGGAAGGACTGGAAGGGGTGGAGGTCACCGGGGTGGAAAAGCAGGTGGACGCCCCAAGGCGGAGCTTGACCCTGCGGATCTTTCTCACCGTAAACGGGGTGGAAGCCCAGGTGGATTTGGAAAGCGAGGAGGAAAGCTATGGACTTTGATACCCTTTACCAATCAATGGCGCAGAGCTATGAAGACTCCACCGGCTACCCGGTGAACCCGGACAGCGATTTGGGGATTCGGATGCAGGTGCTGGCCGGGGAGCTGCTGGGCTGCTACGGGGAACTGGAACAGGCCCAGCTTCAAATGTTTCCCCAAACCGCCACCGGCAGCTGGCTGGATTTGCACGGCCAAGCCAGGGGGCTGACCCGCACCCAGGAAAGCAAGGCCGCCGGCAGCGTTTCCTTCTACCGGGCCACCGCCGCCACTTCCGACATCGTTATCCCCCAGGGCACCGTGGTGGGCACCTCCAACGGCAGCGGCGCCTGCTGGGTCACTACCCAGGACGGGGTGCTGCTTCAAGGGGAGCGTTCGGTGTTGGTGGAGGTGGAATGCACTGTGGCGGGCAACCAGGGCAACGCCGCCATGAGCCAGGTGGACACCTTAATCAGCGCCCTGCCGGGGATTTCCTATGTGAGCAATCCCGAGGCCATCACCGGCGGCAGCCGGGCGGAGGACGACGAGAGCTTCCGCCGAAGGATTCTCAGCAGCTTTCTGGACCCTGCCACCGGCGTCAACCTGGCGGGGCTGGAACAGGAAGCCATGCAGGAAGTGGGGATGCACTCTGCCAAAGCCAAGTACATCGGCCTGGGGATGGTGGACATCTATGTGTCCAGCTATGACCGCACCAGCAACCTGGCCCTGGTGAGCCGGGTGCAGCAGCGGCTCAATGCCGTCCGGCCCCTGGGGCTGAACCTGGTGTCCGCGGCGGCGGAAGTGGTATCCCTGAATCTGTCGGTGCGGCTTTACACCAACGGCACCCAATCTTCCGACCAGTTGATTTCCGACGCCAAGGAATTTTTGGAAGCTGCGGTGAAGGAACTGGGGGTGGGGGAGAGCTTTAACCCCTATGTGGTGGGGGGACGGCTGTGCAGCGCCCTGTCCGGGGTAGCGGGGGTGGAATTTCTTTCCCCTACCGGCCGCCAGACCCCGGAGGACAACCAGATCTACTCCCCCGGTACCCTCACCGTCACCGTGTCCCAACAGTAAGGAGGAATGCCCATGACCTGTTTGCAGCGGCTTTTGTCCCAGCTGGCTTCCACCGGCCTGTACCGGTTGGAGGAGGACAGCTGGGTGTACGCCGAAGTGAAGGCCTATGCCGCCGGGTTTGAGCTGCTTTTGCAGGAAATCCAAAAACTGCGGTACGGCGCTTTTTTCCATCTGCCCCAGTGCCCCTATGCCCGGCAGCAGGAGCAGCTGTTCGGCTTTGACCCCACCCCGGAAAACGGCAGCGGGGACACCCCCTATACCGGCTCCTCCCTGGCCCGGCGGGAAAAGATCATCGCCGCCAGCCAAAAGCGGCTGGCCGTCTCCCGGCAGTACGCCGCCGCCGGTGATTTGCAGCAAGCCGGGGAAAGCTGGGGCTGCACCCTTTCCTTTGCAGAAGACCTGGAGCAGAACACCCTGACCGTGACGGTGCAGCCGGATTCGGACATCGCCCCCGACCCGGAAGGGTTAAAAACCAGGATTGCCGCCCTGCTGCCCCATTGGGTGGATATTACCGTCACCGTGGCGGAAACATAAAACATCATGACAAGAAACAGGAGCGATTCCGCCAACCCGGGCCGCTCCTGTTTTCTTTTGCTTGCAGTTGGCGGAAAACTGTGATAGACTACAAAAAACAGACGGCTAAGCCCTGCTGCAAGAGAAAACAAAAAGGAGATTTTGCCATGCCTGTGATCTATCATTCCGCCGGTCAGACCTTCCATCTCTATAACCCCTATTACAGCTATATAATCAAGCTCCTCCCCGACGGCACCCCGGGCCAGCTGTACTTCGGCCCGCCCCTCACCCACCGGGAAAACTTCGACTCCCTGCTGGAGCTGCGGGACCGCCCCTTGCAGGTGAATTGTTCCCCGGCCTGGAGCTGTTTCAGCCTGGATTCGGTGAAGCTGGAGTACCCCTGCGCCGGCACCACCGACTTTCGCCGCACCGCCCTGGAAGCCGCCCTCCCCGACGGCAGCCGCACCCTGGAGCCCCGCTACCTGCGCCATGAAATCACCCCCGGCAAGCCCCCGCTCCCCGGCCTGCCCGCCACCTATGTGGAGGAGGGTTCCGAAGCGGACACCCTCTCCCTGCTGCTGCTGGATGAGCCCACCGGCCTGCAAATCACCCTGCGGTACACCGTCTTTGCTAACCACGCCGCTCTGGCCCGGAGTGTGTGCGTTCAAAACACCGGCGCCGCCCCCCTGACCCTGACCCGGGCCATGAGCTTCTGTCTGGACCTGCCGGAGAGCGATTACCAGTGGATGGAATTCATTGGCGGCTGGGGCAAGGAGCGCACCCCGGTGCTCCGAGACCTTGCCCCGGGGGTCACCTCCATTGAGAGCGTCCAGGGCTGCTCCTCCGCTCAGGAGAACCCCTTTGCTATCCTGAAACGAAAGGAAACCACCGAGTTTGCCGGGGAGGCATTGGGCTTTTCTTTGGTGTACAGCGGGAATTTTTTGCTGCAAGCCCAGGTGGACAGCTGGGACAATACCCGGATTTTGGGGGGCATCCATCCGGAAGGGTTTGGCTGGGTGCTGTATCCAGGGGATACCTTCACCACCCCGGAAGCCGTGCTGGCCTACACCCAGTCCGGCCTAAATGATCTCAGCCAGACCTACCATGCCCTTTACCGCTCCCGGCTGGCACGGGGAGAATGGCGGGACAAGCCCCGGCCGGTGCTGCTCAACAGCTGGGAAGCCTTTTACATGGACTTTGACCAAGAGGACCTGCTGCGCCTGGCCCGGTCCGCCGCCCAGCTGGGGGTGGAGCTGTTTGTGCTGGACGACGGCTGGTTCGGCCACCGTCGGGATGATGACCACGCCAGCCTGGGGGACTGGTTTCCCAACTCCAAAAAACTCCCCGGTGGCATTGCCGCCCTGTCGGCAGAGGTACACCGGCTGGGGATGCTGTTCGGGCTGTGGTTCGAGCCGGAGATGGTCAATGAGGATTCGGATTTGTACCGCGCCCACCCCGATTGGGTGGTTCAGACCCCCGGCCGGATGCGGGGCGTGGGGCGAAATCAGTATGTGCTGGACTTTTCCCGGCAGGAAGTGGTGGACAACCTTTACGGGCAGATGGAGCAGGTGCTGGCCCAGGGGAAGGTGGACTATGTAAAGTGGGACATGAACCGCTGCATCACCCAGCCCTACAGCGCCGCCCTGCCGCCCCACCGGCAGGGGGAGTTTTACCACCGGTACATCCTGGGGGTCTATTCGTTGTATGAACGGTTGACTCACCGTTTCCCCCACATCCTCTTTGAATCCTGCGCCAGCGGGGGCAACCGGTTCGACCCCGGTATGCTGTACTACGCCCCCCAGGCCTGGTGCAGTGACAACACCGACGCCGTTGCCCGGCTGCAAATCCAGTACGGCACCAGCTATTGCTATCCCCTTTCCAGTATGGGCAGCCATGTGTCGGTCTGCCCCAACCATCAGGTGTTCCGCACCACCCCCCTGGAAACCCGGTTTGGGGTGGCTATTTTCGGGGCTTTTGGGTACGAGCTGGATGTGACCAAGCTGCCGGACCAGCAGCGGGAGGAAATCAAACAGCAAATCGCCTTTTTCAAGGAGCACCGCAGCCTGCTGCAATTCGGCGCCTTCTACCGGCTGAAAAGCCCCTTTGCCGGGAACATTGCCGGGTGGATGGTGGTGAGCCCGGACAAAACCAAAGCCATCGCCGGGGAATATAAGATTCTCACCCAGGCCAACGCCCCCTATCGCCGGTTGAAGCTGGCGGGGCTGGACCCCCATGCCCTCTATGCCGTCAATGGAGAAAATCCCCGGTATGGGGACGAGCTGATGCAGGCAGGGCTGGTGACCACCGATTCCACCTCCGGCCGGTCCGGCCAACCGGAACCCGCCCAGGGGGACTTTTCCTGCCGCCTGTTTTACCTGGAGGCGGAATAATGAGTCCCAAGCAGTACGGAAAACCCCAGCAAAAGACCGTCTCCCTGCTGGGGGAGCGGGTGAGCTATACCCTCACCCGGAAGGCGGTGAAAAACCTGAACCTGCGCATCAGCCGGGAGGGGAAGGTGAACCTTTCCATCCCTAGGTGGGTGAGCCAGGCCCAGGCGGAGGCATTTTTGCAGGCCAAGGCGGAATTTGTTTTGGCTGGGCAAGCCCGGGCGGCCCAGCGGCAGGAAAGCCACCCGTTGGAACTGCCAACCCGGGAGGGAAACCGGGTGTTTCTCTGGGGCAGGCCCTATGTGCTTCGGTTTGGGGAGCGGGCGGAAATTGTTTCGGAAGAATCTCTTTGGCTGAAAGGGCCGGAATCCGCTGAAAAAGCCTTGCAGGAGCTGTACCGCTTGCAATGCCGGGTCAAAGCGGAAGAATATCTTCCGGAAGTGCTGGAAGATTTCGCAGATGCCCTTCCCGGCCTGCCCACCCTGCGCTACCGCCGGATGACCTCCCGCTGGGGCAGCTGCAACACCAAGTCCCGGCAGATTACCCTGAACACCCGGCTGGCGGAGTACCCTCCCACTGCCCTGCTGGCGGTGCTGTACCACGAAGTCACCCACCTTCTCTGCCCCGACCATTCCCAGGCGTTCTACCGGCAGCTGCTGCTGCGCTGCCCCAGGTACCGGGAATGGACGGAGGTTTTGAAATAATTTATGCTTTTGGAGACGCTTTATCGAAAAGTGTCTCCGTTTTATTTGCACGAGGACATTTTATATCGTTGCAATGCTCACATTCTTCTTCTGAAATGTTTTCATAACAGCACAAGTAATAATCACATTCCTCGCAGCAACATTCTATCAGTTGTCCAAAATCATTTGTTTTTGTTCCATTTCCTTTGCAGTCTTTTCCGTTATTTCCTGGAATGAGTTCAACTTTCGTAATATCTAAAATCATGTTATCTCTCCTCGTCTTTTGAAAAAATTATATAACGTTAAAGACCTTATGTAAAGAGAATCTATTGCAATAATTCGCATGTTGAAATCATATAATACAATAATCTATGTATAATGAGTGTCTATTGTGATAATCTATATGTAAACAGAAGGATTAAAACATTAGCTAATAAAAATATATCGAATGGAGAAAGACCGCATGATTAAATTAAACGTACTGCATTTGCTGGAAGAACAGGGCAAGACCAGATACTGGCTTTATAAGCAGCTGGGGATGAGCTGGCAGAATTTCAGCCGGATGGTGAACAACCAGACCAAGTCCATCCGCTATGAGAATATTGAAACCATGTGCCTGCTGCTGCACTGCACCCCCAACGACCTGTTTTTGATTACTGAGGATTAAGTCCCGCCGCCCTAGGATGAAAGGGCGGCGATTTGCTTTTTTCCCCCTTTTCTGGTACCATAGAATGAGACAAAGATTCACCGGGAGGGAGCCCATGAACAAGACCATCGGCATTTTGGCCCATGTGGACGGGGGAAAAACCACCCTGTCCGAACAGCTGCTCTACCAGTCCGGCCAGGTCCGCACCTTGGGGAAGGTGGACGACGCTTCTTCCCGGCTGGACGAAGATGAAATGGAGCGCCGCCGGGGCATCACCATCTTTTCCCACAGCGCCTGGTTTTCCTACGGGGGAGACCGGTACTACCTGCTGGACACCCCCGGCCACACCGACTTTTTCGGCCAAACCGAGCGCTGCCTCTGGGCTTTGGACTTGGCGGTGCTGGTGGTGAGCATCCCGGAGGGAATCCGGGGCCACACCCTCACCCTGTGGCGGCTGCTGCGGCAGCAGAACATCCCCACCATCCTCTTCCTCAATAAGGCGGACCAGCCCGGCGCCGACCCAAAGGCCCTGCTGGCCCGGCTCAAGGAGCGGCTCAGCCCCGATTTGGTGGCCATGGACGGCTTTGACGGAACCTTTTCCCCTGCCCAACAGGAGGAGCTGGCAGGGCTGGATGAAATCCTCTGCGACGCCTTTTTGGCGGGGGAGCAAGACCCTTCCTTCTGGGTTTCCCAGGCCGGGGCGCTGTTTGGACAGGGAAGCTGGTTTCCCGTCCTCACCGGCAGCGCCTTGCAGGGAAAAGGGGTGAAGGAGCTGCTGGAGCTGCTGGGGCTTCTGTCCACCCGCTATTCTCTTGAGGGGGAGCCAAAGGGGCTGGTGTACCAGATTCGGTACGACGAAAAGAAAACCCCCATGGCCTTCTGCAAGCTCACCGGGGGGACCCTTCAAACCCGCATCCCCCTGACCCTCACCGACACCGGAGAGACGGTGAAGGCGGGGCAGCTGAAGATTCCCCTGGGGGGAAAACTAACCCCCACCCAGCAGGTGCAGGCTGGGGAGGTGTTTGTCATGCTCCCCGCCCCGGAAACCCTTTCCTGCGGCGCTGGATTTGGGGGAGAACCTTCCAAGAGACTGGCCCAGACCGCCCCTTTGCTGACGGTGCAGGCGGTGTGTCCCGATGACTGTCCTCTGCCGGAACTGGCCCAGCGGTTCCACCGGCTGGAGCGGGAGGAACCTTCGCTGAAGGTGCAGCTGGCCGGGGACAAACTCACCCTTCGCAGCATGGGAGCCATTCAGTTGGAAATTTTGCAGGATCTGCTGGCCAGGGATGGGGCGGAGGTGTCCTTCACCAAGCCGGACATCCTCTATCAAGAGACCCTGAAAGCCCCGGTCACCGGCTACGGCCACTATGAGCCTTTGCGGCACTACGCCGAGGTGCACCTGCGGCTGGAACCGGGCAAACGGGGCAGCGGCATTGTGTTTGAAAGCCGGGTACCCACCGATGTGCTGGAGCAGAACTGGCAGAATCTCATCCGCACCCATGTGCTGGAGCAGGTGCCTACCGGGGTGCTCACCGGCAGCCCGGTCACCGATTTGAAGGTTGTGCTGGTGGCGGCCCGTGCCCACCTCAAGCACACCGAAGGGGGCGACTTCCGCCAGGCCACCTACCGGGCCATCCGCCAGGGACTGATGCAGGCCAAGCAGCAGGGGGAGATTCTCCTGCTGGAGCCTATCTACCGCTACCAGCTGCTGGTGCCGGGGGATGCCGCCGGGAAGGTCAACGGCCTGCTGGCGGCGCTGGCAGGACAATCCCACCCGCCCCGGTTTGACCAGGAATGGGCGGAACTTTCCGGGACTGCCCCGGTGGAGCAGATGCTGCCTTTGCTGGAGCAGCTTCCCGCCCTCACCGCAGGACGGGGCAGCGCTTCCACCACCTTTGCCGGGTACGCCCCCTGTCACAACACCGATTCGGTGGTGCAGCAGCGGGACTACGACCCTATCCGGGACATCGACCATCCGGCAGACTCCATCTTCTGCTCCCATGGAGCCGGGTTCACCGTGCCTTGGGAGAAGGTGAAGGAGTATGTGCATCTGCCGGTGGAATAAAGGCAAGCTGTAGAAAAAGCCAACTTAAAAGTTTTTGGTGCAGCTTTTTTCAAAAAGCTGCTGGGGTTGCAAGGGGCAAAGCCCCTGCAATGGAAACTGTTTTATTCAAAATACCAATCTTTTATATAATCTTTTGCAAAAAGTTGCGGAAACAACAAACCGGAATCCGCCCGCCCAACGGCGTAGAGCCGAGGGCGGGTCGAGCCAGAAACATGCCGAAGGCTTGTTTCGAACATACCGACCCCTTTTTCGACCAGCTGAGCCTTTCCACTCCGGGAAAAGGCGGCTGAAAAACATAGCCGCAACTTCGCCAAGGCGAAGCCCGGCGGAACTCCATTCTGAGAATTGCTGCAAGGAGAGCATCATGAAAGCGAAAACAAATTATATCTGCCGGGACTGCGGGTACGAGACCCCCAAGTGGCTGGGGCGGTGTCCCGGCTGCGGGGCCTGGAACAGCTTTGAGGAACAGGTCACCGTCCCCGCCGCTCCCGCCTCTTCCCGCACTTCGGCGGTTTCCCCCGCCAAAATCCAGACCATCCGGGAGATTGACCTGGAGGAAGAAGTGCGCTTTGCTACCGGCTTTTCCGAGCTGGACCGGGTGCTGGGGGGCGGCTTGGTCAAGGGCAGCCTGGTGCTGCTGGGGGGCGACCCCGGCATCGGCAAGTCCACCCTGTTGCTGCAAATCTGTCAGACCCTGGGCCAGAAGATGGAAGTGCTTTACCTTTCCGGGGAAGAGTCCCCCCGGCAGATTCGGCTCCGTGCCGACCGGCTGGGGGTCAACGCCCCGGGGCTGAAGCTGGCCTGCGCCACCGATGTGGAGCAGATTCTGGAACTGATCCGTTCCGCCCGGCCCCAGGTGGTGATGGTGGACTCCATCCAGACCATGAGCCTGAGCCGGTTTTCCTCCGCCCCCGGCAGCGTGCAGCAGGTGCGGGAATGCACCAACGCTTTCCTGCGCCTGGCAAAAGAGGAGGACATCCCCATTCTGCTGGTGGGTCATGTGAACAAGGACGGGGCCATCGCCGGGCCCAAAGTGCTGGAGCACATTGTGGACGCCGTGCTTCACTTTGAGGGGGACCGGAACCTGAACTTCCGCATCCTCCGCAGCATCAAAAACCGCTTCGGCTCCACCAACGAAATCGGGGTGTTCCGGATGGAGGAAGAGGGTTTGGAGCAGGTGGAAAACCCCTCCGCCGCCCTGCTGGAAGGTCGTCCCGAAGGGGAGAGCGGCAGCTGTGTGGTCTGCGTCATGGAGGGCAGCCGCCCCATTCTGGTGGAGGTGCAGGCCCTGGTGAGCAAGACGGTGTTCCAGATGCCCCGGCGCAGCGCCAGCGGCTTTGACTATAACCGGCTGTACCTGCTTTTGGCGGTGTTGGAAAAGCGCTGCGGCTACCGGATGTCCAGCCTGGATGCCTACATCAACGTGGTAGGTGGGCTGCGCCTGGACGAGCCTTCCGCCGACCTTTCCGTCTGCCTGGCCCTGCTGTCCGGGCTGCTGGATAAGCCCATCCCCGCCGACCTGCTGGCTCTGGGAGAGGTGGGGCTCACCGGGGAGGTCCGGGGAGTGACCCGCTTGGAGCAGCGGATCAGCGAAGCCCGGCGACTGGGGTTCACCCGCTGCATTGTCTCCGCCCACAGCGCCAAACAGCTGAAACATACCCCCGACGGCATGGAAGTGGTGGGGGTGCGCACCCTTGCTCAGGCCGCCAAGGCAGCCTTTGCCGCCGGGTAAAACAACGAAGACAACGATTTTACATAGAGATTTCACATAGAAGGGAAGGACAGAATATGGAAACCGGACGAATGGAGCTTCACCCCGCCGGGGAACACCGCTGGACCTTAACAGTGCGGGACACCGGGGAGGAGTGCGGCCGCTGCGGAATGCAGAAAATTCAGTGGAACAAAAAGACCATGTGGGAAATTTCCTGGGAATTGACCCCTGAGTATCTCCATCAGGGCTACGCCGCCGAAGCGGTGCGGGCGCTGACCGACTACGCCTTTTCCCAGCCGGGGGTGGAGGAGGTCTGCGCCCTGGTGCCGGACACCGACCAGCCCGGCATTGCCGCCGCCCTGCGCAGCGGCATGACCCTCCGGGGAAGGCAGGACGCCCCGGAAGGGGAAGGGATGCTGCTGGTGTTCAGCCGGGAGAAGAAAAAGTAAATGAAAAAACACCAGTTGCCCGAAGGCAGCCGGTGACCGAATCAAAAGGTTGGATGTCTCGACCCGGAGAGGAAGCTGGCTGGGTGAAATAGGCCGGCCGGAGAGGGAATGTCATGGGTTCGGGCTTTTTCAGCCTGAAACAAACTTTCGGAGTGTTTTCACATAAAACGCAAAAGCTGGCTTTTTTACTGTCAGACGGCATGGGAGTCTCGTTCCATGCCGTTTTTTGTTGTGTAACGAAAACCATGGGCTATGCCCATGGTTCCAAAAAGGCGGAAGCCGGTGAGTAGAAAAAAATAACTCCTTCATGTAGAATGGAAGCGGGTTTGCCAACCGCAAAAAACATGAAGGAGATCATTCAAGATGAACTGGACTATAGTGAATAAAGTGGACAAGTGAAATTAG
>DBRF01000019.1 GCA_002305795.1 Ruminococcaceae bacterium UBA1375
CCAATATGTATTGTACTCCTACAGAAAAATCCCGGTTTTTTCAAAAAAAATCATTGACAACCTTTCCCCTTTTCGCTATAATAGTTAGGCGCGCATGTGAGGTGAGTCGATGGGATTGGATTTACGCAGCGTCTTTGAAACCGAAGGCTCCAAACAGGAGATTTCGGAACAGCTGGACGAAAGGGAATACGAACTGTTTGGCACCAAGCCTTTTGTGGAACGCATTTCGGTGCGGGGCGAAGTGGCCAACCGGGCGGGAGTGGTAACGCTTTCGGTACAGGTTTCGTTTCCTCTGCGGGTCGCCTGCGACCGCTGCCTGGAGGAGTTCACCCGGCAGTATGACTATACCTTCACCCACACCCTGGTGCAACAGCTCCAGGACGAGTGGCAGGATTACATCCTGGTGGAGGACGGCATGCTGGATTTGGAGGAACTGATCCTCTCCGACATTTTGCTGGAGCTGCCTACCAAGCTCTTATGCAAAGAAGATTGTAAAGGGCTGTGCCCTCACTGTGGATGCAACTTAAATCATCAGTCCTGTGATTGTAACAAAGCCTATCACGATCCCCGTTGGGATGTGTTGAACACCCTGTAAACAGGGTGACCGTAGTTTGAAGGAGGTGCTTAAACCATGGCAGTCCCCAAGAGAAAAACATCCAAAGCCAGAAGAGACAAGCGGCGCAGCGCCGTCTGGAAACTGAAGCAGCCCGCTTTTTCTGTCTGCCCTCAGTGCGGCGAGCTGAAGGCTCCCCACAAGGTTTGCGCAAGCTGCGGCTACTACAAGGGCGTCCAGGTGCTCAAGAAAGAGGCCTAAGCTGCTTGTATACCGAGCCGGGATGTCCCAGTATGGACGTTTCGACGCGAAAGAAGAAGGTTTCCCCGCGGGTCACTCCCACGGGGCTTTTTTCTACCATTTTTTCTTCTTCTCTTTAGGAGGTGCCCTATGGCAGTTGTGGTCAAAAGTGTGGTTCCCCATTCCCCCGCCGCCAAAAAAGGGATGCGGGCCGGGGATGTGCTCCGCTCCATCAACGGAAACCCCATTTCCGACGTGCTGGATTATGATTTCTACATTACGGAAAGTAAATTAACGGTGGAATATGCCAGAGGGGATAAAATTAAGACGGTTCATATCAAAAAAGAGCAGTACCGGCCCCTGGGTTTGGAGTTCGAGACCTTTCTCATGGACGCCCAGCACAGCTGCACCAACCACTGCATTTTCTGCTTCGTGGACCAGACTCCGCCGGGGATGCGTCCGTCCCTGTACTTTAAGGATGACGACGCCCGGCTGTCCTTCTTGATGGGCAACTACATCACCCTCACCAACCTCAAGCAGCCGGACATCGACCGGATCTTAAAAATGCACATCAGCCCCATTAACGTGTCGGTGCACACCACCGACCCGGAACTGCGATGCAAGATGATGGGCAACCGGTTTGCCGGGGAAAAGCTGGACTATCTGCGGCAGCTGGCACAGGGAGGCATTACCGTCCACTGCCAGTGCGTCCTCTGCCCCGGCATCAACGACGGCCCCGCCTTGGAGCGCACTCTCAGGGAGCTGGGAGCGTTGTATCCCGGGGTGCAGTCCATCGCCTGTGTGCCGGTGGGGCTGACCAAGCACCGGGAAGGGTTGTACCCTTTGCAGCCCTACACCTCTGAGCAGGCGGGGGAAGTCATCGACCTGCTGGAAGGGTTTGCCGCGGATTTCTACGCCAAACACGGCACCCGCCTGGCCTACGCCAGCGACGAGTTTTACCTGTTGGCCGGACGCCCTCTCCCGGAGGAGGACTACTACGAGGACTTCTCCCAGCTGGAAAACGGGGTGGGAGTCATCGCCACCCTGTTGGCGGACTTCCGCCGGGCCTGGGAGGAGCTGCCGGGGGACGACCGGCCCCGGTGCTGCTCGGTGGCCACCGGGGTGTCCGCAGCCCCCTTTTTGCAGCAGCTGACGGCCAAAGCCAAGGAGAAGTACCCCAACCTGGACTGCCGGGTGTACCCCATTATCAACCATTTCTGGGGGGAGACCATCACTGTGGCGGGGCTGGTCACTGCCGGAGACATTATGGAGCAGCTGAAGGGGCAGAAGCTGGGAGAGGTGCTGTTTCTGCCCGACTGTATGCTCCGGCACCAGCAGGACTTTTTCCTGGACGACAAAACAGTCCAGGACGTGGAACAGGCCCTGGGGGTGAAGGTGCAGGTGATCCCCGCCGGGGGGGAAGAGTTTGCCTGGGCTATTACCGGGGAGGAGACGGTCTGCCAACCCGCAGAAGAATAAAGCAAACCCCAGCCGGGGAAAATGAAACCGGCTGGGGTTTTTGGACGGAATTTGACAAGTTTGACTGGATTCCGTATAATAGTGACAAGGCATTTTGCCTACTCGCTTTGGCGGGGGAGGACAAGCAATAGATAACGATGGCGGTACGTCCCTGATTGATTTCCTTTTTTTTGCACACGGTGCAGGAAAAACGGAAAGTGGGATGCTTGTTTCAGACTGTAGAAAAACCCTCAATGTTGTGAAACAACGAGGACAGACGGAAATCTTGCCTCCCTCTGACGAGGGAGGTGGCCAGCGCAAAGCGCTGGTCGGAGGGAGAGAAAAACAATATTATTTTCGCTATTTAAGGATAGTGCGAATTTTATTGTTTTCTCTCCCCCAGTCTGCTTCGCAGACAGCCCCCTGATACATCGAAGATGTATCGCAGAGAGGGGCCAAGGCCATCAATGACCTTTTTCGACAAGCTGACCTTCTTTCCGTTACGGAAAGGAGGGGAGAGTATGGATTCCAACGATTGGACTGCCATCTTTACATTAGGACTTTTACTGGTGGACATTCTCGCACTGGTATGGAACTATAAAAACAAGAAGTAACCGCTTCTAGCCCTTGCGGTTACTTCTTTAACGTAACTAATAGGGACTACCGTTGTCGGCTTGTCCTTTTCTATTTTCAGTATACCAGTTTCCTCTGTCTTTGTCAAGCCGCCTTCCGTTAGAGACAGAGGAAACTTTTTAGAAAAATTGACAAAACCCAGCCGGTTTTGTTATAATAAAAACACGGCGAGAGCCTACTCAAAGGAAAATCCTTTGGGGGAGGACAAGCAATAGATAACGATAGCGGTAAGTCCCTGATTTTTCTATTTCTTTTTTGCAAAGAAAGCGGAAAGGGGGCACTTGTTTTTACTCCTTTCCGTTACGGAAAGGAGGGGAGAGTATGGATTCCAACGATTGGAACACCATCTTTACATTGGGATTGTTACTGGTGGAAATTATTGCACTGGTACTTGACCATAAAAACAAGAAGTAACCGCTTTATGCCCTTACGGTTACTTCTTTAAGAACTAACTTAGAGGGACGAACCGTTGTCGGCTTGTCCTTTTCTGTTTCCAGTATAGCAGTTTTTCCCGTTTTTGTCAAGGAGGCAGCGGCTTCCTTGGAGAACGACAGAATATTTTTTGATCAGAACCTAAAAGGAGGTACGCCCATGTCTACCCCTGTGGTAGCGGTGGTGGGACGGCCCAATGTGGGCAAGTCCACCCTGTTCAATAAACTCATCGGCCGCCGGCTCAGCATTGTGGAGGACACCCCCGGCGTCACCCGGGACCGGATTTACGCCCCCTGCGAGTGGAGCGGGCGGAAGTTTCTGCTGGTGGACACCGGCGGCTTGGAGCCCCACAGCAACGACCCCATCCTTACCCAGATGCGGCGGCAGGCCCAGCTGGCCATGGAAGCCGCTTCGGTGATTATCCTGGTCACCGACGTGCGGGACGGGGTCACCGCCAACGACACGGAGGTGGCCCAGATGCTGCAAAAAAGCGGCAAACCGGTGGTCCTCTGCGTCAATAAGTGCGACTCCATCGGCGCTCTGCCGGCGGAATACTATGAATTTTACAATTTAGGCTTGGGAGACCCCATCCCTGTTTCCTCTGTCCACGGCACCGGCACCGGCGATTTGCTGGATGCGGTGCTGGCCAACCTCCCCCTGCTCCAGCCGGAACAGGAGGAAGAGGACGTGGTGAAGGTGGCGGTGGTGGGCAAGCCCAACGTGGGCAAGTCCAGCCTGATCAACCGGATTGCCGGGGAGGAGCGGGTGATTGTTTCCGACGTGGCGGGTACCACCCGGGACGCCACCGACATTCCCATCCACAACCAGTACGGAGACTTCCTCTTTATCGACACCGCCGGGATGCGCCGGAAAAGCCGGGTGCTGGAAAAGATTGAGCAGTACAGCGTGCTCCGAGCCCAGATGGCGGTGGACCGCAGCGACGTCTGCTGCATTTTGCTGGACGCCACGGTGGGCTTCACCGAGCAGGACAGCAAGGTGGCGGGCTACGCCCACGAACAGGGCAAGGGCTGCATCATCGTCATCAACAAGTGGGATGCCGTGGAGGATAAAACCGGCAAGACCATGCAGGAGATGATTGACAAGCTGAAAAAGGACTTTTCCTTTATGAGCTACGCCCCCTTCCTGTTCCTCTCCGCCAAAACCGGCCAGCGGGTGGATAAGCTCTTCCCCCTGATTCAGGAAGTGGCCAAGCAGAATGCGGTGCGGATCAACACCGGTGTACTCAACGAGCTGCTGGCGGCAGCCACCAACCGGGTGCAGCCCCCCAGCGACAAGGGAAAGCGGCTGAAAATCTACTACATGACCCAGGCATCCACCAAGCCCCCCACCTTTGTGGCCTTCGTCAACCGCAAGGAACTGTTCCACTTCTCTTACCAGCGGTATCTGGAAAACCAGATCCGGGAAGCCTTCGGCCTGATGGGTACTCCCATCCGGCTGGTGGTGCGGCAGAGAAGCGGCGCATCTTCGGATGTGTAATTTCCTATCTTGAGAGATTGAAAAAGGAGAATCCCCTATGTTGTATCCTGCTTCCCCTCTGATCCTCATCCTCTTTTTGGCGGGGATCGCCATCCTCAGCTACCTGTTCGGCAGCGTGAACTTCGCCATTGTCTGGACCCGTGTGTTCCTCCACGACGACATCCGCAAATACGGCAGCGGCAACGCCGGTATGACCAACGTGCTGCGCACTGTGGGCAAGGGGGCAGCGGCCCTGACCCTGCTGGGGGACATTGCCAAGGGTGTGCTGTCGGTGCTGGTGGCGCAGCTGGTGTTCACCCTGCTGATTCCCGACCCCTTCTTCTGCGTGCTGGCCAAGTACCTGGCTGCCTTCGGAGCGCTGATGGGACACCTGTTCCCCCTGTACTACGGCTTCAAAGGAGGCAAGGGGGTGGCGGTCAGCGCCGGAGCTATGCTGATGCTGGCGCCCTGGGTGTTTTTGTGCTGCCTGGGGGTGTTTCTGCTTGCGGTGGTGCTCACCCGGTATGTGTCTTTGGGAAGCATTTTGTCTGCGGTGGCCTACCCGGTGTTTATCTTCCTCTTCGGCTTTTTCTGGACCCCCCATCCCTATTGGGTGTTGGAAACGGCCTGTGCGGCGGTGTTGGGGATTATCGTCATCGCCATGCACCACGAAAACATCGGTCGTTTGATTCACGGAACCGAGCGGAAAATCGGCGAAAAAAAGGAAAAATAACGGTGTGACCCGGACGCTGCGGCTTCCGGGTACTGCTGTTTTTTGAAGTAGAATTCCATATGGAGGTGTACCCCTATGAATCCAGTGTTTATCATCGGCTCCGGCGGCTTCGGAACATCCCTGGCGGTGCTGCTGGACCAGTGCGGCATCCCGGTGAGCCTGTACAGCGCCTTTCCCCAGGAGCTGGAAGCCATTGCTCGGGACGGGGAAAACAAAAAGCTGCTCCCCGGCATCCCGGTGCCCAAAACCATCAAGCTGACCCCCAACAAGGAAGAGGCCAAGGACTTCTCCCTGGCGGTGTTTGCGGTGCCCAGCGGGGCGGTGCGGCCTGTGGCTAAGTCCTTTGCCGGGGTGCTGGCCCCCGACACGGTGATCGTCAACGTGGGCAAGGGCTTTGAGCCCTCCACCCAAAAGCGGCTCAGCGTGGTGCTGAAGGAGGAATTCCCCCAAAATCCCGTGGTGGTGCTGTCCGGCCCCTCCCATGCCGAGGAGATCGCTTTGGGGGTACCCACCACCGTGGTGGCGGCTTCTGAAGATCACAATGCGGCCCTGCTGGTGCAGCAAAGCCTGATGCAGAAAAACCTGCGGATCTACCTCAATGACGACGTGCTGGGGGTGGAGCTTGGCGGGGCGCTGAAAAACATCATCGCTCTGGCCGCCGGTATTCTGGACGGCATGAAAATCGGGGACAACGCCCGTGCCGCTCTCATGACCCGCGGCTTGGCGGAGATTACCCGTCTGGGCACCGCCATGGGCGCCCAGGCCGCCACCTTCCTGGGGTTAGCGGGCATGGGGGACTTGATTGTCACCTGCACCAGCGTCCATTCCCGGAACCACCGGGCCGGGGAGTACATCGGCCAGGGACTTTCCCCCAAGGAAGCGGTGGAAAAGGTGGGGATGACGGTGGAAGGGATTTCCGCCACCCTCTGCGCCCACCAGCTTGCCATGGGCTACCGGGTGGAGATGCCCATTGTGGAGCAGCTTTACCAGGTGCTGCAAGGAAACTGCGACGCCCCCACCGCCATCGCCAATCTGATGGGCCGGCCGGGAAGAGCGGAACGGGACCGGCCTTGGGGCATGTGATGCCGTTTCCTTGCAGGAAGCGGTTTTGGACGTTTCTCATTTGATTTGCCTGCGCTATAGACGGAGAAATTTCGGCTTGTTGTTTCAGGGGGGTTCCTGAACTTGAAACAATTTTTTGGCAGTGCTGTGTGCCTGCACCCCGCCGGTTTTTGAAAAAGCCGGGCGAATGCGTTCCGGCAGACCTTTTTACAGTCTGAAGGCGTTTTGCGGGGGACTCATTCAATCCCATTTCATTTGTACAAGGAGCATGATCGAAATGAAATTCAAAAAACTGTTCTCCCTGCTGCTGGCGGGGGTCATGGCTGCTTCGGTGGCGGCGGTTCCCGCCGTATCGGCGGAAGATACCGCCCCGGTGGAACTGACGGTGGTCACCACCAACGACATCCACGGCTATTACACCAACACCAGCTCCACTCTGGGCATGGAATATGTGGCGGCTATCGCCCAGGCAGAAGGGGCGGACCTGGTGCTGGACGCCGGGGACACCCTCCACGGCCAGAGTTTTGCCACCGTCACCCAGGGGGAATCCATGGCCCGGCTGATGCAGGCGGCGGGGTACGATGCCATGACCATGGGCAACCACGACCTGAACTACGGGGTGGTCCGGCTGCAGCAGCTCAGTGAAGACTACCTTCCCATCCTCACCGGCAACCTGGTGGACCAGAACGGGGACAGCGCCCTGCCCGGCTCCATCACCAAAGAGGCGGAGGGGATTACCCTGGGAGTGTTCGGGGTGTATGACGACTCCCTGATTTCCAGCGCCGACGCCAACGCTCTGGAAGGCCACACCGTCACCGACGCCGTGGCCTACGCCAACCAGACCGCCCAGGCCCTCACCGATGCAGGCTGCGACGTGGTGGTCTGCCTGACCCACAGCGCCGACCCCATCGCCTTCGCCCAGCAGACCTCCAACATCGACCTGGTGGTCAGCGGCCACCAGCACCTAGAGTACCGCACCCTGCTGGACAACGCCCAGGGCAAAAACGTGTTCGTCACCCAGAACGGCTACTATTTCTGGCAGGCGGGGTTGATTTCCCTGACCTACGACCCCGCCACCGATGAGATCACCCAGGCGGATCTGGAGTACATCAACGCCCAGCAGGCAGCGGCGGAGTACACCCCGGATGAAACGGTGTCCGCCCTCATCGACACCATTACCCAAGAAAATTCCGCCATTTTGAACACCGTCATCGGCACCAGCCCGGTGGAGATGCCCTATGCTTGGGAAGACGTCCGCCGGGGGGAAACCGACATCGGCCAATTTGTCACCGCTTCCTATTTGGAAGCCACCGGGGCGGACCTGGCCATTGAAAACGCCGGGGGCATCCGCAGCGGCCTGCCCCAGGGAGACGTGCTCTACGGCAACATCATCAGCATTTCCCCCTACGGCAACCTGGTGGTGACCAAGCAGCTCACCGGCGCAGAAATTTGGGAGATGCTGGAAATCAGCCTGGACATCACCCTGCGCAACCAGGCCGCCTACGAAGGGCAGCTGGGGATGCTTCAGCAGGGCTCTTCTGCCCAGGACGCCCAGCTGGCTTACCCCTTCCCGGAGGAAAGCGGGTCCGCCTTGCAGGTGTCCGGGGCAGAGATTACCTACGACCCCGAAGCAGAGTATGGCAGCCGGATTCAGTCGGTTACCATCGGGGGAACGGCCATCCAGTCCGGACGGTACTACACCGTGGCAGGGAACAGCTACTTAGCCACCGACGACACCTACCCCATGCTGGCCAACGCCGCCGTGGAGCACGAATACGGCACCTGCGAAGAAGCCATCCGGGACCTGCTGCTCCAAGGGGAGGACGCCGTCCGTGCCGCCGTGGAAGGCAGCGTGTGGAGCGTGGCTTCCGCCCAGCCGGAAGAGCCGGTAGTGCCGGAAACCCCGGACACCGGCTCGGAAGAACAGCCTAACTCCACCGATACCACGGACACCCCGGTAGTGCCGGAGGAAGTGCCTCCCACCGGGGACACCGCAGCCCCCCTGGCAGGAACCGCCCTGCTGCTGGTCAGCGGACCGGGACTGGGAGTTCTGCTGGTGTTGCGCCGCCGGTGCCGCAAAACAGGAGGCTGCCAATGAGCCAAACCCAGAAGGAACGGATGCTGGCCGGACTGCCTTACCGGGCCAACGACCCGGAACTGAAGCAAATCCGGGCGGAAAATAAGCTGCGGGTGGCCCGGTACAACCAGCTCACCCGCAACCAGGAGCAGGAGCTCACCAGTCTGATTAAGGAAATCTTGGGAGGCACCGGAGAACACATCCTGGTGGAGCCGCCCATCCACTTTGATTACGGCCGGAACACCTATGTAGGGGAAAACTTTTTTGCCAACTACAACCTCACGGTGCTGGACGTGTGCAAAGTTACCATCGGGGACAACGTGATGCTGGCCCCCAACGTGTCCCTGTACGGGGCAGGCCACCCCATCCACCCCGACGCCCGGAATTCCGGGTACGAGTACGGGGCCCCCATCACTATTGGGGACAATGTGTGGATTGGGGGAAGCGCCTGCGTGCTGCCGGGGGTGACCATCGGCAATAACGTGGTCATCGGGGCAGGCAGCGTGGTGGCCAAGGACATTCCGGACAATGTGATTGCCGCCGGGAATCCCTGCCGGGTGATTCGTCAAATCACCGAGGAGGATAAACGCTACTACTTCAAGGACAAAGAGTTCGACGTGGAGTGGGAAGGCGTTGCGCCCCAGTGGCGGTAAGGGTCCCCCCGTGGGGACAATGAAGAATGAATAGTGAAAAGTGAATCATTCAGGTTGAGAGTTGACTTCGGTCAACTCTCTTCCATTTTTAAAAGAAAAACTTCCCCTTCTGCCAAGCTGTAGGGCAGGGGGAAGCAGATTCTTTTTTAATGGAAGATTCGACCGAAGGGAGAATCCACCACAATTATTCATTCTTCATTTTTCATTATTCACTCTTTCTACCTTCCCCTCTTCCATCCGCAGCACCTGTCCGCACAGCTTCAGCGCCGCCGGACGGTGGGTGATAATCAGCACCGTCACGTCCCCCAGGGCTTTCAGCCGGGAAAGCACCTTGGCTTCGGTGGCTTCGTCCAAGGCGGAGGTGGCTTCGTCCAGCAGCAGCACCGGCGCACCGGACAGCAGGGCACGGGCAATGGCCAGCCGCTGGAGCTGCCCTTCGCTGAGCCCGGCCCCACGCTCTCCCATCACCGTGTCCAGTCCCTGAGGCAGGGCATCTACAAATTCGTCGGCGCAGGCGGTGTGGAGGGCTTGGCGCATCTGGGCCTCGGTGGCATCGGGGCGGAGGAGCTTCAGGTTTTCCCGGACGGTGCCGGAAAAGAGGAAGTTCCCCTGAGGTACATAACAGAACAGGCTGCGGGTGTTCCGTCCCACCGGAATGGAATGGCCCGGCAGCTCCAGGGTGATGCTCCCTGCATCGGGGGAGTACACCCCCAGCAGCAGCTTAAACAGGGTGGACTTGCCGATGCCGGAAGGGCCGGTGAGGGCGGTAAAGCTGCCTTTGGACAGGGTGAAGTGGGCGTGGGTCAGCACCGGGCGCTCCCCGCCGGGGTAGGTGAAGGCCAGCCGGGAAAAGCGGATGGCGGTTAAGTCCCGGTAGCAGGCCGCCGAGTCCACTGTCTCTCCCGCCGGCTCCGGGGGAAGATTGTCCAGCTCCATCAGCCGCTCGGCGCTGGCCACCATATTGTAGTACTGGGGCAGCAGTCCGCTGAGGTTGGCAAAGGGCTGCTGGATTTGGTTCACCAGCTGCAGCAGGGCGGTGAGGGTGCCGAAGGTCATGGTGCCGGTCATCAGCCCCGCCGCCCCCCAGATCATGGCCAGCAGGTAACCCCCGGAAAAGACGAAGGAAAACCCCGCCCCTGCCAAAATGCTGAAGTTGCGCTGCTTCATCCGGGCTTGGTAGTAGGTGTTCTGCTGGTTCTGGGCCTTCTGCTCCATCTGCTCCTGCACCCCAAACACCTTCACCATCAAAAGGCTTTCCAGCATCTCCTGGAGCACGCTGCGGAGCCGGTCGCTTTGGTGCTGGGCGGCTTTGTGGAGGGACTTGATTTTCCCCCGGAACAGCCGGGTCACCAAAAACAGTAGGGTTCCCGCCCCCGCCAGCAGCAGGGTAAAGGCCCAGTCCAGGGTGAGCATCACTGCGGCGGCGGCAATCAGCTGGGTGACCATGTTCACTAGGTTGGGCAGCAGGCTGGTGAGGGTGGTGCTGATGAGCTGCACGTCGGAAAACAATCGGTTTTGCAGCTCCCCGCTGTGGTAAGCGCTTTCCGAGGCGTAGTCCGCCCCCAGCAGTTTTTTCAGCAGACGCTGCTGGAGCTGCATCTCCAACTTGGCCTGAATCCGGGTAGCTAGGCCGTTGCAGAACAGCCGCAGGGCGGTTTGGGTGAGCAGCAGGGCAATCAGTCCCGCCGCTGCCCACAAAAAGGGGTTCCAGGCCCCGGCTACCGCCTGATCCACCACCTGCTGGGACAGCAGGGCAAACCCCACCCCCGCCAGGGCGAACAGGCCGTACCCCGCCGCCAGAGCAATCACGCCCCCGGCCTGGGGCCGCACCACCTGCCACAACCAGGGCAGGGAAGAAGATTGGAAGGGATGTTTCATAAAGTCCTCCAACACAGGCCCCGGGGCGGGAAAGGGGTTTCCGGTCCGGGCAGCCTGCTGCTGTTTTTTGTGTTTGATGGAATTGATGATTTGTTTTGGGAAGTTATGGGGATTGGGGGAAAGTTTTCCCTCCCCGCCTCACTGGGTTCGGCACCTAAGCATGGCTTTGCCATGCTGCCCAGAGGGGAAGGCCATGGAGAATCTGGTTTGTAGTTTTCCGTTTTCTTTCCCGGTTCGTAGAATTGCGGCATGGCTCCCCCGTAGGTGAGACTGAGAGGGGAACCGGAATGATTCTCTTTGGCAATCATTATACCATGAAACCCCGGCAAAGGAAAGCGGACAAAAAAGAGAGGTGCGCCGCCGCACCTCTGCCTGCTAGTCCCGTGGATGGGACAGTTTCTCCAACTGCTGCTTCCATTGCCGCACCTGCCGTGCCTGGACCAGCGCCTGGGCCAGCACCCCCACGGTGCCCCCGGCCCAAAGCCCCAGCAAAAACCAAAGCCACCCCACAGCTTGTCCTCCTTTCCCAAAGGGTCCCTGGTAATAGGTATGCGGGGGAGGGGGAAAGTATGACAAAACAAAACAAAGAGTGTCTCTTTTGGAAAACACTCTTTGCCTTGTTGAAGGGGAGTATAGTATAGGACGGACAACCGGCTAAAGCCTGAGGGAGGTAGCTTTTTCACGCCGGCCGTCTTAAACGCTTGCTTCATTGACCCTATCTTAGCACGAGTTGACGAATATTGCAAATGTTTCTTATCAACTTTGAAAATTTTTGTGAAAATGCACAAATCTAAGCCCTCGGATTTGGACAAGTTCAAGAATTACCGCAGGGTGGAAGGGCGGCTGAGCAAAAACCGTGCCACTGCCGCCAGCAGCAGGTAGAGCAGCACCCCCTCCACCGGGAACATCAGGGCGCATTTCACCGCCCGCATGGGCAGCAGCACCGCCATGGGGGTGCCGTACAGGCAGCTCAGCCACAGGGTGTGGAGCAAAAGGTCCACAAGCAGGGTGTTCAGCAGCTGGGCGGCGGCGACCCGCAGAATGGCAACCGCCCGCTTTTTCCGGCACGGGGCGAGGTTCTGGTGCATACCATAGAGCAGCAAGCCGAAGAGCAGCCCGGTGACGGCGGCGGAGAGGGTGAAGCCGGGGAAGAAGGGACCGGTGGGGGAGACCAGGTATTTGATGGGGTCCCCCAAAGCCCCCAGCAGCAGGGCGGCGGTGGGGCCGTACAGCATCCCCGCTACCCCGATGGGCAAAGCGGCAAAGCTGAGTCGCAGAAAGTCGGTGACCTGGAGCTGGAAAAAGCCCAGCACCACATGGCAGGCCAGCAGCATGGAGAGCATCACCAGGGACTTGGGGCGCTTCAGCTCCTGGGCGGAGCGGACAAACACCGAAAAAGGCCCGGACTTGGCCGGGGCAGATTGCATTTTGGGCATAATAAGACTCCTTTCACAGTCAAAACGCAAACTTTGTTGCTGCAAAAGGAGGTTGTTCTCGATTTGCAACAGCGGGATGCGGGACCCATACCGCAGCGCCGGGCTTTCGTTCCGCAGGCAACTCCCCGTCCCGCGGACACTTAAACGCATAGGTCCCTACTCTGTTTTGGCCGGGCCGAATCGGCCCATGGGGACAGTTTACACCAAAGCCGGGGAAAATGCAAGGGGTTTTTTTCGTGAGAGGAGAAATTGTAAACATAAAGTTTAGGTTCAGCCTTTTAGAAAACAAGATCGAAGATCGTTTTCGAAGGCATGGTGGGGCCGAAACCGTCGGCAGACGTTTCTAGCCCCCGCATAGAAATTGTATTGTTTTAAAAACTCTTTCTTCCGCCTTGTTCTTTCAAAAAGTTGTGAAAACAAAGAATTTGAATCCGCCCGCCCAACGGCGCAGAGCCCAGGGCGGGTCAAGCCAGAAACATGCCGAAGGCTTGTTTCGAACATGCCGGACCCTTTTTCCATAAGCTGCCCGACGAGGAGAAAGCAAAAGAAGTTCCATCTGCAAGCCGGTTCGGGCTGCGCCGCCCCGCATCCCACCGGACTACGTCCAGCCGCCTTCCCTCAATGGAGACGGCCCTACCCCAAAGATTCCGCCACCGCTGCCCCCAACCGGAAGGGTTTTCCCCTGCCGCCCGGCGGCATTTCATTTTTTCTGGGGCGCATAATTTTTTTCTATTTCGAACATACTGTGACTAAACACCTATCCTTTGGAAAGGAGCATTGCTATGAACCATTCGGTTTCCCGGGGGGAAATTTATTACGCCGACCTCAGTCCGGTGGTGGGTTCGGAGCAGGGGGGTGTGCGCCCGGTGCTGATCATCCAAAACGACCGAGGCAACCGCTTCAGCCCCACCGTCATCGCCGCCGCCATCACCAGCCGTACCGACAAACCGGACCTGCCCACCCACATCCCCATCGACCCCTCCCGCTGCGGCTTGACTCGCAACTCCATTGTGCTGCTGGAACAAATCCGCACCATTGACAAGCGCCGCCTGCGGGAACGCACCGGCTGCCTGGACGCCGCCAGCATGAACCGGGTGGACCGGGCGCTGCAGGTGAGCATGGGCCTTGGTCCCCAGAACTACACATAAACAAACATATCAACAAAAAACTTCTAACATTCCTCCCTTTACATGCCTTTTTGCCTTTGGTATACTAAAACGTGATAGAAGCCATATTTCCAAAGAGACAGCAGAGTTTTGTGGCCTATTTCCATTTTGTTTCCCTATTGCGGCTTTTCTCGGCCCCCGCCGTAAAACATCGGAACATGAAGAAATGGAAAACAAAACAACATCTGCTGCCAGACTGTAAAAGGAGTGAAAACAATGAAATGCAAACGATGGCTGTCCGGTTTGGTGGCAGCCGCCATGCTCTCCACCATGACAGCAGGACTGCCGGCGGTGAGTGCGGCGGAAACCCTTCCCCAGCCGGACTACCTGTTCACCTTTGAGCAGGTTGCCGACCAGGTGGTGGAAAGCAGCGGAAGCACCATCGCCGCCGCCTTTTTGGAAGGCAGCGCCCAGGTGAGTTACGACGCCGACGTTCCCACTGCAAACGGCAGTTCCAATGTGCTGCGGCTTTCCGGCGGCAACAACGGCAGTTCCAATTTGCGGCTGCCGGAGGGCATTTTCTCCCATGTCAACGGCACCGACGGGGTGACCCTCACCATGTGGGTGAAGCCCAGCACTTCTTCCACCGCTTACATGAAGCTCTTTGACGCCAACGCCGTGGAGCTGGGCCAGACCAACTCCGGCAACGACGGCAGCTGGAGCGACCCGGACTTTGCCCTGGCGGTGGGCGGTGAAGTGTACGACACCACCATCTATGTGGGACAGCCCAACCAAAATGCAGGGGTCACCTGCAAGATCAACTACTCCACTCACCTGACCAAGGGAGAGTGGCAGATGCTCACCGTCACCATGACTGACAGCGATTACAGCGTTTATCTGAATGGGGAAGAGGTCTCCTATCAGGACGCCCAGCAGGGCACCGGCTCTGTCTCTGCCGCCATGGCCGCCCTGTTTGAAAACGACTACATCCAAAGCCTGACCTATTCTTCTCTGGGTCAGAGCTACTACACTTCTGACCAAGACTTTATGGGCAGCATCGACGACTTCGGGGTGTACACCCAGGCGTTGACTGCCGGGCAGGTGAAAGCATTGTACGACAGTTATCAGTATCCCGCCGACACCGGGGAAGGGGCGGTGGCCTCCTTTGACATGGCCAATGAATCCCCCCTCTCCCACGGCGCCACCGGCTTCCTTTACGGCACCGCCGACATCAACGTGCCCTCCATCTCCCTGGTGGAAGGCTTGAGCCCCAGCTTTTTGGTGCAGAAGGCCATGGACGGCCAGCAGCACCCCAGCGGCGACGCGGTGCGCACCAGCTCCGCCCTGGAAGCGGCAGGGGTCCAGGCCATTCAGGTGTACTTACAGGACTACTATCTGGAATGGCCCTACGACGCCCCCACCACCGCCAGCGGCGCCATTGACTTCGACTCCTACCAGAAGACCGTGGAATCCATCCTTTACAAGATGATCTGCGATCCCGCCGAAGAGGGGGACGAAGGTACCTTCTTGGGCAGCGATGGGGCCTGGTACGTTTTAAATGAAGAAGAAGCCAGCCTTTACAACTATGTGCTGTTTAACGAGCCGGACACCATTTGGTTTGGCGGCTATCAGATGGACGCCTTCTGCGCCGCCTGGGAACAGATTTACGACGCCATCCACGCCATCGACCCCAACGCCAAGTGCGCCGGCCCCAACACCACCAACTATTCCAAGACCTGGAACCAGGACTTCTTTGCCTACTGCTACCAGCACGACTGCCTGCCGGAAATCGTCACCTGGCATGAGCTGTACGACGGAGGCAACCTGGCCAATGCCAACGACCCCAACGACGCCGGGATGAAGGGAGATTCCACCATCACCTTCTACAACCACTGCCTGGATATGACCGCTCTGCTGAGCCAGTACTACCCGGCGGATGCCATGCCGGAAATCGTGGTAAACGAATACGCCCTGTTTGACGACATCGGCTCTCCCGGACGGCTGGTGAAGTGGCTCTCCATGCTGGAGGACCAGGACATCTCCGGCTGCATGGCTTACTGGGGTTTGGCCAACACCTTAAATGAAATGGCTGCCGACCAGTTCAATCCCAACTCCACCTGGTGGCTGTATCACTGGTACTCCCAGATGACCGGTACCCAGCGTGCTTACATCTTCAACAATAACCCCAACGCCACCGAGGAAGAAAAGGCCGAAGCCTTCTACAACCTGGAGGACACCTACTACGGCCTGACCTCCTACGATGAGGACAACAACATCGCCTACTCCCTTTTCGGCGGCTCCACCCTGGAAGAGAATGAAACCATTCGCCTCACCAACATGGACGCCACCGCTTTGGCGGGAGTCAACGGCGCGGTAAACGTGAAGGTGTATGGGGTGGGCTATTCCGGCCAGATGGGCATTACCTCCCAGCCTCAGGTGATCTACGACGGCCCGGTGCAGGTGGTGGACAACACCCTCACCGTCACCGTCACCGGCACCGATGAAATGGATGCCTACTACGCCGTGTTCACCCCCACCGACAGGGCCGGGGAAGCCAGCGCGGTCTGCTCCATGTCCACCCTGAGCTATGAAGCGGAAGACGCTGCCCTGCTGGGCGGAGCTCAGGTGTACACCAAGACCGGCACCAACGACATGGCCACCTCCGGCCGTGCCATTGTGGGCAATATCAACAACAACGGCGACGGGGTGCAGTTCACCGTGGACGTGCCCGAAACCGGAGTGTACGAGCTGGATCTCTTCTACTCCATCCAGGCTCCCTTTGTGGACGCCGAAACCTTAGAGCCGGACGGCGCAGGCCAGAACCGTGCCATCGGCCAGACCCTGCCCTTTGGTATGCAGGTGGATGAATTGGATCAGCAGGTGCTGTATCTGGAAACCACCGTGAAGTGGGACTACAAGACCCACCACGATATCGACGTGTACCTCACCGAAGGGGAACACACCATTACCTTCACCCACATCAACGGCGACCAGGGCAGCCTGGGTAACCTCCAGCTGGTGGCCAATGTGGACAAGATTGATTTGGACTTCGTCGGCGTGGCGGATACCGACCAGATCGCCGAAGGCCGGAACGACTTCACCGTTTCCCTGAATGAAGCGGTGCGCAAGTCCACCAACGCCTCGGTTTCCGCCCAGTCCTTGCAGACTTCCACCGGAAACGTCACCCAGTTCACCGCCGTGGCCCCCCAGACCGGGTACTACCAGGTCAGCGTTCAGTTCTGGGATTGGATCGACGCCCAGCCCACCCTGAACCTGTCCCTGCAGGGCATTGACTACGCCGCCGATGCGGACAGCTACTCCACCGTCTCCACCTACTACACCCCCGTGGGCAGCGCTTCACCCGCCGCTTCCGGCGCCGTGGAACTGGGCACCGTGTATCTGCCTCAGGGCGCTTCCACCATGCAGCTGGCTACTACCGCCGGGGACGCCATCCTGGGAGATGTGACCTTCACCTACCTGGGAACCGAAGGGGTGCCCTCCATCAATGCCTCCGAACTTACCATCTACGGCACCAATCCCTATCTGGAAGAACAGGAATATGCTCAAAGCTCCGACGGACTGGTGCTGACCCAGCTGGGCATCGGTCAGGATGTGTCCCGGAGCGACCTGACGGATGAGGAAAACAAGCAGCTGGCGGAAAGCAACTACGCCGAAGTCACCGTAGACGCTTCCGCCGCCGGGGTGTACAGCCTTGGCATTACCTATTCCAACGACGAACCTGCCCCGGTGATGCTCAAAGCCGATGGCACCACCTACGTCCACCCCTACAACGTGGACCTGGTGGAGCGGTATATGCAGGTTTCGGTCAACGGCGGCGAACCGGAAACGGTCTACTTCCGCAACACCTACAGCTGGGACAGCTACCGCACCGTGGAAGTGCTGGTGACCCTGAATGAAGGGGAAAACACCATCCGCTTCTACAACGACAACTCCTATCAATTCTCCTCTCTGGTGAACTCCACCGCCCCGGTGATCAGCAACCTGACTATCGCTTCCCTCACCGGCTTCGGCAGCGTGGCGGCAGTGCCCGGCCAGGATACCGCCCAGGCGGACACCTCCCGGCTGGAAAGCAAGCTGGCCCAGTATGCCGAACGCCAAACCTATGAAGTGGTGTACACCTCCGACAGCTGGGCCGCCGTGGAACAGGCCGCCCAAACCGCTCAGGCGCTGCTGGACAGCGACGCCACCCAGGCAGAGATCAACAAGGCTGCCGCTGACCTCAGCGATGCTTTGGATCTGCTCACCGAGGTTTCCGTCCCGGTAACCGAAGAAAACCTGCTGGCTTACTACAGCTTTGACGGCACCCTGGAAAACAGCGTGGACGGCTCCACCGGCGAAGTGGTGGGCAGCCGGGCCAACGGCAGCGGCGGGGAAGCCGCCTACACCGAGGGCGCCAACGGTGCCACCGGCAGCGCCTACCAGCTCACCGGCTCCAACGGCCTGAAGCTGGACAACCCCCTCACCGGGGAAGAATACACCGTCTCCTTCTGGCTGAAGGACGACAACGCCCCGGCCTACACCGGCGCCGTGTTCTTCTGCGACGACAACGACCGGGATAACCGCTGGGTGAGCATCACCCCCTCCGGCTGGCTGGGACATCTGGGCCCCATGGTCTGGAGCTTTAACGGCGGCACCTACTACGATAACTACAACGACACCGCCCAGATGCAGCAGGGTGTGTGGACCCACATCACCGTTACCGCCAACAACGGTCAGGCTACGGTGTACGTCAACGGCAATGCAATCTGCTCCGGCAGCATTGCCCAGGTGGCCAGCAAGGTGGACAACATCTTCCTTGGGGTCAACTACTGGGATACCGCCATTCAGGGCGCTATGGATGAGCTGTATCTCTACAACAGAGCCATGAGCGCCCAGGAAGTGGCCGCTCTCTATCAGGGCAACGCCCCCACTACCCCGGAAGTGAACAAGAGCCAGCTGCTGGACGCTATGCTTCAGGCTTCCCGTCTGGACAGCAGTATGACCGAGGACCAGCAGGCCAACCTGCTGGCGGCCATGGAAACCGCTTCCGCCGTGTACCAGAATCCTTCCGCCACCCAGCAGCAGGTGGATGACGCCGACCAGGCGCTGCGGGAAGCCATCGCTGCGGTGCAGCCCATCGAGGGCGACCTGAACGACGACGGCGTGCTGGATGTGCTGGATGTCATGACCCTGGCTCAGTATGTGGTGGGCAAACCTGTGGACATTACTCCTGTAGACTTCACCGGCGACGGGGAAGTGGACGTGCTGGATGTGATGACCCTGGCACAGATGGTCAACGGCTCCCTGTAAAGCAATCCTGCTTTTCAGAGAACTCTCCATGAGAAGTCCCTCCGGGAAACCGGAGGGATTTTTTTACGGCTTTTTTCACTACAAATAGTTGTATTTCTTTTTGTTTCTCCAAATTGGAAAGAAAAATCCCCTCCGATGGGTACCGGAGGGGCGGCAGTCAGGGGAGGGAGAGACTTTAATTCTCCCCGGATTCGTTGAGCCGGGGCGGGAAAAATTCGTCCACCGGGAACTTGATCCGCTTGAACATTTCGCAGGGGGAATCGTTCACCGGCAGGCATTCCTTATCCGGCAAGCTGTAATCGTACACCGGAATCATCATCTGCACCTTCCGTTCCAGGGAGACGATGGAGAAGATGCCCAGGGTCACCAGCACGATTTTGTTGACGCAGACTTCCGCAAAGCCGCAGGGGCTGGCGCCGAACTGGGCGGCGATGGCGTTGGGGACGTTCACCGTCACCGAGCGGGTCTCCGACGTGTCGCAGAGCTTGTGGGCCAGGCAGATGGGGTTGGCCACCTTGACGGTGGCAATGGGGGAGGTAGAGCTGGGCTCCAGCAGGCCGCAGTTGCTGTTGTCGGAGGAGAAGACATTGACGTTGCCTTCGCTGCCGTAGAGGATCACCTTTTTGGTGTAGATCCCCAGCCCGCTGGCCTGGGTGTCGCAGGGACAGCCTCCTACCAGCTCCAGGTCCACCTTCACATAGAAGGTCATATCCACCGAATAAAAGCCCTTGTTAAAGGGCACGCTGTCCACGTCCAGGTCCACTCCCAGCAGGGTCACGTCCCGGCACCGCACGCCGGTGGCGCCATTCACCGCAGGCTGGGCGTCGCTGGTGAAGTACAGCACCATGCCTTCCACGCAGTCTTTTTCTGAACAAGAGTCGTAAATACGATTTGCGTTGATGCACACCGCTTCCTTGAAGCAGCCTGCGCCTACCGCTCCCACGCCGGGGAGGTCCTTGTGTTCTGCCACGAAAACCACTCCTTACCAAACGGGGAAGGAGGCGAGGCGCTTTCGGCGTCCTTCCCCCGCCGCCGGAAGCTCTTTCTTAGGTATCCTATGGGGGAAGGGGGGAATGTGTGAATGGGGGAAGATAAGGAGACCCTATACCGTTTCACTTGTCTTACAGAAACGGTATACATCTTTTTTGACTTTTTCAATGATACCTATTGCGAGACATTTTTTAATCAGTAGGGATGCGTTGTTTTCGGCGATGTGGAACAGCTCAGCTACATTGCGCCGGTTAAAGCTATAACTGTAACCATAGCGGGAAAACAACGCCATAATCCGTTGGATGGTTCGTTGGCGGAATTTCCCTTCCGATTGTTTGAGAAGAAGATTTTGAAAATTCTTCCATTCTTGGTTTTCCGATTCTGTGTCAACGTTATCCGTTTCAGCATCAGAAGGAGTTATCGTACCTCCAAGTTGAATTTTCTCTTGATTTAAGGGAGTTATCGTACCTGCAAATTGAGGTTTCTCTTGATTTGAGGAAGTTATCGTACCTGCAAGTTTTGTTTTTGCCGGTTCGGTATGGGGATCTATGGCACTTCGATTCGGAAGGATAACTAGAAAGAAAAATTCATTGGAAGAAAACTGAGGCAGAATCGAGGTTTTTCCATAAGAATTTAAAATACGCCCGATGCCGCTTCCCCGTCGTTCCATAAAATGCAGGCGGCCAAATAAATCAGATATGATCTCATTGCGGCGCATGGAAGGCACATGGCGAAGATCCAAATCCTGAATCCGGCTTCCATTCAGCATACCGCCTGGAGAGGAGATTTCCATCCGGTCGTCAAACATATCTATGTGAATTTCAGTGCCGACAATTTGATAATCTCGGTGGATCATGGCGTTGACCAAAACTTCCCGTACAGCCCGGAAGGGGTAATCGCTGTGTTCTTCCCGGTGCATGCCCCGGATGGTCCATGGGCTTTTGGAATTATTGCGAACAAAGGCTTCAGCGTTGGTCAAAAGGGAGATTAAGCTGGCTTCGGAAAATTCTTGATCGTCCAAGGCGTCTCCATCGATGGACCCTTTTTCGCAGCCCTTCCATCGAGTGCAGACAATTTTCGACTGTTTCAAAAACCTTGATCGCATAACAGCAGGCCGCCGTTGGTTACTTGACTGCTTTCCGTTAAAAGTCCCATGGAAACCAGGTCCCGGGGGAAAATCAATTCATCGCCGGTTTCTTTTTTGTAGGTGGCGTTGAGCAACGTGAAGCTGACATCGGAAAGCTTATAGTGGCTGGGCAGGGAATCGAAGGTTTTATTTTGCCCTTTTAAGATAAGGTTGTTAAGTTCGTTGGAGGATGCCAGTTCGGAACGGTCCCCGTGGCGGACATAAACCTCGCGGCTGCGATCTTGAGAATAATAGTAGGGATAGGCTGGGCCGTTGGCGACAAATAAATCAATGCAGATTCTGCCTTCGGTGTCCGCCTCCAATTCAGAAATCCAGTACCTGGGCGCCGGCGTAATCTTTGCGGCAATCAATTCCGAAATTTTACTGGCTGCCTGCTGCCCTTCTTCCAATCCCACGGCCTGGTGGGTGTCGTCGGTCACTCCGAATAAAATATGCCCACCGCCGGTGTTGGCAAAGGCAGAAACCGATTTGAGCCAGCTCTTTGGCTTTTTGATTTCCAGCTGTGCTTTATAGTCTAAGTTCGTGGACTCGATTCGGGATAAATCAAAGGTTTTCAAATCCTCACCTCATTAAAAATCAGGAGGGTATCTGTACTGCTTTCTTTATTTTATGGTAAAGCATAACCCTTTATTTGTCAACTGAGAAAATATCGCAGAGATTCCCTGTAGGTTTGTCAAACATATTG